>NZ_JPON01000001.1:2382500-2682500 GCF_000733935.1 Methylomarinum vadi
CACAGGCGCCGTGAGGCTCGCGATTGTGAATGATCAGGTCGCCTTCGTGGTTACGGACAAAGCGCTTGACCATGGCCAGGCCCAGACCGGTGCCATCGCTGCGTCGCGTGGCAAATTCCCGGATGCCGTCGTGTAAAAATTCGGCGGAAAAACCGGGGCCTTCATCGCAAACGCTGATAACCAAGAAATCGTCCCGGTATTCGGCGCGAATATCGATTTGGCCCGCGCAATCGCCCATCGCTTGCTGCGCGTTTAATATCAGATTCAATAACGCCTGACGGAATTGCACGTCGGGTAAGCGGCAAATCAATTCGCGCTTGCCGTGATATTGCAACTGTATCGTGTTGGGGATTTGATAACGGGCCAGTGTCAACAGGTCGTTGATGGCGCTATCGATATGAACATTTTGCAATGGCTCGGGGTCGTGATGAGCCTGTTGCAGAAACTGATTTAAAGTCGAAATTATCCGGTCTATTTCATTGATGACCAAATCAATCCGCTCGAGCGAATCCGGCTTGACCTCGCCGCTCGTTAATTTCTTTTTCAGATTGATGCAGGCCATTTTGATGCCCGCCAACGGATTGCGCAATTCATGCACCAGCCGGGCGGTAATTTCTCCCAGCGAGGCCAGATGTTCGGTATGAGCGAGGTTCCGCTGCAATTCGATCAATGTTCGCGCGGCCTGTTCGACCTGTTGTTCCAAGTTACGCTGATATTGCAAATGCTCATCTTCCAGTTCGGACAGGCGCACCACCATCGCATTGTAATTTTCCAGGATGGGTTTAAAACCCGGATCGACCTGGCGTAGCGACACCTGTTGATATTGCCGGTTGCCCAACAATTCCATCAGGTAACTCATTTGCTGCAAAGGATTGAAGATGCGTTTCCGCATCAGATACAAGGTCGCGACGGCGCCCAGCGGCAAGGCGATCATGATAATGACGCCCAGCTCGACCTCGAATTTGGCGGCCGCGGACACCGAATTGGTCAACACTTGGTGGGCCGACGCTTCTTGTCTGAAGGTTTTTCTCAAGATATTGAGCACGCTAAGCAACACCATTTTGGGATGGGATGTATTATCGGTCAGCGCCAGTTGCGCCACACGGATGTTGTCCGGCGTCGTGGCGGCGAGATGATTATTTTTCTCCAACAGTTGTTGTAGCATTCGTTGCAAGCGCCGCCTGGTTGCCGTATCCAGGGTTTTATCCGCCGGCATCAAATTGGCCAGACCTTCCTCCATGCCGGAGATCACCGCCTGCAAATCCTCCAGGTGGGCCATGTGCCGTGAAACCGGTTCGATTCTCTGCAGGGACTGCCAAGCCAACAGCAGCTGGATAATCAGCGAAATCAGCAATAACGCCCCTAATAAAGAAACAGGGATCCAGATCGGCAAACTGAATTGTAGGTATTTTGCTTTCATTCCCTTTCCCTTATCCATTTGCGGCATTTGCGGCATTTGCGACCGGACCATCGTTTATTTTGACAATTGCCTGCTAACAGCATCATGGCGATCTCGGGGTAACCGCGGCAGAGTTAGTAAGATCGCCCACAGGGGAGAAGCTGGCGGGCGTCGCCGCCCGCCAGTATTGTCCGTATGGAGTTCGGTCAGGATCGTCCAATAAGGCATTTTCCGACAAAAAACACCAAATTTGATCCACCGGATAGGCTTCTGTTGCGCTCAGCCTGTGATAAAGGTGATGCGGCTGTAAATCCTTCGGATGTTTGAAGCCCGCCGCGGCGACGATATCGGCCAACGCTGCGAGTGTTTCCCGGTGATAACGCGCCGCCCTGGCACCGGCGACTTCGGCTATCAGTCCGCGTTGTCTATACCCATCCTGCGTCGTGATGCCGGTCGGGCAGGTCCCCTCATGGCAGCGCTGCGATTGAATGCAACCGATGGAAAACATGAAGGCCCGAGCCGCATTGCACCAATCCGCGCCGATAGCTAAATTTTTGGCCAGGCCGACGGCCGAAAAGACCTTACCGCCGGCGGCCAGTTTAACCACCTTGTTCAGCCCCGTTCCGACCAAGGCATTGCGCATCACCAACAGTCCTTCCTGTAACGGCATGCCGACATGGTTGGAAAGTTCCAGCGGCGCCGCGCCGGTTCCGCCTTCGGCGCCGTCGACCACGATATAGTCGAGATAAATTTCCGCTTCGAGCATGGCTTTGACGATGGCCATGACTTCATGAATGTGCCCGACGCAGAGCTTGATGCCCACGGCTTTGCCCTGCGCCAGTTCTCTTAATTGCGCGGCAAACTCAAGCATTTCGAGAGGGGTGGAAAACATGGCATGGGAACGGGGGGAAATACAATCCTGGCCCATGCTAATCTTGCGCGTTCGGGCAATTTCCTCGCTAATCTTTGTCTTCGGCAGCAGCCCGCCATGCCCCGGCTTGGCACCTTGGCTCAATTTAATCTCGATCATCTTGACGGCTTCATGGCTGGCATTTTCCGCGAACAAAGCCGGATCGAAACGCCCTTTTTCGTCGCGGCAGCCGAAATAGCCTGACCCCAATTCCCAAACCAAATCGCCGCCATATGCCAAGTGATGAGGGCTGATGCCGCCTTCTCCCGTATCCTGATAAAAACGGCCCAAACGCGCCCCTTTGTTCAAAGCCTTCACTGCCGCCCCGGACAAGGCACCAAAACTCATCGCCGAAATATTGAAGATCGAAGCGCTGTAAGGTCGCGAGCATTGCGGCCCGCCCACCAAGACGCGGGGACTGCTATCGGGATTCGGCTCGGGCGAGACCGAATGGGTGATCCACTGATATTCGTAGGAATCGGTATCCAATTCGGTGCCGAATGGATGGGCGCTCATATTGCCTTGGGCCCGGGCATAGACCAGTTCGCGCGCCTCAAGACTATAAGGCTTCCCCTCCTGATCGTCTTCGACGATATAGGCTCTGAAAAAAGGCCTTAGGTCATAAAAAAACCAACGCAAGCGGGCTGCCACGGGGTAATTGCACAGCAACGCCGATTTTTTCTGTAACACATCAAAAAGCCCCAGCATGACGACCGGTAGGAAGACGGTGAAACCCACTAGCCTTAGCGTATTATCCATCCGGACTGTCAGTAGTAGCAGAGCGATTGCCAGGGCGATAAGCGGAATGAACGCTCGTTGAAGGGCTTTGAGAAATAAGGACAAAGCGCTTGCTTTATAAAATTTCATGGCGTTCTCGGCTCTTCATTATAGGACCATTAATCAATCTACCTTTCACGACAAGTTTAGCTAAGGAAATGCCGATTAATTCAGTATTTCCTGGAGTGCAAGTCCGCAAGGCCAAAAAACACTGTTCGATTGCAATACCCTAGCAAGCCTTTTCGCTTGCCTTTTGGAAAAAGGTGGCCCTCGCCCAGGAACAAGTATGGCGAGGGCTGACTGTCACAGCTGACGGATGATGTTATCTTCACTAGAGGATTAACAATTTAAACCTTGGCCACGATACCTGCTGTCCCATTGTCGAAACCGCACCGGCTCAATCGAATTTTTACCCCTTTCTGTATTATCAGCAAATATCGCTCCATAACTTGTACAGTTTTTGCAAATCCGGGCTCGATTATGTCATCGGCCTGCCTCGACCCCGTAACTCTTTGTTTTCGCTTTCAATTACTCGCTTAACCCGTTTTGAATAGAAGCAAAACCGTTGACAGGAAAGCAGTAGGGAAGCATTTGCCCGATAACGTTGGTTGATATTCCCCAAATCCAATTGGTGAATATACCCCAATTAACCGGCAATCTCCCTCTGCGCTTGGCGATTTACAGGGAAAAGAGGAGTTTTTTCATGGCTTGATTCCTGCTTAAGCAAATACATTCGAACATGATGCTTAAATCCTTGGCATAATTGCAGAGCAGTAACCGTTTTTGTTTTTGTCGGGAAAAAGCGTCGTTTTGCAAGGTTCACCGTCACAATGAGGTTATGTCCATGTTTTCAAAAGACCGTTTATTGACCATTCAACAATCTCTCCATAGCAAGATCAGAGTCATTCGCTACGACGGCTACATTTTGATTTTTCTGCTACTCCTTTCCCTATTGGGCATAGGGATGACCGATGCCTTCGGCTATTGGAGTAAATGGTACTGGCTGGCGATGATTCCGATTTTTTACGGCTGCAATTTATTTGTCGAATGGCAGTCCGCCAAGGATAAGAACATAAAATTCATGACCTTGCTAATGCAGCAGATACAATATTGGATCGGCCTGTTCGGCGCGGTTTATCTGACGTTTTTTCTCGAAGAGATCGGCAGCTTCAACAATGAAACAACCGGCATGATTTTATTGCTGATATTGGCTTTGTCGATTTTTCAAACCGGCGTCACCACGGGTTGGTTGTTTCAGTTGCTCGGCGTTTTTCTGGGGTTATCGCTGATGATCGTCGCTTATGTGGAGAACTATACCTGGGCGATTCTGGCGCTCTCGTTCATTGTCCTGCTCGTTTATATTTACATTCCGTCGAAAAGAAAATCAGTTGACACACAAACACAGGATCGGTGACCGGCCGAATCACGGCCCAAAACGCCTTTGGCGAAGGTTTTGCAAACTTTGCTATTAATCGCCTTAGGCCATTGAAACACAGACTAAAACAGATCGACCCTAGCAAAGTAACGTTCGATCCTCAGCCTTACGCCAGTTCGGCTTTAACCCTGTTTTTTGCCATGATGTAATCGAGATGAGAGACATGTAGCAAGTCAGCCACCTTTCGTACCATGTGTTCTTCGTACATACATAGCTTTTCATCGGCGTAAGCGACCCGCCATAGCGCCTCTATCAGCTGAATTTTCTGTTCGCTGGAAAATTCCCGATTAATTAAATGGGTGAACTGAAAGTAATCGGTTGCGGCATTGCGTTGCTGCTCGGCCAATTCCAGCAAGGCGCTGGTTTGTTCCCGCGTCAAGGAAAACAACTCTTCCAGTCTGGCGACGATCGTTTGTTGTTCTTCGTACTGCAACTCGTCATCGATGTGCATCATTTCGATCAACAGCGCCGCACATGCGATATGTAAGTTTTGTTCGTCTGATTGCACCGGCGGAAGCGCCATGTGCTGCTCGAAAAACAGTTTTATCTGGTTCAGCATAAGTTAAGATCCGTAATGTTCTCGCTGTCGAAATATTAAAGAATTATTTTTTGCCGCTTAATTCCTTAAGCGTATTGCCGGCAAGCTTGGACACATAAAACAATATCGCAAATGTCGCCAACAACCCGGCGATTAACAGGGAATGCGGAATAGCGACATGCGTATTGTCGCCGGAGATTAAGCCTGCCAGGTGTTTGGTGGCATAGCCCAAATACACTAGCGTCCCATTGTAAACTAAAATACCACTGGTCGCGGCCAGGTAAGGCCAAAAACGAACCGGGCCGACGGCAAACGCATAACTGAGCAAGGCGAACGGTAACGGCGTCAGTCTTAGTAACAACATCAACCTGAAGGCATGTTGTTGCAAAGAGCCGTTTAAATCGTATAATTTTCGTCGTTGCGCGATAAAGCTTTCCACTTTACGCTTAAATAAATGACGCGCCAGCAAAAAAATGACCGTGGCGGCAAGGTAGGTGGCGAGGATCATATAAAACTCGGCGGCGGCCAATGAAAACAATAACCCGGCAGCAAAGCAAAGCGCATCGACGGAAACCAGCAAGGGCGTCAGCAACGCGAACAAAACGATGAAGCCGAGAGGCGCCCAATAGCCGAGACCGAGGACCCATTGTTCAATAGCCGGCAGATGAAGTTTTAGTTCATGACTAAGAAAAATCAAGCCAGCGGCAAGCGCAACGGCGAGCATTAATTTGCGCCAGAGCATCATCGTCTTTGTTGTCATACATGCACCCTCTTTCGTCCTCGTTTCGCCCGATACATCCCAGGCGAAAGCTATGATTTAGTTTTTTCTATACCGAATATCAGGCGTACGCTCCGCTGCGAAGTTAAATAATTCCAAAACCAATTGAAGGCGACCAGAAAGCGGTTGGGAAAGCCGATCAAGTAGTAAATATGGACGACGCTCCACAACAGCCAGCCGGGAAAACCGGTGATTCGCCAACCGTTAAGCCAAACGACAGCCTTATTGCGACCGATCGTGGCCATGCTGCCGTAATCCCGGTAACGGAACAGCGGCGGCTTGTTGCCGAGTACTTTGGCCCGAATGAATTTTCCGACAAAGTGCCCTTGCTGCTTGGCGACCGCCGCCACGCCAGGCAAGGGACGGTCGCTTCCGGCCGGAATGAAACTCGCGGTATCGCCAATGGCAAAAATATTGTCAAAACCGGCCACGTTCATGTTATCGTCAACCGGGATATGATTACCGCGCTCGGCTTTTATCCCTAGCCACTGAGCCGCGGGCGATGCCTGAACCCCGGCGGCCCAGATCACCGTTTCGCTCGCGATGTTATGATCGCCCAAGCGCACGGTAAGTTCATCGATTCCTTCCACCGGCGTGTTGGTCAGCACTTCGACTCCCAAACTTTTTAAATCGGCCAAAGCCTTGCGCGACAGCTTTTCATCGAATGCGGCTAACACGCGCGGACCGGCATCGACCAGAATAATGCGCGCCAATTCCGGCGAAATATGCCTAAATTCATGGGCCATCGACTTGCGGGCGATTTCCGCCACGGCCCCGGCCAACTCGACGCCGGTCGGCCCCCCGCCGACGATGACGAAGGTAAGCAACGCTTGGCGTAATTCAGGGTCGGCCTCGACTTCCGCTCTTTCAAAGGCGGACAGAATACGGTTTTTAATCAAGTGGGCGTCTTCAATCGTTTTCAGGCCAGGCGCAAACCTTTCCCACTGGTCATGACCAAAATAGCTGTGCCGCGCGCCAGCGGCCAGAACCAGGTAGTCATACGGCAATTGCTTACCGCTTTCCGTTGTCACGAGTTGGTTTTGCGTGTCGACGTCATTGACGGCATCAAGAATGACTTCGATATTTTGTGCTTTTTTGAGAATATGCCTGATCGGAACGGCAATCTCCGAAGCGGTCAGTTCTGCCGTGGCGACCTGATACAGTAATGGCTGGAACAAATGGTAATTGTGCCGGTCGATCAGAGTCACCCGCAGGGCTTGATTGGCCAGTTTCTTGGCGACCGCAAGCCCGGCAAAACCCGCCCCAACGATAACGACACGGGGAAACGCTAATTCTGAATTTGTCATGCTATCCTCCGTTTAACGATCGATGCAGTCGGCCACCTACTTAGCGGTCTTCGACGAGCCGTCATTCCTTATGCCTGTTAAGCATCACAGACTTTTGCCGTCCGGACCGAACCCTCGACTCTATCCCGAGAGTGCGCAAGCAAGCACCACGACTTTTTTTAAACATCGTAAAAAACTGAAAAATCCACCCGGAAATAATCCGGGTGGATAGTCGCCAGCAACAAAGCCTTATCTCAAGAACCGGTAGCCGCTGTCGGTTGATAAAGCAATACCGAATCGACGATTAACCCGTCTTCGGCGGCTTTCAGCGCCAGGTTAGCTTCATAATATTTGTGTTCGCCCACCAATTCAATCGCCTTATCGACATGTTTGATGGTGTCCTTGACTGGCATCAGTACCCGGGAAACCGAAACACCGATATCCGCCTCGCGCAATACTTCGACGGCTTTCGAAGTCTCTTTTTTCTTCAAATGCTCGTTAGCCTGTTTGATTTTTTCATTCTTTTCCGGCGTGGCGACATAATCTTCCGCCAAAGACAGACCGGCATCGATCGGAATCAAATCATTGGTCATCGTCGATTTTTGCTGGCCGATCGTTTTCCCTCCAAGCTTTTCCTCGGTATTGACGGTGACGACTAACTGCGGCTCTTGCTTTTCAACTTTGGCCAGATTTTCCTTTGCCTTCGTCAATAACTTGCTGGCCTGATCGATATTTCCATCAAACATGGCGACCCTGGACCACTTCATTTCGCGGGCCGCTTCCCGCCCCTCCTTGGAAATCTGTTCCAGCATTTTTTCGCCGTTATTCGCTTGGGCTGCCGACACTTCCTTGGAAAGAACCGTGGCCCCGAAAATGAAGGTAATGATTGTTACGGTATTGATTAATTTTTTTGTATTCATGACACTATCTCCTCTTGAAATGAAATCCGGTTTCCAGCAACCAGATCGTTTCGTGCTAAAGCGCCCGGTAATCGTTTAAATCACTTTGGTCAATCGACTAATGGGCTGCTCAAAGTCTGAGCGGGCTAAGTTCAAGGTCCCTGGCCATAGGGAATTGGCAGCTTGAAGCAGAATTCCTGGGCTTGTTCACGCCCGGTTGCCGTTTGCGCAACACTGAAACCGGGAGCGACTAGGTAGCCTCTCAACAGTCTCTTCGTCTCATGTGCGATCTGAGAAAATGAATTGAACAACTGCATGATATTCTCCTGAGATCAATTCCAACTTTCTTGTTGTCATCAATCTCAATACAGATACCATGCCAAGTTTTATTTCGTTGAATTTACTGGTTTTTTAATAGTCCTTGACTGTTTCCGGGGGTAATTACCCAAACCGGAGGAGAATATTCACCACTGGTTATGACTGGCGCACCAGCTCGGCAAAAGCGGATGGATAACTAAGTTGTAAAGAAACATCGGAAACCCGAAATATTTCCGATTCGGTCTCTTTTCGCAACTCAATTATTCCGCCTCAATAGGTTTTGGAAAACTTTTGAAAATTGGCGAGCGGGGCTGCAGGGAGATTAAAATTGAAAACGAATTTTCTGCAACAACTCGCCCTTGCGCTCATAAACCTTGATATCCAGCGTTTTCGGCGTGACTTTGACGCGGGTGAAGTTGTCGCCGGAATAAACCTCGCTGATTTTGCCCAATTGATAAGCGTTTCTGTCATCGGCCGAGGCGACATGGCCGCTGAGTTGAAAGTGGCGGCGTTTCATGTGCGGATAAGGCCAGTAAAACGATGAGGAAATGACCGAATAAATGGCCAACGGTTTGTCGGCGGTGCCGATATTGAGTTCGGCGGCCATCGAACAATGCACGTCGCCGGAAAGGAAGACGACGCGTTTTATTTTTTTCGCGCGGATCAAAGCGATGATGCGGTCGCGTTGTTTGCGGAAGCCGCCCCATTTGTCCTCGTTTTCCTTTTGCGTGTCGGGAAAAAAAGGCACGGCGGAAACGATTAGTTTGGCTTTGCCGGAGCCGTCGCCCAGCCAATCGAGCAATGCCAGCATTTGTTGTTCGCCGATTATATCGCCTTCATCAGCACCCACCTCAGGTTCCCGCTCGGTGCGGGTATCGGTCACGAAAAAATCGCAACAACCGTCGCTGAACTGGTAATAAAAACAATCGGGCGTACCGACCAATTTACCCTTGCCGTCATGTTTCAGCAGCGGACTATGGCTCATCTGATAGACCTGATAGGAATGGATCGCGGCCGGATATTTCAGCATCATGTCCCGTTGACTGGCCAGTGCCGGCCAGTTGTCCTCGATCTCATGGTCGTCCAGCGTCATGTAGGTCGGGACCTGACTCATCAATTCCCGGATATAGGGCTGGGAAAAGGCGTCGCGATAGCGCCGCAGGAATTCGTCCAATTGCGCATCGGGCGCCAGGAAATTGAGGTCATCCGCATAGATTTGGTCGCCGACCATCAACAGCTTGTCGACTTTTTTACCTTTTTCGATCTGCTGGTTGATGGACAGGAATGTCTTGTCGCCGCGGTCGTCGAACCAACTGCCGCCGAACAGCCGCAGCAGATAACGGCAGGAGCCGAAGATAAATTCGCGGGTGGCCTTCGGATCGCTGCTGGCCGTGCGGAACCGTCCCTGGTCGGCGTTGCGCCAGTCTATGTCGGTGATCGCATCCAGTTCGGTCAGCTCCTGCTCGGCAAAAAAGTAGCCCATTTGAAATTCGTATGGGGTATCCGCCTTTAAATCGTGAAACAGGGCGATGCCGGTCATATCGAAGTTCGGGTTCATCTTGAAATAACGGGCGGGACTGTAATCGGCATCGCCGTTTTTGCGAATCCGGGCGACACCGAAACACCTGCGCGGTTTTCCGGCCGACGTGATTTCCAGTTCGCCGCGTCCCCACAGGCGGACGTGATCGGCATCGGCATGACCGACAATGGGACCAACAGTAAGCGGATTGATTATCATGATGTTGACCTCTCTGGTGGCTGGATCGCTTTAGCATGATTGCGGTAATGAGTTTAGATTCCAGCCTCGGGTCAGTCAATTGCTTTGCTTATCGAGGCATTGATTGCGTAACCTATGCCGCCATCCTTGCAGGCCCGCGAAGGCACTCCGCGCCATGTTTGGCTCTATCGTGCCTGATAGAGCAAAGGATTGCGGCGATGACTGGCTGTCCAACAAATCCAAACCATTACTCTCGATCGTTTCGCAATCAGTACGGTATTGCCTTACTCTCTTGACGTAAACGCCGTCCCATGAAATATCGGCATACAACCAGCGCCGTTATATCGGACAAGACACGCTTAGCTGGTATGAGTTGATAATACCACTTGCTTAGAATCCAGTTCGTGTTACATTCGAAGCGTTATGCAACCAAGAGACAAATAACCAGGAAGGAATCAATCCCCATGCATGATTGGCACAAGAAAACGGGTAAGGCTTACCTCACCTCGGGCATAGGCTATGGAAAAACGGAGCTTTCGGCTTTCGACGCGGCGGAACGGGATGCGAATATCGTTGCGGCCAACGCCATTAAGGCGTCGTCGTTTATCCCGCCCCATTGGCAGATCGTCAATAGCAAGGAACAACTGGCAAGCCATACGGACAACGGCGTTTTCCTGCCCATGGCTTATGCTTTCGCGGCGTCAAATAGCCATAATGTCGCGGCTTCCTTGTTAGTCGGTATCAACCAGGATACGAGCGAGGCATCAATCATCATCGAACATGGGGACGTCAATTTGAGCAAGCAACAATCACTGGAAAAATCGCTGGTTTGTTTAGAGGATATCTACCGTTCCAGAGGTTGGGAATTCGCTAGCGTAGAACAAATTGCCGTGGAAGGCGCTCCCAGAAACGATCTATATGTCTGCGCGCTGGTTGCCGCTGTTTTATTGGTCGACCATCCCTATAACGACACAGCCAGTTCGGGAAATTAAGCAAAACGATAGCGAAGCCCAACATTCAGACACGGCTATAAATTGTAGTGCTTCATTCATGTTTAGCCCAACCGACTGACTACCGGACGAATATTCAGGTTTCGTTCGATTCGTCATCCCCGACCGGTAACAACTGCATACTGCAGCGAAACTCGTTGGCGTACTTAAACGCCACCGGTTGCAGCAGGCGGCGGTCGATACTCGCCAAATTAAGGGCCGTCATCATCATCGCCTTTTGGAAAGGCGCGCATTTACGCGCCAATATCGACAATAAATATAACGCCTGCTCCTCGCTTATCTCCTGCTCGTCTATCATGCGCTGCGCCAAGCCAGTGACTTTCAGGTAGGCCGCGATTCTTTTTTTTCGGCTTAGGAATCCGATTGAGGGAACGCTTTGTTGTAGTTTGTCGTAGGCCTGCAGGGATTTATCAGCTTCATCCATCTTTTATACCGCTTAACTTTTGATCAACGAGCGGCATGGTAACATGGTCCGCGCCATCCCACTCCAGTGTTTTACCAAGCCAGTCTATTACGGCGCGCTTAGTCTTCGCCAATTGATGCCCTCCATAACGGCCGATCGCGTTCGATTCAATCGTCTTTTGGGCTGGCTCTTCTCAGTATCAAATCCACCGCGTTTCTCACCCCCTGCCTTCGGCTGATGATTTCACCCACTTGTTCAGCATGGGTGCGATAACGGTCGTCTGAGAGTATGGTTTTGATTCGCGAAGCCAATTGCGCGGCGTCGGCTTTTCTGGCCGGCAAGGGCTTGGTCGCCATGTCGAGTTTTTCGACGGCCCGCCCCCAAAACAATTGCTCGTCCATGAAAGGAATGACAATCGACGGCCGGCCGCACAGGGTGGCGGAATGGGTGGTACCGGCGCCGCCGTGATGGACGACCGCCGCGCAGTGTTTGAACAGTTTTTGATGAGGATGCCGGCCGATGAAAAAAAGATTTCCTTGGCGGCTGTTTTCCGGATAGTTGTTCGAGCTGGCCTGGATAATGGCTCGGCAACCGGCCAAGCGTGCCGCCTCGGTGAACAATTCCATGCTCCATTCCGGAACGGCCTGCTGCAGACTGCCGAAGGTCATGTAAACCGGAGCTGGCCCGTCATTTAAAAACTGTTGCAGTGCGTCGTTAATCGACCAATCGTCCTGGTCCGTGGGCAAGTTGAGAAAACCGCAGGCCTGGTGACGTGGCTGCCATTCGCTGCGGCTGGGACAAAACACCGGATCGACGGCGATCAGATTGAGCTGGTCCGAACTGAGCAGGTCGGTCATGACATGCTTGATCTCAGGCAAGCCTTCCTGATTCCACAGTCGGGTCAATTGTTTTTTTAAAATGAAATCGAAGGCGTAGTCCATTAACCGCCACTGCAACGGATTCAGCCAGCGCCCGAGATCGGGGAAGCGAAAGGGCGGAACGCTGGCGGACGGTATCACGCCATGGCAAAACGTCACGCTGTAAAACGGCTTATTGCTTTTCAAGGCGGCGATTTTCAACGGATAGAGAAAATGATGGCCGATGACCAAGTCGTTTTCCTCGGCCAGTTGCCTGGCCGCCTGATAAATCGTTTGTTCATGCGGGAAAAACGCCGCATCGAGCAAAGCGACCAACCATTGCGCCGTATTCATGCGAAACGTTTGTTGGGCAAAATCTTCCAGATCGAACTCCATATGCTCGGGAACTTGCCGATAGGCGATGCTGAAATCGCCGCATTCTTTCGCATAACGTCTGTTATCGAGACTGGTCACCACCAAGGTCACGCTATGTCCGGCTTTTTGCAGCCCATCGGCCAATGCGATCATCGGGCGGATGTCGCCGTTCGACCCCCAGGTCTGTATACCTATTTTCATAACTACTTTGTCGTTCGCACGGAATGTCTTGTCTTGGAATGAACTCTGAACGTTCAATTGAAAAGCCGTTTGCCTTCAATTATAAATGATCGGTTACCTCCTGAAATGTTTTGTTCCACGAAATTGTCGCCGATTACATTTTCGCGCGAACAAAGCTAGAGACGTGAATTATCGGAAATCACGAATCATTACAGTGAGGCATTTCGAGGAAAAAATAACCCAGAACTTTACTTGGTTTAAACATTAGTATACTCTAATTTTCGAGCTAGCCGTCCTAGCCGTATCTCGATGACCTGGGGTTACGCTTATGAAATTATAGAAGCCAATCAAGACTGAGAATTGATGCCATTTTCCCGATGACAATCCGCTATCTGCAACAAAAATTGCCTTGAGCGAGTTATTGTTTCAAGATGTCAGCTTGCTAGACCTAGCGATTAGGTTGCCTCTTAGCGACATTCACGCCGGCGTTGAATTCAAATCGGTTTGCTTAGTCTATAACCCGATTGAAACATCGATATGCGCTGTAGCGAGCTAATGTCGATTAAGCTTTTCCAAATTATATTTACGAAGCGTTCTTAAACGCCTTCACTTACAGAGGAGGATGCTATGTATCACTATCATAAAAATCATATCTCGAAAGGCCTACTGGCTTTGTTTTTTATGAGCAGTTTTTTGTTAGTGGCTTGCGATAGCCAAAAACCCAAAAGTCCCGCGCTCAAAGTTCCGGAACAAAGCTTTGAGCAAAACATGGTCTTGGAAGGCGTGGTAACCGATGAAAACGGACCGGTTCTGGAAGGAAAAATCAAAGTCGCCGATAGTTCCGGTCGCACTGTCGCAACGACGGAGCTAAAGAACGATAAACACTATAAAGTGGAAGTCCCCGCAGGCACTAAATTGCCGATTGTTCTGAGCATCCGTCCAAAAGGCGCTTCCGAGCCATTAATCGCCGTAGGCGTTTCCAAAATGGTGTCTGTCTACGACATTTCTCCTTACACCACGAAAATAGCCAAGCGTGCCAAGGAGCTGGGCGGTTATACCTACAGCAATATGGTTTTAGCGGCCGATAGTACGGTCAATGCGCCAGACGCCAATAAGACCTCGACCGGTTTTCGCGGCGACCCAACCAAGCAATATGGCGGTTGGCATTAAGGTAAGTATGTCCCGAAACGCTATCGGATATAAAAATATTGCATTATAGGCCGTGCCGCCGCTTTAGCCCTCTCTGAGGTTTGCTGGAGCAGGCGGCCATCCTGGCACAACCGGACACGCAAGGCATTCCTGTTAATTTGACAGTCTCCGCATGAGTAAGGGCAGATATTTAAGACCCGCCGCATGACCGATTCCATTCATTCTTCGGCAAACAGTATAATTGCTCTCGTTTTCAGCCAACTCCTTCAGTTTCTCGTCCTCAGCGGAACGAAACAACGCCAACAACGATTGTTCGTTCAGTTCATCCGGCAATCCTCTATTAACTTGTAACTCCTTTTTCATTTCTGCATGGCCTTTTCCTTAAATGTCCTGTTGTAGATGGCGAACGGCATAGTCGCTGGCGCCAAAAGACCATATTGGTTGAAATAAACCGGCGGACCGGTTTATTTCAACCTTTTTCCTTTTTAGAATCATTATTCTCTGGTTACGGGCAGCAAAATAAGCCCCTTTCTGCCGTTTTATAAATCATTGATTTGATGAACTTATCTTTCGGGCCACCGACAGAAAACGCTTTTCTTTTACACGAAAAACACGCCGTAAGACGATTGGCATGGAAATGGCATTAACAGTAATCGACGTCTCTATGCGTTAGAGAAGAATGAAAACAATTTCAACCAGGAGCACAGTTATGTTTATAGACATTCTACTTACCGGAATTTTTGGCGTTTCAGTGGCCTATGCCTATGTCTTTATCAAAAAAATGACCGACTAAACTATCGCCCCCTTTTACCTCCATCCCCGCCGGGCAAGCGTAAAACATTCCATTTTACTTTCAGCCCGGCCGATATCGACATCCCAAATGAGGGATTTTGCAACACGTATTTTCGAAACTTGAGGCTGGATGTTTTTAGCCATGTAACCCACTATTTGATAGTTTTCATTCCTCGTAGACTCTTTTATTGACCGCGACTTGAGCTAATATTTTTATAAATTAGGTTGGATGTAATCAGATAAAGACAGTCACAATTCGGCCATTATGTGAAGTTTCCTTTTATGTATAGCAGTATGGTGCCGAAGGGTTTGTAGCGTGTAATCAGCGGCCTCAGCAAGGCATCCTGTCTAAAAGACTGGACATAATTTCTGCAATTATCTGAAGTGGACATTCTTTAGTCCATTTCTGGAGACTGCCATGAGATTAACAACCATACACCTTTCGCCAGCCACTCAGCCAGCGTAGCTCCGATTAGCGATAGCGTAATCGGAGGAATGATGCCCTCGAAATGTGCGATTACGCAAGCTAATCGCACCTACGTTTTTAACGGCAGCTTATTTACCATTGCAACTTATGCCCTATTCGGGGGCCCTTGGGTCGAACTCATCCATCCAATTTTGATGGAATACAACCAGTTAAGTTTTAATAGCTAGAACTGCCAAAATTACGAAACCGGACAACGGCTATTGTAAAGGAATGTGACTTACGGTTTTTATTTATCCATTCAGTTCATATCATTGATAAAATCAAAAAAACGACATGTATTTTTTATCAGTGAATTCTACTTACCTCCACAAACAGGCTCCTTTGGTCGATGTCATCATTGAGATACCGCGCGGCAGCTTTTTGAAACGAGGCTCCAATGGAAAATTGGATTTTATCTCTCCCGTGCCTTGCCCATTTAACTACGGCTCGATTCCCGCGCGCATCGGTTTGGATGGAGACCTTCTGGATGCGGTAGTCCTTGGCCCGCGGCTTCCCTTGGGCGCAAAGGTTTCAGTTTATGCCTGGGGGTCGGTAGGGATGATCGACGGCGGCATATACGAAGACAAACTGATATGCGCCCAGTCGCCAATCTCCCGGAGGAAGCGGCGGCTTATTCTTCTATTTTTTCAAATTTATGCCAAAGCCAAATATCTGCTCAATTTAATCAAGGGACGTCATGGCCGCAACAGCTGCGAAGGCTGGCACGATGCCGCTAGCGCATTGGCGAACGCGACGCCCCGCAATCATCGAGACGAGAAAGCTTAGGATCGAATTCTAAGTTTTAGACTTTTGAATCAATGCATGCCATAGTCATTACGCAAGCGGCTTTGTTAACCGGACATGGCCTCCCCTCGTTCCTCTAAAGTCGGATAATCCGTATAGCCCACTGCGGGGTCCGGCAGGCCATAGCCATAGAACGTCTCCATGTCTTGGGCATTCAAAGGCGCATTCAGTCGCAGCCGTTTAACCAAATCAGGGTTGGCGATGAACTTCCTGCCGAAAGCTATCGCATCGGCCTCGCCGGCCGCAATCGCCTGTTGCGCTTGCGCGAGGTCGAAGTCTTCATTTGCGATCAAAACGCCGCCGAAGCGCTTTTTTAATGCCGGACCGATGCTGTCGCCACCTCGAAATTCGCGGGTGAAGATAAAGCCGACCTTACGTTTCCCCAGCTGTTCGGCCACATAAC
Organism: Methylomarinum vadi; assembly: GCF_000733935.1. NCBI lineage: Bacteria > Pseudomonadati > Pseudomonadota > Gammaproteobacteria > Methylococcales > Methylococcaceae > Methylomarinum > Methylomarinum vadi. Next base: position 2,398,997 of record NZ_JPON01000001.1, read on the forward strand.
CGAAGGTCTGCAACGGGTTCGAGTCGCTCATGGAATGCTTGTCCCCACGCGGCGACAAATGCACGCCGACGCGTCCGGCTCCCCAGACGGAAATGGCGGCATCGGTGACTTCCAGCAGCAACCGGGCGCGATTCTCCACCGAACCGCCGTAGGCATCGGTGCGTCGGTTGGTGCCGTCTTGCATAAACTGATCGAGCAAATAACCGTTGGCGCCATGGATTTCGACGCCATCGAACCCCGCCCGTTTGGCGTTCTCTGCAGCTTTGCGATAACTATCGATAATAGCGGGGATTTCTTCGCTATCTAACGCCCTGGGCGTGACGAATTCCCGCTGCGGGCGCAACAGGCTGACAAAGCCTTCCGGGGCAATGGCGCTCGGGGCGACGGGTAATTCGCCATCAAGTAGGTCGGGGTGAGACACCCGGCCGACGTGCCACAGTTGCATGAAGATGCGTCCGCCGGTCGCATGCACGGCTTCGGTAACCTTGCTCCAGCCTTCGACTTGCCGCTCCGACCAAATGCCCGGCGTATCGGGATAGCCGACGCCTTGCGCGGAAACGCAGGTCGCCTCGCTTAAAATCAGACCGGCATCCGCGCGTTGCGCGTAATATTCGGCCATCAACTCGTTGGGCACTCTTCCTTCACTGGCGCGGCAGCGGGTCAGAGGCGCCATCACGATCCGGTTCGGCAAGTCGATGTCTCCAATCTTAATTGGGTCAAACAAACTGCTCATCTACTCTCCTGGTTTGTATGATTAATTTAGCGTGCCTACCATCCCAGCGCCCGAAATTCGCTACAGGGGCGGGAGCGTTGCCAGACTCGCTCGAATTCTTCCCGTAACTGGCGGTTCCGGGCCGGCAAATTGGGGCTCCAATGTCCCTCGAAGCGGTTACCGGCCAAGCGAAACAAATAACCATCGCGATCATTGATGACGAACGCCGAAGGATATTGCAGGTCCTCCTCTTCGAGGGGCGTGCGGATCAGAAAAAAAGATGCCAATTTTTGCGCCAAATCCAACAGTGGATGAGATCGGCCGCGTAACTTCGCCGGGTCCTGAATGATGATTTGCACGCTTTCGCCGCGACTACGCAGGGCAAACTGCTTCAGGGCCTCGACGACTTCGCTTTGGCCATAAAGGCTATATTCCAGGTCGCGACTGTAGATGCAAAGTTGGCGCCGCGATTCGGCGATGAGTTGCACGGTGCTCTGCAAAGTTGCTTCGATGCTTGCCAGACGCGCGGCCGGCACGGAAGGCGAGCGTAGCTTAAGAGCCGGACGAGGCGGCTTATCCACCGGTCGCAACTTGAGCCGCATGGTTAGATGAGGGATGCCGGCCTCGATAAATTCGTCGCCTTCTTGTGCGAAGGCGAACTTTCGGTAAAAAGCCAGGGCGGTGACTTGGGCGTTTGCATGGACCGTCGTCAATCCCAGGCTGCGCGCCTTGTCGATAATGGCGCGCAGCAATGACCCGCCGACCCCTTGCTTTCTCCAGCCGGGCAGGACCGCCAGGCGGCCGATCTTGCCATCCGGCGACAGGCGCCCGGTCCCGATCGGCCGGCCCTCCAGGTCGCGCGCGAGCACGTGATGGCATTGCCGGTCGAGTTCGTCAAATTCGATTTCAGGCGGAATGTTCTGCTCTTCGACGAACACCGCGTTGCGCACATAACGCAGCTCCTCTGAGTCGACTGGGTAATGGGCGGGCTCGACGTAGAAATTCGGAATATTCATGGCTCGATATGACTGGATTGGAACAATGCTTTACCTTCATTATCCTGCGAGAACGAACGACTTGCCTTTGCACAACAATATTACTGTTCGCACTTCAGAATTTGAACCCTCAAAAGATTCGCCGATCAGGTAATGCTTGGCTAAGAAAGCGAATTTTGAAGTGCGGCGCTAATAAGATTAAGATGCAAACCAATGGGACGCAACACATCATTGCAGTATAGCCTCTCATGGCTGCCCTGGCTGACCGATTCTTCATTTTCGAGGTTAAGCATTGTCCTGGTACGAACTCGTAGAGCAAATCTGGAACGACGAAACCGCCTTGCTGGCGCTGGGCTTGTTGAGTCTGTTCTCGCTACTCGTCTCAATGTTTCTCATTCCCTTGCTGATAGTACGCATCCCGGTCGATTATTTCTCGGAGGAAAAACGCCATATTCTGCCATGGGCAAGCCGGCACATAGCCTTTCGTTGGCTGGGGCTAGTGCTGAAAAACATCGTCGGCACGCTTTTCATCGCGCTCGGCATCGCCATGCTGTTTTTACCGGGACAGGGACTACTGACGATGTTTGTCGGCATCCTGTTGTTAAATTTCCCCGGCAAATATCGGCTGGAACGCTGGTTGATCCGGCGACCGTCGGTGCGGAACGCGGCGAACTGGTTGCGGCACAAGGCCGGTCGCCCGCCATTGCGTTTCGATGGCTTTGAGTAGGTAACGTTCGGATGGCGCATAAGCATTGCTTGTCTAAGACGGCTACCTCTGGCCACTTTCGGCCTCCTTATGTATGAAGACTCGGCGAATGACGACTTTTCTCTTGCTCTATTTATTATTGTTACTGGCGGTTTTCTTGCTGCAACGCAAACTGCTGTATTTCCCGAGCACCTTCAGCCAACGCCAGCAGGAAGCCCAACTCACGGAATTAAGTTTAAAGCCTTGGCCCTCCGCCAACCAATTGCATGGTTTGACCAGTAAAACACCGCCACCAAATCCGCAAGGCACGGTGTTGGTTTTTCACGGCAATGCCGGTTCCGCCGTGCATCGGACATACTTCATCGACGCTTTGCATAATCTAGGCTACCGCATCATCGTCGCCGAATATCCGGGTTATGGCACGCGCCAAGGCCCGCCTACCGAGTCGGCCTTGATCCGGGACGGTATTGTCGCCGCAAAACTGGCCGTGCGCGAATTCGGCGAGCCCTTGTTCCTATGCGGCGAATCGCTCGGCAGCGGCGTCGCCGCCGGCATCGTCGCGTCGCAAGAAGTTCCGGTGAAAGGCTTGCTGTTTATTACGCCGTTCGATTCGATGGCCAACGTGGCGCAGCATCATTATTGGTATTTCCTGGCGCGCTGGTTGCTTTTGGATAGCTACGATAACATTTCCAGACTGATCGATTATCGAGGTCCGGTTGCGATGGTGCTGGCAGACAAGGACGAGATCATCCCAGCCCGCAACAGCCTGGCTTTATTCGACAGCTTGGCTGGCCCCAAAAAGCTCTGGCGCTTTGCCGGCGCAAGCCACAACACCTTACCGCTGCAGCCCTGGTGGCGGGAAGCGATGAAATTTATCGATGATTAGATTAGAAAATCCAACGCAGCACCTCGTTTCCACTACTCATGCCGCAAGGCCTCGATCGGGTCCATGCGCGCCGCCTTCCGCGCCGGGACGTAACCGAAGACGATGCCAACCGTGGCCGAAAACGCGAAGGCCAGGGCGATGACCGACAGATTAAGCACCCACGGAACCAGCAGCACCTTCGCCAGGACGGCCGACGTCAACAGCGCCAGCACGATCCCGATGAGCCCGCCGGTCGACGACAACACCACCGCCTCGACCAGAAACTGCAACAAGATCTCTTTTTCCAGCGCGCCGATCGCCAGGCGTATGCCGATTTCGCGGGTGCGCTCGGTCACCGAGACCAACATGATGTTCATGATGCCGATGCCGCCGACCAATAGGCTCACCGCCGCCACCGCGCCGAGCAAGCTAGTCAGCGTCTGCGTCGTACCGGACAGCATCGTCGCGATTTCCTTCATGTCCATGATATTGAAATTGTCCTCTTCTTGTGCCGACAAATGGCGGCGCACGCGCAGCAGCCGGCGCAATTCCTGTTCGATCTCTTCGGTGGATACGCCATCCTTGGCCGACACCTGAATCAGGCTGACGTCGTTGTTGCCGGCGATGCGGCGCTGGAAGGTGCGCAACGGCACGATGACGATATCGTCCTGGTCCGTTCCCATGCTGGATTGGCCCTTGGCTTGCAACAGACCGATGACCTCGCAGGACAATTTTTGCAGACGCATCCGCGTACCCAGCGGGCTTTCTCGGCCGAACAATTTCTCCCGCACGGTTTCGCCGATGATGCAGACGGCGGCGCCGGAACGTGCCTCGCTGGCGGTAAACAAGCGCCCTTCCGCCAGTTGATTATTGGTGACCGTGAAATAGGCGTCGGTGCTGCCGGTGATTCGCGTGTTCCAGTTCTCATTGGCATAAATCGCGGTGGCGGAAGTCGTGGCTTGCGGCGCCACCGCCAATAACCCCGGCACCTCTCGCGCGATCGCTTCGGCATCCGCCAGCTTAAACGCCGGCGCCGTCGACCGTTGCCCCGGTCCCATGCGCTTGCCGACCGTGATCATCAACAAATTGCTGCCCAGGCTGGCGATGCGCTCGGTCACCTGCTGGGTCGCGCCGCTGCCCAGCGTCACCAGCACGATGACCGCCGCCACGCCGATGATAATGCCGAGCATCGTCAAAATCGAACGCATCAGGTTACGGTGCAATTCCCGAAAAGCCAACCGAAACGCCACGCCTAACATAACGTTTGCTCCGCTTGTTGTTGATCGCTTTCGATCAGGCCGTCGCGAAAATGCACGATGCGCTTGGCGTATGCGGCCATTTCCGCTTCGTGCGTGACCATGAGAATAGTAATGCCGTGGTCGCGGTTGAAGCCGGTCAATAATGCCATGATCTCCTCGCCCCGCTTGGTGTCGAGATTGCCGGTCGGTTCGTCGGCCAGCAACAACAAGGGCTGGGTGACGATGGCGCGGGCGATCGCCACCCGCTGTTGCTGGCCGCCGGACAGTTCGTTGGGCATGTGGTGCTCCCAGCCGCGCAGCCCCACCGTCTCCAAGGCCCGAGAAGCGGCGGCATAGCGCTCCCTGGGCGGCATGCCCCGGTATATCAACGGCAATTCGACGTTTTCCAGGGCCGAGGTGCGATTGAGCAGATTGAAGCCCTGAAAGATGAAGCCCAGATAATAACGCCGCAGCAAGGTGCGCTGGTCGCGGCCGAGCTTGCCGACATCGACGCCTTGAAACAAATAGCGCCCTGCCGTCGGCTGGTCCATGCAACCGAGAATGTTCATGCAGGTGCTCTTGCCGGAACCGCTCGGCCCCATCACCGCGACGAATTCGCCTTGCTCGACGCGCAAGGTGACACCGCGCAAGGCATGCATCGCGGCCTCGCCGCTGCCGTAAACCTTGCTGACCTGTTGCAACGCCAATAAAGCTTCCCCCCCGTTCATTGCTTGTTCATCTGCCCTGAAACCAGCTCGGAGCCAACCGTTACATCCCCGGCGACGATCTCGGTCACGAGCCCGTTGGTCGCCCCCTTGGTGATCGTAAAGGGCACCAGTTCGCCGTCGCGCAAGCCCCACACTTGTTGGGTTCTGCCGTTCGCCGCTGCGGCCGGGCGTTGAGCGCGGGAACGCGGACGGCGCGGCAGCAGCGCGTCCAAAAAGCCGCGGCTGCCGGTTTCTTGCTCGTCCTTAACCGGCGGCGAGAAACGCAGCACGCTGTTGGGAACCAGCAGCGCGGCGTTTCTTTGCTCGACCGTGATCATCGCGGTGGCGGTCATGCCCGGACGCAATTTCAAATCCGGGTTCGCGACCCTCAGCACGGCTTTATAGGTCACGACGCCATCCACCGTTTCCGAACCGTAACGCACCTGGGTGATCTCGGCCGGAAAATCGCGGTCCGGGTAGGCGTCGACGGTGAAACGGGCGGGCTGGCCGGGCCGGACCAGACCGACATCGGCCTCGTCGATATCGACCTGCAGTTCCATCTGGGTCAGGTCCTCGGCCAGCGTGAACAGCTGCGGGGCCTGGAACTGCGACGCCACGGTCTGGCCAGGCTCCACCGAGCGCGCCAGCACCACACCGTTGATCGGCGACCTCACCACCGCCTTGGTCAGATCGGTCAGATTGACGTCCAGCGTACCCTGCGCCTGGGTTACCGCCGCCTTGGCCGAAGCCACGTCGGCACGGGCGCGATCCAACGTGGCCCTGGCGGCATCTAGATCGTATTGCGACGGCACCTTGCCGCCGCTCAACTCTTGGACATCAAGCTGTTTGGCCAATTGTGCCTCCGCCTCCCTGGCCGTGGCCTGGGCTTGGCGCACCCTGGCCCGGGCTGCCTCCAGCGCCGCTCTTGCTTGCAAGGCCTGCGCCTCCAAACGAGTGGTATCGAGCATTGCCAATACCTGGCCGACTTCGACCCGGTCGTTATAATCGACTTCCACCGATTTGATCGTGCCGGAGACTTCGATGCCGACCTCGACTTCATTCAGCGGTGCCAGCGTGCCGGTGGCGCTGACCGTCACGGTCAGGTCGCCGCGGGTCACGGTTTCGGTCTGGTAGCGAACTTTTTGGCCATTGCCGCCGACAAAGAGCAAACCGACGATAACGACCGCCAAGCCGATGCCGGCATACCACAGCCATTTTTTCGCGCGCCGCCGGTGAGTTTTTTCATCGAGTCCAATCACCTCGCCGATCGCCGGTCGGGACGAATCGTTCTGGTCATTCATGATGTTGTTGCTCCTGGCTGTCCTCGTTATGCCAACCGCCGCCGAGGGCTTTGTATAAACGTATGATATTGGAGGTAATTTCTGCCTTGCTGACGGCCACGGCGGTTTCCGCATTCAATAGCGCGCGCTGCGACTCCAACACGGCCTGAAAATCGTTCAATCCTGCCGCATATTGAAAATTGGCCAATTGCAATGCTTCCTTGCCGGCCAGCGCCGCCGCTTGCAGGGCCTCGAGCCGCTTGGATTCCTCGACATAGGCCGTCAACGCGTTTTCGACATCGCGCAGAGCGGTCAGCAGGGTGTGTTGATACAACCCCAGGGCCTGCTCGCGCAACGCTTTTTGTATCGCGATATTGCTGTTGATGCGGCCGAAGTCGAGCAGGGTCAGCATCGCTCTGGCCGCGACTTCACTGGCTTTGGCACCCGCTGTGTAAAGACTGGCGTATTCCAGCGATTTGAGGCCGATGGAGCCGGACAGGGTCAAATCGGGATAGCGTTCCGCCTCGGCGACGCCGATTTGCGCGGTTTGCGCGGCCAATTGCCGTTCCGCGCGGCGCAGGTCGGGCCGCCGTCTTAGCAAATCGGCCGGTATGCCGACGGCCACGCCAGCGGAGGCGGAGGGAATATCACCGCTGTATTGCAGTATTTTTTTCAATGCGGCCGGCTCCTTACCCAGCAACAAGGCCAGATTATGTTTGGCTTGTTCCAGCGAATTTTTCAGGCCGGGTAAGCTTGCCCGGGTGTTTTCCATGGCAAGCTTGGCCTGTTCGACGTCCAATTGCGTCGTCAACCCGGCTTGGCGGCGCCAGCGGGTCAGTTGATAGGCTTCCGTCTGCGTCGCCAGATTGGCTTCGGTAATGCTTAGTTGCGCTTGATAGGAGCGCACGTCGACATAGTTCAGCGCCACTTCGGCGCATAGACTGACCAGAACATCGCGCAAATCCTCCTGTTTCGCCTGTTCGCTCGCTGCCGCCGCTTCCAGGGCGCGGCGTTTCTTGCCGAACAGATCCAGCTCCCAACTGGCATCCAGGGTGTGACTGTAAAGTTCCGTATTGATCCCGCGCAAGGCGCTTTCTGTTTCGGTACGGCTGGCGCCCATCGACATCGACGAGGTCGGCAGCAGCTCGGCGCCGGCCAGCTTGCGCCGTGCGCGCGCCTCCAGTACCCGCGCTTCCGCTTGGTAAAGTTCGCGATTACCGAGTTGGGCCATTTTAATCAACGCGGTTAACACCGGATCGTCGAAAGCCCGCCACCAGACGCTCAGGTCGGCCGACGCTCCTGCGGGAGCCTTCCCGCCCGGTATGCCGCTCCAACGATCCGGCAGCTCCGGACACGGTTTTTGGTAATCGGGACCTACCATACAACCCGATAGCATCAACAGGGTCGTCAATAGCAGGATTAACTGAAATAGGTTCGTCATCGGTATGTTCGTTTTACCACTTTATCCAGTCGGGTTAATGCAAAATAGGTCGGGCACGCCATACCTATCCGCAGTCCATGATGGCAAATTGAGTCGCGCCGGTCTCGATGGTTGCGCGATTGCCCCGACCGCCATCCGCTTTGTTTAAAACGATTACTCTAATAACGGAATTTCGCCGCAATTCCGTCGATGGCGGGCAAGGCATCTGTTTTTTCAATTCGAGACGACTCAAATTTTATGTGCGCGGGTCCTTTATATCATTCTTTTTCGGTGACGAGAGCAGAACGAAATCGGCAAACAGGCCGCATAAAATGCCGAACGGCAAGTAACCCAAATAGCCGAGCAGCGGCATGGCGAAAATCTCGAACCTTTGCACATAGGGAATGCTGTAGCGCCAATGGGCCAGACTATTGGCATTCCACATTTCCCAAAAAAAGCCGCAGACCAAGCCGGCAATGGCCAGCAGCCAGACCCTCCGCCAATCGCCGATTTCGGTCTCTAGCAACAACTTCGGTTTCCCGGTGGCCGATTGCAACCCTATGACCAATACAATTGGCAGAAGCCAAACCAGTGAATACAACTGCCGCGGCCAAATGGCCAACGCGATCAGGCCGATGCTTGCCGCGCCAATGGCCGTTACAGCGAGAACCTTGTTGTTCATGATGGGTAGGGGGCTGAACCGATTCAGACCGGCAGTTAGCTTCGGAAAAGTCTGTAACCACTCGGCGGTCCCCAGAACGGCCGGCAAAACCGTCGCAAAGGGCAGCGTGGCATAAAGAAAATATCGCCCCGGTCCGAAATCGGCGATGCCGACGTAATACCAGTTCTGCACGAAGCGGTTAAGAAATTCGAAACTCCACCAAAAATACGCGCTGACGAAAAACAAGAGCAGCAAGTAGCGCGGCCGGTCGCGCAACAGGCAATGGCCGCTTCGGGAGTAAGTCAGCCCGTTTACGACCAGAATGTAACTCAACCATAACGGCGTGAAGGTATATTCCTGCAGCGTTTCGACCCACTGAAAACGGTTCCACGCCACAATCCACGCCAACAGCATCATGACCAGCCCCAGCCAGCCCCAGACAGGAAAAGGTTTATTCGCCGGACGCGGCATCGATGGCGAAGTAGCGCTAACAATGATCCGGCGCAAAAATGGTGCGAGGATCAATAAAGACGCGGCGGCGATCAGAAAGAAGACGAACCAGGAAAATGATGGCGCATGGATTCTCTCGGGTATCGGCGGAAAACGCAGGTAAGGCCCCAGCGGCTTGCCGTCGAGCCAGGCGCCCAATAACGGACACAAAATGATAAGGCCCATATAACCCGCCAGTCGCCTCACAGCTCGCAGGCAAAACATTATCTTATGGTTGCTAAATTTGCCGTCCACTGCTTTCCAAGAGATGGATCTTTGAACATTTACCGCCTTTTTACGATCTATCTACCACAAACTTCATATTGAAATTACCATAGGCTAAACAGTGCAGCAATATCGGTTGAAATACTATGAAAACGGCTTCATTAACACTACGCGTCGAATATCGTGACGATGACCATGAAGGGGAAACGCCACAGCGGTTTTTCATGGGCGACAAGGCGATCGAAATCGAGGAAGTGATCGACCGTTGGTTGGCGACCGAGCACAGTTATTTTAAAGTGCGTTCAGGCGAGAACGATATCTACATCCTGCGGCACGATGAATTGGCACATCGTTGGGAACTGACGATGTTTCAAAGCGGCAAATACGACGATTCGTCGGCGCCCGTTTGACGCGAGGCAGGCATGATCGACACGCTTAATGCCTGGCAGGACGCCGACAAAACCAAGTGCAAGGGCCGTGCCGGCTTTCGAGCCGGCTACCGGTCCCTGCTCGCCAACGGAGAGCTGGCGCGACGCGCCGATCTCGCCAAACGGCATCTGCAATGCTGCGACCTGTGCGCACGTTACTGCCGTGTCGATAGAATTAAAGGCATTAACGGAGCGGTGTGCCGGATCGGCGAGAACGCCATCGTTTACAGTTACGGCGCCCATTACGGCGAAGAAAACGTACTGCGGGGCAAACGCGGCTCGGGAACGATTTTCTTCAGCGGCTGCAACCTGCGCTGCGAGTTTTGTCAAAACTGGGAGATCAGCCAGAAGCGGACCGGCCGCGAAGTCTCCGCCGATGGACTGGCAAAGATAATGCTTCAGTTGCAGAGCCAAGGGTGTCATAACATCAATTTCGTCAGCCCCAGTCATGTGGTGGCGCAGATTCTAGAAGCGCTATTGCTCGCCGCAGACCAAGGCCTCGCCCTGCCGTTGGTCTACAACACGGGTGGATACGACAGTCCCGAAGCCCTCGCCCTGCTGGATGGCGTCATCGACATCTACATGCCGGACATGAAGTACGGCGATTCGGCGATAGCTCGCCGCTATTCCCATGCACGCGATTATTGGCGGGTCAACCGTGCGGCGGTCCGGGAAATGCATCGCCAAGTCGGCGATCTACGCTTGAACGGTAATGGCATCGCCTACCGGGGACTCTTGGTGCGCCATCTGGTCCTTCCGAACCAACTGGCCGGGACGGAACGGGTGTTAAAGTTCATTGCCAACGAGATTTCCAGCGACACTTATCTCAATTTAATGGACCAGTACTACCCTTGCTACCGGGCCAAAGAATTTCCGGAACTGTCGCGCCTTATCACCGCGGCGGAGTATCATAAAGCACTGGCCATTGCCAGGCGTTTCGGCCTGAACCGGCTGGCCGAATGAAGCATTTCATTCAACGGAATGCGCCGGTTAAAGCCGCTATTACTCCGCGACCGCATTCAGGAACCAGGAAGAAAACCTGGATATTCAGCCAAATGGTTAGTTTGTTCGTCTATTGACGTGCCAGACTAACCGATGATAGTTTCTAACCTTCACTTTTGGTGGCCGAGTTGCCATAACCATGCCTACACCGACTAATGCCGCCTTTGATCCGTTATTTGAAACAACCAACGCCCCTTCGACAGGCATAGCTTAACGGGCTATTCCCGAAAGAGAAACGTCACGAGAGCGAAACCTGCCATTAATCGGTTGCCGGCAAAACAATTTGGAATGACATAATTTTAATGCTAAGAAACTGGTTTAGTTTTTCCCAAGAAAGACATGGCCAGGTTGAATCCTTGTTTTTAGGGGCAAGAAATAGACTATGCGAACTCGGCACACGATAATATTCATCATCCTGTTGGTTGTTTTTGTCGGACTCGCAACCGGCGCTTGGCTGTACCTCCGCACTTCCAATGACGAGGAAAACCAGTTAACGCTATACGGCAATATCGATATCCGTCAAGTGGAACTGAGTTTCCACGACCCCGAACATATCGCGGAAATGTACGCCAAGGAGGGGGACCGTGTCGAAAAGGGGCAATTATTGGCGATACAAGACCTGGAGCGTTTCCACTACCGACGGGAAAGCGCGGAAGCCAAAGTCGAGGCTCAGCGGCAGGCGGTCGAGCGGCTGCTCGCCGGAACGCGCCCGGAAGAAATCCGCAAGGCCAAAGCCGATGTCAAATCGGCGCAAGCCACGGTAACCTTCGCCGACCAGGAACTGAGCCGAATGCGCAGCCTGTACAAAAAACATCTCACCTCCAAGGAATCGGTCGACCGCGCCCGTTCCGAATATGTCGCCGCCAAGGAGAAAATGCAGGCCTTGCAGGAACAACTGGACTTGGCGGTCCTCGGCCCTCGCCAGGAAGACATCGCCGAGGCCCAGGCCTTGTTGAAGGCCTATCAGAGCGACCTCAAACTGGCGGAAAAAATCTGGCTTGACGGCCATATTCATGCCCCTAACGACGGCATCATACAGGACCGCATCCTGGAGCCCGGCGATATGGCGGACAACCAAACGCCGGTTTATACGCTGGCCCTGATCGACCCGGTCTGGGCTCGCGTCTACGTCCCGGAGGATCGCCTGGGACTGTTGCACTACGGCATGCCGGCAAGAGTCGAAACCGACAGCCATCCGGACAAGACTTACCGAGGCTGGATCGGCTTCATTTCCCCAACCGCCGAATTCACGCCGAAGACGGTGGAAACCCCGGAACTACGGACCCATCTGGTCTATCAGGTTCGCGTGTTCGTCTGTAATCCGCAGAATGAACTACACCTCGGCATGCCGGTCACCGTATCGATCGATCTTGCTTCGAGCCCGTCGCCGGCGGCGCGGCAAACTTGCCCGGAATGATGGCGAGCACTATGCCGGCGGACGAAACCGCCCTGGAATTCCGGAATGTTCGCAAAGGTTTCAGCGCGGGCCGGCGTACTGTCGCCGCGTTGCAAAAGGTTTCGCTGACGGTCGCCACCGGCTCTATCGTCGCGCTGCTCGGCCCGGACGGTGCCGGCAAAACCACGCTATTGCGCCTGGCCGCGGGCCTTTTGCTGCCCGATTCCGGCAAGATTAACGTGTTCGGCTTCGACAGCAAGGACAGGGTAGACGACATTCATCGACTTATCGGCTATATGCCGCAGCATTTTGGGCTCTACGAAGACCTCAGCGTCGGCGAAAACCTGGATCTTTACGCCGATTTACACGGCATCCCTGCAAAGGCTAAGCACGAACGTCTGAAAGACCTGCTGCGAATGGCCGGGTTGCAACCGTTCGTCTCGCGCCTGGCGGGGCGTTTGTCGGGCGGCATGAAACAAAAACTGGGCCTGGCCTGCACATTACTCAGCCAACCCCGGCTGCTGCTGTTGGATGAACCGAGCGTCGGCGTCGATCCGGTTTCGAGAAGGGAGCTCTGGAGCATCGTCGCCCATCAGGTTAAAACGGCCGGCATGACCGTCTTGCTGAGCACCGCCTACATGGACGAGGCCGAACGCTGCGACGCCGTTCTGTTACTGGACCAGGGCGAAGTTTTGGATTTCAACGGCCCCGATTTTTTCAGGAACAGTATGCAAGGGCGTTGTTTTTTGCTCAGCCACCCCAAGCTCGGCAACCGCGAATTGAAGAAATGCCTCACCGGGCAAGCGGGGATCATCGATGCGGTCATCCACGGAAGAAATGTCCGGGTCATTAGCGGCACGACAACTATCACACTGCCGCCGGCCCTGACGGACGGCGAATCACTGGTAGACCTCGCCCCTACCGAACCACGGCTGGAAGACGCCTTCATCGCATTGCTGAAAGGCCGCCGGAACACGGCCGCCTTAACGCCGCAAACCTCTACGGCACCGGCCGCGCAAGACTCTAATGCGGATGAAGTCATCCGGGTGGAACAGGTCGACCGCTGGTTCGGCGATTTTCAAGCGGTCAAAAAGCTTGATTTCAGTGTCAGACGCGGCGAGATTTTCGGTTTGCTGGGCGCCAACGGCGCCGGCAAAACCACAACTTTCCGGATGCTGTGCGGCTTATTGCCGGCCAGCAGCGGCCGTTTGCGGGTGGCCGGCGTCGATTTGCGCACGGCAGCGGCGAAAGCGCGCGCCCGCATCGGCTATATGTCGCAGAAATTCTCGCTCTACGGCAATCTCAGCGTGCAACAGAATCTGGATTTTTTCAGCAGCGTCTATGGCCTGCGTAGTGAGCGGCGCAAAAAGCGCATCGCCTGGGCACTACGACAATTCGAACTCGAACCGGACCGGGACAGCATCAGCGCCGACTTGCCGCTGGGTTTTAAACAACGGCTGGCAATGGCCTGCGCCTTGATGCACGAGCCCGAAGTCCTGTTTCTCGACGAACCGACCTCGGGCGTCGATCCGTTGGCAAGGCGCGAATTCTGGGAACGCACCGAAAGTCTGGCCGCCGCAGGCGTGACGGTGTTGGTGACGACGCATTTCATGGAGGAAGCCGAATATTGCGACCGCCTGCTCATTATGGTCGAAGGCGATATTCTGATCAGCGGTACGCCGGCCGAGATTAAATCCCGGGCCGGCTCGTCGCTGCGCCCCGATCCGACCATGGAAGACGCCTTTATTCAACTGGTCGAGGCGCGCAGCGGATGAACGCCAGACAGAGACGGCTGAAAGCCCTGATCATCAAAGAATTCCTGCAAATCCGCCGCGACCCCAGCAGCTTGGCGATCGCCTTCGTTATGCCGGTCTTTTTGCTGCTCCTGTTCGGTTACGGCGTATCGCTGGACGCCAAGCACGTACCCATCGGCTGGGTCATTGCCAAAAGCACCCCGGAAACAATCGGTTTCAGCGCCGCCTTCGAAGGCTCCGAATATTTCATACCGCACCACTACGCCGACATGCCGGCGGCGATCCGCGCCATGCAACAACGGAAAATCCGGGTCATCATCCGCCTGCGCGAGGATTTCAGTCGCGAATTGTTCAAACAAAATTCCCCCGCCATCCAGGTGATCGTCGACGGCGTGGACGCCAACACCGCCCGCCTGGTTTCCGGCTATGTGCAGGGGGCGTGGAGCCAGTGGCTGACGCATCAGGCGGCGCTGCGCGGCATTTCCTTGTCCTTGCCGGTCGTGGCCGAACAGCGGATTTGGTACAACAGCGCCGTCGTCAGCAAGCATTTTCTGGTTCCGGGCCTGATCGCCGTCATCATGACCCTGATCGGCGCGCTGTTGACCGCATTAGTCGTCGCCCGCGAATGGGAACGCGGCACCATGGAGGCAATGATCGCCACGCCGGCCACGCTGGCCGAAGTGCTGCTAGGCAAATTGATCCCCTATTATCTGCTCGGCATGGGCGGCATGCTGCTATCGATCGCCATGGCGGTCTTTTTATTCGAGGTGCCCCTGCGCGGCTCTTTTTGGCTCTTGCCGGCGACCGGTACGTTGTTTTTGTTGGCCGCCCTAGGCATGGGGCTACTGATTTCGATCACCGCCAAAAACCAGTTCGTGGCCGGCCAGGTCGCCATCGTCGCCACCTTCCTGCCGGCCTTTATTTTGTCTGGCTTCATTTTCGATATCGACAGCATGCCGCTCGTCGTGCAGGGCATCACTCATTTGATTGCCGCCCGTTATTTCGTCGCGATCCTGCAAACCGTGTTCCTGGCCGGAGATGTATGGGCCGTTATCCTGCCCAATGCGCTGGCGCTACTATTGATGGCAGCGTTTTTTCTAGGTCTGGCCGCTAAAAAAGCCCCGCGGCGCCTGGAGTGACGACGATGATCTTCGCCCTGCTGATCAAGGAGTTTCTGGCCCTGATAAAAGACAAGAAAAGCCGTTTCGTGTTGATCGTGCCGCCGCTGTTCCAGGTTTTCGTATTCGGCTACGGCGCCACCTTCGATCTTAACAGCGTGCCGATCGCCGTCTACAACGAGGACCCCGGCATCGCTTCCAGGAATTTACTCAAACGCTTCAGCGCATCGCCGGCCTTCGACCTGGTCCTGACCCTGACCGACCAAACCCAGATCAGACCGGCACTGGATGAGAAAAGAGTTCTGGCGGTTGTGCGTATCGGTCCGCATTTCAGCCGCAATCTGTCGACCGGCCGCCAGGCCAAGACGCAAATTCTGATAGACGGTCGCGATTCCAATACCGCGCTTATCGCGCTGAATTATATGCAAAGCATCTTGGCCGACTTCAACCTGGACTGGGCACGACAGCATCGCACACCGCTGCCGCCGGCGCGGCTGGAGGTCAGGGCCTGGTTCAATCCCAACCTGCAAAGCCCGTGGTTCATCGTCAGCGGGATTATCGGTCTGTTGACGCTGGTGGTAACCATGATCGTCACCGCGTTGTCGATCGCCCGCGAACGGGAACAAGGCACGTTCGATCAGTTGTTGGTAACGCCGTTGACGCCTTTCCAGATCCTCGTGGGCAAGGCGCTTCCCGGTCTGATCATAGGCGTCGCCGAAGCGTCGTTGATTATCGCCGTCGCCGTCTATTGGTTCAAGCTGCCCATGAACGGCAGCCTGGCGGCCTTATATTTGGGCGTGATCCTGTTCGTATTCGCGGTCATCGGCGTCGGCTTGATGATATCGTCGCTGGCCGTGACGCAACAACAAGGTCTGCTCGGCGCTTTTCTGTTCATCGTTCCGGCGGTGATATTGTCCGGTTTCGCCACGCCGATCGCCAACATGCCGCCGTCTGTGCAAACGTTGACGCTAATCAACCCGTTACGCTATTTCCTGATCATCGTTCGCGGCATACTGTTCGAGGGACTCCCCATCGACATGCTGTGGTCGCAATACTGGCCCCTGGCGGTCATCGGTCTCGTCACGCTGAGCTTCGCCGCCTGGCTGTTTCGCCATCGGCTTTATTAAGCGAACGGCTACATTACAGAGTTTCCCCAATGCGCGAGGAATTTACACCGGCAGTATCGACGCCTGGATTCGGCGATTTCCGGGCGGCTAACCGGCTCGGTTTGCGGCTCGTCGCATATCGATGAAAAATAGACCTTATTCGAGTCCATCGAGTTCTACACGAGACGACACTCGAATATAAAGGTCGATCAACTGCTGAAAAATCCGCTCATGAGCCTCTCTGGAAAGTGTGTCATCGGCAAGCTGTTTATTTAATTTGGTAAAACGTGTTCGTTCCGACACCGTCATTGCTTTGAGCAGCGCCTTGTTGGCGACTTGATGCTGCTTAGCCTGTCGCCTGGCCGAGCGAATCAGACTTTCCCAGTCCGCAGCGCTCAGATCGTCGGGATTTTCCCCTTTTTTGAAAAGCAGAATACAGGTCCAACCGATAATTTCCGTCAGCAGCGACATGCTTAACGCATTGGCCCAGTTTCCTATGCCCGGCACCCAGAACAACAGTTTTGCGCCGATCAGCGGGGCGGCATAATGAGTCACGATTTGCGTGACTATTTGTTTGCCGTTGACATCGGCAACCCCATAGAGTTTGCCCAAGCGGTAAATCATGTAAAGCGATACTCCCGTGATCAAAACGGTATCGCCGGCCAAACTGTTGGCCAAACCGAAAGCGACACTGCCGTTGGCCAGCGCGCAGGCATGCACCAGCCAGGAAGCTTCCATTTCTTTCCTATCGAACGCGGACGAAATTTCGGTTTTGCTCATCGGTTGCTATCAATCAAACTGAATAATGGGTTATCGCCGTTGCTAATGTCAGTACCGATTTTAATATGTAACCGGCCTGGCCGCGAGACAATACGACTCGCGATCGGGTCAGTTTGTCGACACGCAAAGGTTCTTAATTATTGGAAATACGGTGATAGCGATTTGGAAATCGTTGTCTCAAATTTCATGAAAAACTAATGTTGTATATTTCAATCGTTTTTGTTAATTGCGAGATATTGATTTTACTAAAAAGCTCAGAGATAAAGGTGAAAATCTAACGCTCACACGCAATTTATAAACGCTGAATTGGCAAGTCCCGGCCAGAAG
The DNA here is from genome assembly GCF_000733935.1 of Methylomarinum vadi. NCBI lineage: Bacteria > Pseudomonadati > Pseudomonadota > Gammaproteobacteria > Methylococcales > Methylococcaceae > Methylomarinum > Methylomarinum vadi. The sequence goes on from NZ_JPON01000001.1 coordinate 2,416,206, forward strand.
CTGACAACCACGTTATAAGCGTCTGTGGCAATAGGCAATTCGTTAGCTGCCGGTACGGTTAATTTATTGATCCTTGATTGCATTGCCTAGTATCGCCAGGATTATTTTGAATTGGTGGCTAGGATTGCGCCAGGCGGTGAAGCACAAGCTGACGAAGTTGGCTCTCGTAGTCGGTGAAGCCGAGGAAGTTTACCGACCGCCTTGCAGATGGTTTTAGAACGAGTGGTTCGTACCTCACCTCATGCCACGAGCTGATCACCATATCTATTTATTCTGCCCCCTTTGATTTAGGCTGTTTCGCCATCGGCTTTATTAAACCAGTGCGCTTGCGAGTTCAGCGATTTTAAGGGGGACGACCGACACTTAGCTTTGCATGGGGCAACCACATAAAGCGAACGGTCGCACGTTCAAAATACCCGAGAAATCGGCTCGATGGCATCGGGCGTAAAATAATTCGTTAGCTGATGGAAGATGTGTTACAACTGCAAAAACTGCCGAGGCATATTATGAACATCAACGATGCAAACTTTCTGGAATTTACGATCGGAATGCCTAGGCCCCACATGCAGGCATTTTTGACTGTCGCGCGCCAACAGCAATGTATCATTATCGTCAGGGCGACCGGGCCCACCTGCCACGGTTTGCTGGAAGAAGGCTACGACACTAAAGGCTACCGTATTCACGGCAAATCCTGCGACTGGGGCCCCATGGCCGGTTTCGTCATGCGAGATCCGCGGTTAAATAAATACGGTATGGGCAAGGCCGGCTTCAACCGCGCCAAGCATCGCGAAGCCTTGGTGCTCGACAACGAAGGACAGGGATGGAAAGCATCCGTTACGCCCCTCAAAATTTCGCAACGTCGAATCGACTGGTTGATGACTCACGGCTACATCAACCCGGTCAGGAAAGGCGATCGCTTGGACGGAACCGCCACTCATCCTTCAGGAATCTCATTCAAATACAGTTTGATACCGGAACCCAACAATCCTGGTTTATTCGGCGTCTACTTCGATCAGACCGAGCTGCATAATAGGTGGATGCAAGAAAAAGGCGGTGCCGTGGTTCATTATCATCCCAAGTATGGTGCATCGTACGAACCCATGCTGGCGATGACCAATCCGCCAGGACATCGTTCCTACCGTGGCGAGACGTATTTGAATGCCATCACTGGCGACTATGATTTATTCGCCATTTGGCCGTTTGTCGGAAGTTATGACGCCAGCGCTTACGGCCTCGATCATCGCCCCCTCGGCACAGTAAAGGGTTCTGTCACTCAAGCCGAACGGGACAATGTCGAAAATCTGGAACGGCATTTTACCGAAGGTGGCCAGGGCACCAAGCTCGGTAATATCACACCGCGCATTTACCTGATATGCCAGCTCGTCAATTCTATCATAGCCAAACAACAGGTGTTATGGCACAGCGACGAGGCCGCCAGACCTTTTCTCGACGATGTCGACTTGCCTGTGATGGCATTCACACCGGCGGGTAATTATGTCGGCATCGAGTCCATTTTCGATTTTAAAGTGTTCATCAGTTATTGCGATGAAGCGGGGATTAAGGTGACACTCTCTAACGCCTGGGCGCAAGAACCCACGGCGCAAAAACCGAATCGCCTTGGCGCCTCCTATGCCGGTTATGTTCCGGCGGACGGCGTAAGGATCATCGTACCGGACTGGTATAACGCATGAAATGCTTTCCCGAATATGGCGACGTGTACTACCAGCTGCGAAGCCTTCCTGTTATGAAGTTTTAATTGCGCAAATGACCATTACCATAGGCGACCCACTTGTAGGTCGTCAGCTCGTCCGGCCCGACCGGGCCGCGGGCGTGGAGTTTGTCGGTGCTAATGCCGACGACCGAGCCCAAACCGTAATCGCCGCCGCCCGACAATCTCGTCGAGGCGTTGATCAATACCGAGGCAGAATCGACTCGTTGTTCGAATTGCTGTGCCGAATTCAGGTTTTGCGTGACGATGCCGTCGGTATGCCCCGAACCGTAGGTGTTGATATGGTCGATCGCCTCGTCTATTCCATTAACAATCTTGAGTGACAGGATCGGCGCCAGATATTCAGTACGCCAGTCCTCCTCCGTCGCCGGAGCGATCCCCGGCAAGAACCTTTGCGTCTGTTCGCAGCCGCGCAGTTCGATATGGTTGGCGGCGTAGGCCGATCGCAACAAGGGTAATAGTTGTTCGGCGCACGCCACATCGACCAACAATGTTTCCAGCGCGTTACAAACCTGAACGCTTTGGCATTTCGAGTTGATTGCCAGCTCGACCGCGTGGTTCGGGTCCGCATCTTCCGCGATATAGAGATGGCAGATGCCGTCGTAATGCTTGATGACGGGAATACGGGTGCCCTCGGCGATGCGTTTGATCAGGTCCTTACCACCGCGCGGAATCAGAACGTCGATAAAATCGTCCATCTTCAGCAGTTCGCCTACGGCTTCATGCCCCGGCCTGCGGATGATCTGTATCGCGTCATGCGGCAAGCCCGCGGCGACAGCGCCTTCCCTCATCGCATCAGCCAGCATGATGTTGGTTTGCAAGGCTTCCGACCCGCCTCGCAAAATGACGGCGTTACCGCTTTTGATGCAGACGCCGGCCGCATCGGTGGTGACATTGGGACGCGACTCGTAAATGATGCCGATGACGCCAATCGGCACCGATTTTTTAAGAACCTGCAATCCGTTCGGGTTGGTATGGCCTTCCAGCACACGATTCAGCGGGTCGGGGCGCAAAACCACTTTTTTCAGCCTGGAGAGCATGTATTGAAAAACCTGGTCATCGATGGTCAAACGCTTGACCATCGCCGAGGACAATCCATCCTGGCGCGCCTTTTCGACCTCCTCGGCATTCACTTCCAGAATCCGCTGCTTGGCCGATGCGAGCGACTCCGCCATTTTCGCCAACGCAAGATTACGCTGCGCTTCGCTGGTCGATGAAAGTCTGCGCGCCGCAAGGCGGCTTTGTCTGGCGATGTCTTGAACGGTAGTGGAATTCATCTTTTTTCTGGGATCGATTTTTGCGGAGGATGCAGGTTAGCAGCTAATGAAGGTCCGCACAAATAAGCTTCCGGCATTCTCATGAGCCGAATAATGGATTCCGTTTGATCAGGCAAAACACGACGTCATAGGGCCATCCGCCGCTGGCTGTTATTTCATCCCAGAAATGGTCTCGAACATAAGCCCTGAAATCCGCTTCCGTCGGTTCGGTAGAGAAGGCATCGGAATCGCGATCGCAGAACATGAAACGGGCGATCGCCAGCGTATCTTCGAACGATTGGGTTTCGATGCCTCCCGGCACCCTGGAAAAAGTGAAATCAAAAGCCTTATGGCGTCGTATCGTCGTCTCGAGGCTGGCATACAAATCAAAGCTCGCCGCGCCGAAATGCTCCAGCATCTTGTTACAATCGGAGTCGGAATTTTTCAGGGTGACGATTAAAGTGCCTTGCTCGCTTAAAAAACGGGCGGCATGCATGATGTAAGTCCCCCATTTATAATCAGGAATATGGTAAAGAACATGGCTAATGATTCCGATATCGAACCTTTCTTCCGGAATCAGGTCGATCAATGACGACCTAAACACCGTCGCGCCGGGACAGCGGGCCGATATCAAATCGCACATTGTCGGGTTTGGCTCAACGGCATAGACATGCTTGAAATGCTGCAATAGTAAGGAAGTCAAATCACCGCTGCCGGCGCCCCAATCTATCGCTTTCGAGTCGCCCGGATAATTGGAAAATATGGCCTCCAGCTTACCGTAAACGGGCAGCCGCTCTTGTGAGCACTTTAACAAGGTTTCGAAGGCATCGGCATAAGCCGGTGTATTCCAATGGAAGCGTTCAACGGGGATTTTTTCTTTATTCATTGCAAGAGATAAATAGTCTGATCCAGTCGAGATGAACTATACACAATAACGACTTCGGATAAAAACGGCTCATTGTTGTTTGCCATGGAACAATCTCAGGTCTACGCCTCGACACTCCCTTGCGATTGAGTTGTTATTGTCGTTTTAGGTGAAAAACTCACTATAATTCAAGAATTTTTAGAGAAGAAATTTCTTCTTGTCATCGATCCGAAGCACCCTATTTTCATGAAAACGATCGCTTTGAATGCGGCCATCGCTGCCGTTTACTTCCTATTAGGCGCATTATGTCTGCAATTAATAGTGCCCTTCAGCAAGGTGGGCTCTATTTGGCCGCCCGCCGGCATCGCCTTGGCCGTAACGTTAATCTACGGCAAGCGCGTGTTACCCGCTACGTTTATCGGCAACACCCTGGTCAATGCTTTTACCTTCGGTTTTTCCTGGCAAAGTATGCCGACTTACGCCACGATCGGTCTGGGAGCCATGGCCGGAACCTGGATTGGAAGTGACTTGATCCGGCGGTATGTCGGCTTCCCGAACGACTGGCTCAAAGAGCGCGACATTCTCGTCTCCTTGCTTTGCTGCGCACCTGTCGGATGTCTTGTTTCCGCCAGCATAGGCGTCTCAACCATTGCACTGCAAGGCTATGTTTCACTGGATGAAGCTACGATTAATTGGTTTTGCTGGTGGGTTGGCGATCTCATCGGCATCATGACTTTCACCCCGATGACGCTGGCTTTGCTGCAAAAACACAAGCCGATTTGGCATAAACGCCGCTATTCTTTAATCATCCCGCTTGCCATCACATTCTCCTTTATCGTCCTATTTTTTTACTATGTACTGCAGCAAGAAAAAAAAATGCAGCAACAGCATTTCGCCAGCACCGTCACGCTTTTTGCGCGCACACTGGAACAACAGATCGAAACCCATCTGCAGCTAGCAAAGGCCATTCGCGATATTTATTCTTACAGACCGCAAGACGAAGAACTGAGGCGCTACCTTCGCAATCATACTTCCACATTAACGGGCGTTAAATCGATCGAATGGATCACCCAGCCTCAGACGAATAATCTATCGCCAGAATATGCGCTTTGGTTAAAGAAGGTCCAAAACCCGTCTCAGTTTGAACATACCTCCGATTACAATATTTACTGTTACATCGAACAAAACCATATTATTTTGTCCGCCCCGTTGTTCGACGAGAAAAAGCAATTTTCGGGGATTGTTAATTACCAATTATCCCTCGAAGAATTGATCGAAAACATCGTAAATCAAGTCGCCGACACTCCGATCACGCTGAAAATCACAAGCGCGGCTTCAAATAAAACCCTTTTTACAAACCTGGTTAACCAGGAATATTCTTTTGCTAAAACCATCCCATTATTCATTTTCCCAACGGACGGCGATAATTGGATTTTCCATTTTTATCAACAACCTTCGTTGAGCAACTCATCGGTACATTGGGCTATCTGGTGGGTACTGACCGCTGGCTTTTTGTTTACCAGCCTGTTAAGCCTCGGGATTTTAATGATGACCGGTCGCTATAACCGCATTGAGGCTATCGTCAAAGATCGAACCGCAGAGCTGTCACATGCCAAGGAAATGGCGGAAAACGCCAATCACGCCAAAGACCAGTTTTTATCAAATGTCAGCCATGAACTCAGAGCACCGCTCAATGGAGTCCTGGGCTTTTCCGAATTGTTAAAGATAGATCCTCTCCTTAACGAAGAACAGCGGAACAAACTGGATATCATCAATAACTGCGGCAACCAATTGCTGCAACTGATCGATGATATGTTGGATTTTTCCAGGATCGAGGCCGGCAAAATTGTCATCTCTCCGCAACATTTCGATCTCAAGCAATTGCTATGGAATATCCAGAAACTCTATGCACTCCGCTTCAATCAAAAAAAACTGTATTTTCGATTGAATATCGACAACCTGGATCCTCCTTTGTTTGGCGATGAGAAACGCATACGCCAAATTCTTATTAATCTGATCGACAACGCCCTAAAATTCACCGATTCCGGTGGCGTGACGGTGACCGCGAGTTACGCCGACGCCATACTTAAATTATCTGTTGCCGATACCGGCCGGGGCATCCCGGCGGATAAGCAACGGGATATCTTTCAACCATTTACCCAAATCAACGACAACGAATTTAGCCATGAAGGGATTGGCTTAGGCTTGAGCATCACCGCAAGGCTGGTAGAGTTGATGAAAGGTCATATCGACATTCATAGTGAAACCAACCAAGGTACGGAATTTATCGTCGAATTACCCTTACCCCGTACGGCTAACGAACAAGCCCTCCTCGCTGCCAAACCGACAGCGACAAACGCTCCCTCGATCAGCATACTGGTCGTCGAAGATAACGATATCAACCAATTGTTGATCATGAATATGCTCGAATCGATGAATTGTAAGGTGACTTCGGCCCTGAATGGCGAGGAAGCCCTGCTGCATTTAAGGCGTGATCATTTCCACTTAGCCCTCATTGACCTCAATATGCCAGTAATGAATGGCTTCTCTCTCATTAAAGCCATTCAATCTGATAAGAACATCGCCCATCTAAAAACGGTCGCTATCAGTGCTTATGCCGATAAAAATACTATCAAGAAAGCATTTGCCGCAGGCTTCGACGATTACCTGACCAAACCGATCAATGAACAGGATTTGAGAAATATCATTCAGTCAATCGCCCAGTCCCCTCAGCCTTCAGCCGAAAATTAACACTTTATTCGATTGAATTTCATTGTCACCCACCAAAAAATCGATATCCTGAACCTTCTCGACTTCCTCGAGATGAGAAGTCATAATTCTTCGTTTGACCTGATTCAAGCAAATCAAACATTTTGCAAACAATAGAAAGGGAGCGTCCCATACCCTTAACCATGACTTCTATAACTGACGCATGATCAGGGAGAATGTGCTCAAGACATTGACCGGCATACTGATTATCGTCGTCATGATGGCCGTGTTGAGTTTTTGGTTCGAGCATGAAATGACCATGATGACGAACTGGGTGGTAGACCGCATCGGCTTTGCCGGTCTCTGCCTGATATTGCTGGTAACCGACACATTCGTCACACCTTTTTTGCCGGATATTCTGCTGGTCGTGATAGCCAAGAGTTCGCTTGCCGAACGCTGGCTATATTATGTTTTCATTCTGGGCGTGGTATCCGTCGTTGCCGGCATACTGGGTTGGAGCATTGGCCGCTGGCTAGGCCGGTTCCATTTTATTCAACGTCTCTATGGAAAAATCGGCAAAGAGCAACGCGGTTTCGTGAACAAATACGGATTCTGGGCCGTCGTCATCGGCGCCACCACACCACTGCCTTATTCGGTCACCTGCTGGACTGCCGGCGCCATGGGGCTGCATTGGACTAAAGTGCTGGCGGCTTCGGTGTTATTCCGGATTCCACGCATCATCGTTTATTACATCTTAATCGAATCGACCGGGCACATGTTCGTTTGATCCGGTAGCCATTCCTCCAGACTGAAGCGGAATTCACAGCCCCATCCATAACTTTCCGAACATCATTCACAATAATCGTTTATTTCCATCATGCCAGCCGCATATTGACAGAGCCTATAACACCCATGTAATTGGTATTTTTCAGCCAAACGGTTTGGATAAAAAATACCGAGGTCAACACCGCATAAAACAAAAAAGATAAAAACGCTTCTTTTACGGAAAGCACGCTTCCGCTTTCGATAAAATGAAACGTTGATGAATACAACAATAAAATCAGGGCCAGGACTCAAAAAAGCTTGGTAACCAGCATTAATAGCATCTTACTGAACCGAAAAAAAATCTTGAGTTGTCCTCATAACATTTGCTTTAAATAGGGATTAGGAGTCAAGCAAAGCCAGCCGACATTAAGAATACTTCCAATTCAGCAAACAATAAAATATAAAATCGGCGGCTACGCCGAAACTGCTACATCGGCACCGGCCATTGCTCAACCGCCTAATCCTTTCTCAATTGCTCCCCGATCGGCAGCGTTCTAATACGCTGGCCGGTGGCGGCGAAAATCGCGTTGCATAATGCCGGCGCGGTCGGCGGCACGCCCGGCTCGCCAATACCGCCGAGAGGCGCATCGAAATCCTCTGTTGGCAAGAGATGAACGCGGATGTCGCGCGGTGCTTCGTCGAGCCTGACTAATGGATAGGTATGGAAATTGTCCTGTATCACCGCGCCGTCCTTGAAGGTGATTTCGCCATGCAGCGCCAACGTCATCCCCATGATGCAGGCGCCTTCCAGTTGCGAACGGATGCGTTCCGGATTGACTTGCGGACCGCAATCGACGGCGATGTCGACGCGCGGAACCGTCAGGATGCCTTGTTCGTCCACCGCCGCATGCACCACCACCGCGACATAGGTCACGAAGCTGTAATGCGCCGCCAGGCCCAAGCCTTGTCCTTGCGGCAGGCTGCGCCCCCAGCCGGCTTCGGCCGTCACCGTTTCGACTACCCGGCGCAAGCGGCCGGTATCGACCGGATAAATCTCCGGCGATTCGCCCTGATTCCAACTGTCGTTCAGGCTGCGCGGATCGATACGCCGAGGCGGACCGATCAACTCCAGTAAATAGTCTTTGTGGTCGCGGCCGGCCGCGGCCGCCAATTCGGCGACGAAAGACTGTATCGCGAAGGCACGCGGGATATTGGAAACCGAGCGAAACCAGCCGATACGGGTATGAGCTTCGGCTTCCGGATTTTCGATACGCAGATTGGGAATCGCAAACGGCACGTTGATCACGCCCATACCCAATTCCGCCGGCATTTGATGCTTGCTACCGGCCGCAAAAGTTGCGGAAATGCTGGGTGCGACGGTCCTATGCAGCCACGCTGTCGTTTTTCCCTGTGCATCCAGCCCGGCTTCCAGGTGCTCCACCGAGACGGTATGGAAGTAGGAATGACGTAAGTCGTCCTCGCGCGTCCAGGCCACCTTGACCGCCCTGCCATTCATGGCCTTGGACAACAGTGCCGCCTCGATGACGTAATCCGGCATGGACTTGCGCCCGAAGCCTCCGCCTAGCAACGTGACGTTTAGGGTCACGTTTTTCTCGGGCAGTTTCAACCATTTGGCGACGCGTTCCCTGGCTAACTGCGGCGCCTGGGTACAAGCCCAAACCTGGCAATGCCCCTTATCGATGCGCGCCGTCGCGGCCGGCGGCTCCATCGGCGCCTGCGCCAGATGCGGTATATAATATTCGGCCACGATGCGCTTCTCCGCCTTCTGCAACGCCGTATCGACAGCGCCATTATCGCGCACGACCTTGCCGGGCCGGCGGGCGGCCGTCTCGAGCTCGGCCTTGTAAGCTTTGGAATCGTAACTCCCATGCGGACCGTTGTCCCATTCGATTTTCAGTTTCTTGCGCCCTTGAATCGCCGCCCAGGTATTGCGGGCAATGACCGCAACGCCGCCCAAAGGGTGGTAGTCTGCCGGCAACGGACTACTGGGGAGCTCGACGACTTTTACGACGCCCGGCACTTTCAGTGCCTCCCCGGCATCGTAACGCAGCACTTTTCCGCCCAACACCGACGGACGTTCTACCACCGCATACAGCATGTTGTCGAAACGGGTATCGATGCCGTATTGGCCGCGACCGGACACCATATCCCGACCGTCGTAGAGTCCCAAGTTGCCCTTGCCGATATAACGAAATTCCTCCGGTTTTTTCAGTTTCAGCGTTTCGCGGGCCGGCACCGGCAACTTCGCCGCCGCGGCGGCGAGATCGCCGTAGCTCAAGCTTCTGCCGGTCGCGGGATGCACGATGTGGTGCAATTCGGCTTTGACTTCCTGCACGGGCACCTGCCATTGCGAGGCGGCCGCCGTTTCCAGCATTTGCCGGGCGGCCGCGCCGACCCGCCGCATCGGCATGAAAAAGTGCCGCATGCTGCGCGAGCCGTCGGTGTCCTGGTTGCCGTATTTCTCCTCGTCTCCGGGCGCTTGTTCGACCTTGACATGCCACCAGTTGGCGTCGAGTTCGTCGGCCACGACCATCGGCAGACTGGTGCGTATCCCTTGCCCCATTTCCGAACGATGACACATAATCGTGACGCCGTTGTATTCATCGATGGCGACGAAGACCAGCGGATCGTCGACCCAGCCGTGCGGCATCGCATCGGCGCCATATTTTTTGGCCTCGGCAGGTGGCTTGGTTTCGTCGGCGCGAAGCAGGGTCGGGAAACCGGCTGCCAAGACGAAACCGGAGAGCGCCAGGTCTTTTAAAAAACTGCGGCGGCTGACGTTGACGATGCTGAAAGACTCATCCGACTCCACGGCATCGAGCGGCAAACCGGTGTAAGTTTCCGTTTTTTTCATGATTCGACCTCCTGAGCCCCGGCGACCTGTTTGATTGCGGCGCGGATACGCGGGTAAGTCCCGCATCGGCACAAATTGCCGCTCATGGCCTTGTCGATGTCGGCATCGCTGGGCGACGGATTTTGTTTGAGCAAAGCGGTCGCCGACATGATCTGGCCGGGCTGGCAATAACCGCACTGCGGCACGTTGACGCTAAGCCAGGCTTCCTGTACTTGACGACCGGTTTCATCCTGCCCTATCGCTTCTATCGTGACGATTTGCTTGCCGGCGACGGCGGAGATCGGCGTCACGCAGGACCGGACGGGTTCCCCGTCGGCATGCACGGTACAAGCCCCGCACATCGATATGCCGCAACCGAATTTGGTGCCGGTCAGGCCCAGCGTATCGCGCAAAACCCAGAGCAAAGGGGTATCCGACGGCAAATCGATCTGGCGGCGCGAGCCGTTAATGGTGAGAGTGGTCATCGGTTCCTCCTCGGGTGATGGGGGTGGTGGACGCCGTCCACGATCGCTATTAAAGGTGATAAGCCAATACTATAACGAGGAAGCTCGGACAGTAAAGCCGACTTTTCATTGCTCAGGGCTTCACAAACGAAGCTATTAATCGCAGCAATTAACCCTTCTTTTTGGAGCACGGCTTTTCCAATTGACCCTAGATAGGCTAAGCTGAGCTCGACCATCACACTTCAGGGGGGGGGAATGTACGATGACGGATCAATTCATGAAGGCAGCTATCGAGGAAGCGGAAACGGGTTTACGAGAGGGAGGTATCCCGATCGGCTCAGTTCTTGTCCACCAGGGGAAGATTATCGGTCGCGGCCATAATCGGCGCGTGCAAAAAGGTAGCGTCGTTCTGCACGGGGAAATGGACGCGCTGGAAAACGCCGGCCGGCAACCTGCAAGCGTCTATCGGGAATGCACCTTATACACCACGCTATCTCCCTGTTCCATGTGCACCGGCGCCATCCTGCTATACGGGATTCCCAAAGTGGTCATCGGCGAAAATCAAACTTTTAAGGGCGAAGAGGATCTCCTTAGATCGAATGGGGTCGCCGTCGAGGTGCTGCAAGAGCCTTCCTGCATCGACCTGATGAAGCGCTTTATCGAGGCGTCTTCCGAGTTATGGAACGAAGATATCGGAGCGTAATCATAAATGCCGTCTATTCGGAATCGCTCAGGGAAGTCCTTCGATAAATGCAAGTGTCTATTCAGTCTTTCAAGCCATAACATGCTTATATCTAACACGATATAAACAGCCAGGGGCGTAAGCTCACTGTTGGTACCCCTGATGACTTTAACGAACCGGTGCATTAAGTGGCGGCTAATGCATCGATGTCCTTCATAGCATAGGGTGGAGGAATTTTCTGCCGAATAATTCCAGCGCGGGTGGTATGATTCGGAAGATATCGCATGCTTACCATGCCTAATCTTGAAGAAGTGCCCATATGCTGAAAAATTACCACCTCTGGCAAACCTATTTTCCCCAGTTCGCCGCTTGCCCGGATAAGAGCGTTAAAAGCTTGATGGAATCGGCCATGCTGGTCGATATTCCGGATGGCGAAAAGCTGTTTTATCCCGGAAAACATTGCAGCAATTATCTGCTGTTATTGGAGGGAGCGGTCAAGGCGCAATTGCTCGCCGAAAACGGCCGGGAAATCGTATTGTACTATGTTCGACCCGGCGATTCCTGCGTGTTGACGACTTCCTGCCTGTTGGGCGAAGACAATTATCCGGCCGAAGGCGTTAGCGAAGGCCCGGTGAAGGCGTTTGTCATTTCCGCCCAGGCATTTCATCGTTGCCTGGATCATTCCGCTTTTTTCCGCGAATTCGTGTTCCGTAATTTTTCCGCACGCTTGTCCAATGTCATCGGTCGAATGGAGACCGTGCTGTTTGCCGGGATCGAGCAGCGTCTGGCCGATACATTGCTCGCTGCCGGAAGCGAAATCGTGCAAAAAACGCATCAGGAATTAGCGGCGGAGTTAGGGTCGGCACGCGAGGAGGTTTCCCGCCATTTGAAGCGCTTCGAAAGTTACGGCTGGGTCAAACTGGGTAGGGGAACGGTGGAGATCGTCGACAGGCCGGCATTGAGTCGCTTGGCCAAACAGCCGTAACCCTGATGCATAAGGTCGCGACTATGGCGGATAAATCAGCATAAACCCACCCTTGCCTGTCGGCAATATTTAGGGAAAAATCGAGTTATTGTCTGCAAACAGGAGAATACCATGAACGAACAAGCCCGCTGGAATCCCGCGAAACCGTTGACTATCACGGCGATTTGCGTTATTGGCTTGATCAACGCCATCCAAATGCTCAATCTGGTATTTTCTCCCGTTTCCCGCCATATCGGCGCTATCTATCCGCTGTATTTTTCTGGCGCGATAATACTCAGTCTAGTTTGCATCGCCGGTTTGTGGATGCTGAAACGGTGGGCGGCTTTTTTGTACGCCGCGCTGCTGGTGTGCAATCAACTGGTCCTGGCGGCCATGGGGTATTGGGAATTATCCGCGGCCGTTATTCCTGTCATCATCGTACTGTTACTGGTTAAGCATTGGGATAAGATGCGTTGACGCTTCCTTACGTCACCTTCTCAAAGGGCATCAGGCAAGCTGGAAACACTTCGCTTCCACTTGCCTTGGGCAAACGAAATCAAGAGACGGGGTTAGTTTCCCTCATCCGTCTTTTTGTCGTTGCCGATAAAGTGCAAGATAGCAAATCCGACGATAAAGCCTGTCAGCGCGGCCATGACCAGCGGCAAGGCGAAAGGAATATCGTGATGGTCGCGCATGTTCATTTGAAAAATACCGGAAAAAATACTCAGCATGAAATCTAACATCTTGTTCACCTCAATAATCTAATTAAATCGACCCAGCTCTGCCACAACGAATCGGCTCGGTGGAAGGGCTGGATTGCAATATTAGGTTGAGGCGATGCAAGAGTCAGTGACAAAGTCACTATCGTGAAAATTTATCCTGGCCAAAGGTAAGAGCCGAATTTAAGTGATGACAGCTTCTTCTTCGTTGCCGTTGGTGGGCAGGATGTTGTCCTGAAAGGTTTCCACCTGCTCTGCGATGCCTTCATGGTCCTCGAATCTGGCAATGTGATAAAGCGCCTCGCCCTCATAAACTAGGGGGATCTCGGTACGGCCGATGATCAGCCCGGTATGCGGCGAGATGACTTCGGTTTCGGTATTGCTGGTCGGGTCGCTGATCATCCCCAGTATTTCTTGCGCGTCAACGTGTCCGCCTAAGGGCTTGATAGTGCGAAAGATACCGCTCGCCGGCGCCCTGACCCAGTTACTGGATTTAGCGACATACGGTTCCTTGATGGCTTTGCGCTGTTTTCTCCTCGCCGCGATCATACCCAGATGCCCCATGACATGGAGAATACCCCGCAGGCCGGCGCGGATGCAGACTTCATCGAAACGCAACGCTTCCCCGCCTTCATAAAGCAGCATCGGAATGCCTTGCTCGGCGGCCGATTCCCGCAGCGACCCGTCGCGCAGATTGGCATTGAGCAATACAGGTACATTGAAGGCCTGCGCCAAGGCCAGCGTTTCCGCATCGTCCAGGTTGGCGCGAATTTGCGGCAAATTGCTGCGGTGTATGGCCCCGGTATGCAAGTCTATGCCGTGGCTGCATTGCGCGACAATTTCATGCATGAACAGGTCGGCCAGCCGTGCCGCCAGGGAGCCCTTGGCCGAACCGGGAAAGGATCGATTCAAATCGCGGCGATCGGGTAAATAGCGGGAATGATGAACGACCCCGTAGACATTGACCATCGGAATGGCGATCAAGGTGCCGCGCAAACGTTTCAGTGCCGGTTGTTTCAATAGCCGGCGTACGATTTCCACGCCGTTCAGTTCATCGCCGTGGATGGCGGCGCTGACAAACAAGCGTGGGCCAGTCTTTCTTCCGCGGATGACATGTACCGGCATGGTCATCGGCGTCAACCCATACAAAGGGGGGAGCGGCAAATCGATGATTACCCTGTTGCCGGCCTTGATTGTTTGCTGATTAATAACCAGTTCGCCCGGCATGTCATCAGCCCTTGCCGCGGGTCCGGGTCCGGGAATGCTGTTGCGATCCGGTATTCAGGGCGGTAATTTTTTTCTCGATGAATTTGATGATCAGTTCCGCGATGTCCTTGCCGCTGGCATCCTCTATGCCTTTCAAACCGGGAGAGGAGTTGACTTCCATGACCACCGGACCGTGATTGGAGCGCAACATATCGACGCCGCACACGTTCAATCCCATGATATTAGCCGCCCTCACCGCAGTGGAGCGTTCTTCCGGAGTCAGTCTGACTAAAGACGCCGTGCCGCCGCGGTGCAGGTTGGAGCGGAATTCGCCTTCGGCGCCTTGCCGTTTCATCGCGGCCACGACCTTGCCGTCTACGACGAAACAGCGGATATCGCTGCCGCCGGCTTCCTTAATGAACTCCTGTACCATGATGTTGGCATTCAATCCCATGAAAGCCTGAATGACGCTCTCCGCCGCCTTATGCGTTTCGGCCAGCACCACGCCGATCCCCTGCGTGCCTTCCAACAGTTTGATGACCAGTGGCGCACCGCCGACTTCCGATATCAGGTCTTCGATATCGTCCGGATTGTTGGCGAAACCGGTAACTGGCAGCCCGATGCCTTTGCGCGCCAACAACTGGGTGGATCGCAACTTGTCGCGGGAGCGAGTAATGGCGACCGATTCGTTCAACGGAAATACGTTCATCATCTCGAATTGCCGCAATACCGCCGTACCGTAAAATGTTACCGACGCCCCGATCCTGGGAATGACGGCATCGAAACCGCTTAATTCCTCTCCGCGATAATGAATGGTCGGGTTCAACGAGGTGATGTTCATATAACAGCGCAACACATCCAGCACCCTGACTTCATGTCCCCGTTTTTCCGCCGCTTCCACTAACCGGGAAGTCGAATACAGCTTTGGGTTGCGGGATAAAATTGCAATTTTCATAACGTTTTTTCCTGAAATAATCGTGTTTGCTCCCGGCCTTTGAATATTGTTTCCGGGACGCTAGAAAGCAAATTAATTGCCTTGCAACGGATTAAGTTTGCTATTAATAATCTTGTTGATCGGCGACGGCCGGTTCTCCTTGAACATACGATTTAGCCGGGTTGACAATAAAGCGGCCGTTCATCGCCGTTCGACCCAACAGCATACGAAACTTCATGGTATCACGGTTGGTTAGCGTTAGCTCCGCCGAAAACATTTCTGGACCAATGATCATCGCTGTTTCGATGACATAGCGGCGCTGTTTATGGCCGCCTGAATCGGTAATGACCCGGCGATCTTTCACCATGGCCTCGCATTCAATGGCCAGTTCGCTGTCGTGAGGATGCGGGTGAATCCCAAAACGAACCCATTGCTGCTTACCGCGTCTGAAAGGATCGACAAAAAAAGCATGCAATGCGGAGGTGCGGGCACCGGTATCGATTTTTACCTTGATTGGCGGCAGATTTAATTCCGGCAACGCGAGCCATTCTCGCCAGCCAAGCACAGGGAGTTGAGTTGACATTGATTTCATCCGATTTTTAAAAAACAATTATATCGACATTGAATCGAATGAAAAACCGGATGGCGAAAAACCTAATTTTCGCCGATCCGGGCAATGAAGGAAAAAAAGAGGTTCGGGTTAAATATCGTTCAATAACGCCAATTCCTCGGGGTGGGGCGACAGGTAATAAGAGCGTTCGATGAAGGAGTCGGGTTGCCTACGAAAGTGATGGCGCAGTAATGTAATCGGTACAATCAAAGGCAATACACCCTGGCGGTATTTTTCGATGGTCTCGGATAGTTCCTTTTTGTCCTCGCTATCGAGTTTTTTCTTCAAATACCCTTGAATATGCTGCAGCACATTGACATGGTTGCCACGGGTCGCGACTTCGTGCAGACATTGCATCAAGCCGCTGATATAGCGATCGGCGACGTCCGCGATGTTATTGGAATCGGCGGAGGCGGCGATGCGCCCCAATTCCCTGGCCTGGTTTTGATTATGGCTCATCGCGATCAGCTTGTGCCGGCTATGGAAAATCATCAAATCGTTAGGCGTCGGATTTTTTTCGTTCAATTGCCGCCAGCGCTGATAGACGAATACCCGCTGGATGAAATTTTCCCGCAGGCCGGGATCGCCCAGACGGCCTTCCTCTTCCAGTGGAAGCAACGGAAAATGCGATTTTATATGCTGGACGAACAGGCCGGTACCGTTACGTTGGGGATAATCTTTTCGATAGACCCGAACTCTTTCCATGCCGCAACTGGGCGAATCCTTTTTTAATATGTAACCGGACAATGTGGCCAGCCAGGCGTCTTGTCGGCGACAACAGTCCTGCAATTGATCGGTCACGTCCAGATTGCGGTCCTTGACGCCGACGCAGCGGATGCCCTGCTCGGTTTCTCGCAATTGCACCGCCGGACGGGGGATGCCCATGCCGCTGGCGACCTCGGGACAAAAGCGGTGAAATTCAAAATACTGCCCCAGGGTTTGTTCGATATAACTGTGGCGCTTATGCCCCCCGTCATAACGAACTTCGTCACCGAGCAAACAACTGCTGATGCCGACTGGAATTTTATTGCTGGCCATTTTCTTCAACCTGACTGGGAACGCAAATAGACATTCATTTTTTTCCTGATGGTCTCGACCCGCTTGCGGTTGACATTGAAATCGTAATAGCCGGTGCGGGCGGCGGAACGCAATTGAATCAGGCCGGCCTCACGATCCAGCCGCGCCTCGAAATCGTCGATGAAACGCATCCATTTGGAATAAAATTTGGCATGCAGATAGGTTTCGTTTTTTGCGGTAATCTCACCGCCTTGCGCGGCGACGATATTCTGCAGTAACTGCCAGGCCTGCTCGGGCGGATATCCTTCCAGGCGCAAGGCCAACGCCGGTTCGTTCTCGCTACAGACGCAATTGGGAGATTTAGGGCAGGGCAGCAGTTTACCGTTGCTCAGCCCCAATTTTGGCGCGGAGTGGGAAAGCCTGATGATAGCCATGAAGGAAAAAAGTAACAACCCAGCCATGATCAAACCAAAACGCGGTACGTTATTCATGATACCCCCATTTATTCTGTAGACAGCGCGCCCGGTGCGTGAAAATTCGCTGCAAGCGATCGCCGATGAGCAACTTGTGGAATAACTCGCCAAGCCAGCCGAAAGGCATGGCGTAATAAACGATATCTTCCAGCACGATACCATTTTCGCTATCACTTATACAGACTTCATGGCTCCAAAATTTAAAAGGACCGACTAACTGCCGGTAAACGAAACGACGGGGTTCGTCGCAATGGCTGATGTCGGAGACCCAATTCATCGGCAGGGCGAATAGGGCTTTCATGCGGTAACAAATCAATAAACCGGCATATATTTTCTCGGGAACCTTCGAGTCGATACGAACGTGAAAAAAATTCGGCGTGATATCGTTCAGAAAGTAAGGAGAGGAAAAATAGTCCCAAGCCTGTTGCCGGGTCATGGCCAATGCTTGACGGCGATAGAGATGGTGTACCCTCATGGTGTATGGGAGACGTAAATCAATTCATCGACCGCGAAGCCCAGTTGCCTTGCCTGTGTTTTCAGGCCGGCCAAAACGGCTTCATCCAATTGCGGGGTGCGCGATAAAATCCACAAATAATCCAAATTGGGGCCGGTCACCATGGCATATCGGTAATCCTGCTTGTCCAGGGCAATAATATTGTAACTGGCGTAGAAAGGGCCGAAAAAAGAAACTTTTAAGCGCCCTTGCTCGGGAGTTTCGATCAAGTATGCCTTTCCTTCGACCGACACCCGTTTTTGCTTGACTGGGTCGTAGCCGCTGTTCACAACAGTGATGCCGCCGTCTTGGCGCAGGCTGTATTCAGCCGTGACCGCGGTCAGGTTACGCTCGAAAGGATGATCCAGGCGGGCGATTTCATACCATTTGCCGAGATAGCGAGATACATTAAAGCCGTCGACGGCTTCGACGCCGTCGGGAATGCCGGTGCAGCCGGGCAAGAAAATCAACAATAGAAGGAAGGCGTAGCGCATCGTGTCGTTCCTATATTTGTGGATAATTGGAGGTTATCAGCGACTCAAGAAAAAGCAACTGTTTATCCCTTCAATACAATGGTTTTTTGGTTATACTGAGCGCTACTTCCGTATCCGAATTGCGGGCAAAGTTTCTCGTTTTTTGCCGAGGTAACCCCATGTCACAGCTCACTCAATCTTGGCCCCACAGGCGCTGGATAATTGCCTTCTTTCTCGTCGCCGCTACTGGAGTTGCTGTTTGGTGCTATCAGCAAGGCACTGGTAATTGGTCGCGCGGCGAAGCGCTTGAACAGGCGTTACACCCCCTGCTGCAGAACAACGACTCGGACGAATCCTTGGTAGCCCGGGTAATTTGGCAAAACTATCGCGAAACTCGGGCGAACGCCGTGCGTTGGAGCGGGATTTATTGGGGATTCACCTTTACCGCCGCCGCGCTGAGCGCATTGGCGGCGTTAGTGCTCAAGCTGGAGTCCTTTATTCGCAACGAGGCGCTCAAAAAAGATGTCGCTGCGACCCTTTCGGTTGTTGCCGCGTTGCTGATGACGATTTCGACCAGCGGCGATTTTCAGCGCAAGTGGCAGGCCAACCGTATTGCCGCGGCAGAATTGGAGCGCACGGGTTATCAATTCCTCGAACATGGCGGAGCGAATGCGAGAACGTATTTTGCCCGTGTCGGACAAATATTGCTGCAACGGCATCAGGCGATTATCGGCGGCTCGGAGCAAGAGCAAGGGGCCTTGATAAACGTCGCGCCGAAGTCTGCTGAGAAAACGAATGAGCCGCTATAAAAAGCAATATGCCGGCGTGCGTCCAACCCTTTTTCTCAACCGAACATCTCGGTGGTATAGCGGTAGACCTTGACCGTATCCGACCAATAGTCGGCCGGCAAGCCGGCTTTATTTTTCAAATGACGCAAGAATTGTTTTTTGTCCGGCAGCATTTCCCAAACCGATGGCAAAAAAGTACCGCGGCGATGGCCTTCCTCCAGAATCAGCCCGTCGACATTGGGCCGAATTTGGGCCAACAAGTCTTCCTCGGAGCTAAAGCTTATCGGCTCCGGCTCGCTCAGGATCGAAATATGAATTTCGAGGTCGTCTATTTCGCTTTTTTGTACCGGCGGGAAGCGCGGGTCCTTGAATGCGGCGGAAAAGGCATTTTCCGCCACATCCTCGGCCAATGGAAAAACCGCCTCCAGCATACCGATGCAGCCGCGCAGGTTGTGATTTTTTTCCAACGTCACGAAAGTCGCCCGCTGTTTGCACAGCTCCAGTGGATAATCTCGCAAATCGACACTGAGCGGATGACCGGTTTTAAAACCGTTTTCGATCGATTGTCGGGCCAGTTGCAGTAAGATTTGTTGATTGTCTTTAGTCAATGACATACGCGCCGTATCCGACAACGCGGAATTTATCGCCGGCCGTATCGCCGGAATTCCTCAAGTCCACGTTTTTGACTTGCAAATGGTGTTTTCTGGCATAAGCCAGCAAACCACCAACCCCTACTCTGCCGCAAGCAGAATCGTAATCCAACTTTTCATATTGCAGCGCCTGGATATAGTCGGTCGTTTTTTTATCCAATTTTTGAGCTTCCGCGTAACTATGGTAATGGCTCAAGTCGGAGCTGATCACGATCAGGGTTTCAGGGCCATCCCAGACTTTTTCCAGGACCTGGCACACCTGTTCGGCCGAGGCATCGCCGGCCACTATCGGCAGCAGGCGAAACGAACCTAATATTTGCTGGAGAAAGGGGAGTTGCACTTCCAGGCTATGCTCCAGTTCATGGGCTTGATCCAGGTAACCGACAAAAGGCAGATCAAGTATTTTTCCCCGGTTTTCTTGATCGAGTTCGATATTACCCAAGGGCGTCGCGAAGCTGCCGGCATGGCTGATCGCCAGCCCGCTGAAACCGACCCGGTGTGACGGCCCGATCAACACGACCCGGTTGATTTGGTAGGCCGCCCCTTTCAAACGGGCATAGGCCGAGGCGGCGATCGGTCCGGAATAAATGTAACCGGCATGCGGGACGATGATGGCCTTGGGGGCTTTCGTTACGGGTTTTACCTCATCGAGAAATCGGCTGATCATGGCCGATAGTTGTTTGGGATCGGCAGGATAGAAACTGCCGGCGACGGCGGGTTGACGAATAATGTGGGACATCTTCTCCTCACTTATCTAATCTGTAGTAAAGTTATAGGCCGTTTAGTGAAAAATACAAGTGATGACCATGCGTAAATTAATCGACGACAGCACTGTCACAACGGACTATTGGCATACCCTGGAAGACGGCCGGATTCAATGCGATTTGTGTCCGCGTTTTTGCAAACTGCACGACGGCCAGCGCGGGCTGTGTTTTGTCAGGCAAAACCTGCATCAGCAAATCGTCATGACCAGCTACGGTCGTTCCAGTGGTTTTTGTATAGACCCCATCGAGAAGAAACCGCTCAATCATTTTTATCCGGGAACGGCCGTTTTTTCTTTCGGCACGGCCGGCTGCAACCTCGCCTGCAAGTTTTGCCAGAATTGGGACATCAGCAAATCGCGGGAAATGGATTCGCTGATGAGCCGGGCAAGCCCGGAGGCGATCGCCAAGGCCGCGGCCGAGTCGGGCTGCAAGAGCGTCGCTTATACCTACAACGACCCGGTTATTTTTCATGAATATGCGATCGACACGGCCCTGGCCTGCCGGGAACTGGGCATCAAATCGGTATCCGTTTCGGCCGGTTATGTCTGCGCCGAACCTCGCGCCGAGTTTTATAAGGTCATGGATGCCGCCAACATCGATTTGAAAGCCTTTACCGAAGATTTTTATCACAAGATCACCGGCTCCCATCTGCAGCCGGTATTGGAAACGCTGCAGTACATCAAGCACGAGACCGATGTCTGGTTGGAATTGACCACGCTGATCATTCCCGGCGAAAACGATTCCGAGCAGGAGCTGGAGGAAATGACGCAATGGGTGGTCGAGCAGCTGGGTCCGGATGTGCCGATGCATTTTTCCGCGTTTCATCCCGACTGGAAAATGCGCGACAAACCGCACACGCCGATTAGCTCATTGCTGATGGCGCGCGATATTGCGTTAAAAAATGGTGTCCGCTATGCCTATGTCGGGAATGTGCATAACAAGGCGGCAGACAGTACTTATTGCCACCATTGCGGCGAACTATTGATCGGCCGCGATTGGTACGAACTGTCCCAGTGGAATTTAACTGAAGACGGCTGTTGCGCTAAATGCGGCACGCGTTGCGCCGGCGTGTTCGAAGCCAAACCGGGAAATTGGGGCGCGAAAAGGCGCAGCATCGTCATGTCCTGATGGACGCGAAATTCCATGGCCGCCATTGCATGGCGCATATTGTTTGCGCTTTGTCATCGAACTTTAACATTGAGTTTCGATAATGAACTTTTACAAAAATGGGGCAGTCTTAACTGCTAAGAGCTTACAGATTAGTAAAAGTAAATCACTATGGAAACTCAATTAACTGTAGACAATGAATTATTAGGCGCCGACACCGAGTTAAGCCCTGCGGCTATCGATTTTCTCACTGCATCGACGGAAGATAATCAGTCGGCAAATATCCACCGCACCGGCCTGGATGAATACGAACGGGCCATGGTGGCGTAATTCGAGTCAATAACATGAAAAAACAAAGCAATGATGCCGTCATCTGGGTCATCAGTTTGATCATTGCCATCCCCTTGTTCATTATCCTGGCGGGAGTCAATTTCATTTTGGCGGCTCTCGACCGGATGTCCTGAGGCGTCATTTCCGCCCGATTTTGAACTGCCTGCCCCGGTATTCGACCACGATGCCGTCCTGTTGAATGTCCTTCAGTAGCATGCCGGCACTGATCTCTTGCCCGGTTAGATATTTGTGCATGGATACCATGATGAAACGGTTTTCGGCCTGTTCGGAATAGACATACACATTAATATCGATTGCAGGCACATTACGACGGAACGACGAAGGCAGTTCCTCCAGCCAGGGAGTATCATTCTCGGCTTTTCCGCTTTTGTCGTTGATTTCGCTTTCGACTATGGGCTTACCTGATTCAGAAGCGTTTTCTGGAGCAACAGATGGCTTTGCCTCATGCTTGAGAGACGCCTCGACGACTTTGCCGATTAAATGATCGGTTTCATCGCGCTCTACCCGTACGACTTGGCTGTCCGGCGAGACGGCCTGTTCCGCAGCCGGCATTTGTTTAACTCCGGTTTTATTTTGCGCTTTTGTCGGCGTTGCGTCGGTGACCTGTGGTTTTTTGTTTTCGATTAAGCCGGCAATCGTTTCCGCTGCAGGCGCGGCTTGGACTACGGCGAGTGGTTCCGCGCTTTTTCCCGGCAAAGTCTGCTCTGCACTCGGCTCGGGTAGTTTTGTAGTGGTAATCAAGGCGGGCTGTTTTTTTGCCGGCGCCGGAACAGTAAGCGATGTTTCGCCGCCGTCGTATCTGATCAGAACATAGGCGAATAACGCCGCATTCAAGACGATCAGTAGAATCAACCAATAGGCATGGACAGCGCTTTTGCCGGGATTGTCATCCTGCAAGTGCGTCGTCAGGTTTTGCTCCTGGTTTTTCTGCCTTTCCCGTTCGGATTTTCGCAAGGCGTTCAGTATATAAGACATGTCAATCGCTTATTCGTAATCGGGGGCCGTATTGATCGGCCGATAGGTTTTGCAAGTGAATCATCGTGCGGGGACCGACGATGCCGTCGGCCTGCAATTGCCTGCTCTGCTGGAAAGCTACGACCCGTTTCTGCAAGGACGAATCGAAGTAATCGGCCGCCCCTCGGGTTGTTTCGGCAGCGGGTAATAACGCATCGAGCTGTTCTCGCAGCCATAGCACGGCGGCGGACTGTTGGCCCGGATAAATCAAATCGACGCCGCTTGGCGGTGATTGCCACAGCAGTAAATAATAACCTTGCCACAGGTTCAACACTTCGTGCAGCGAAAAGCTGATGTCGCGGCCTTGATGACGAAAAACGGGACGGCCATTGTCCATGCCCACCAGTAATAAATGGCGTTTTTGTTCGGAATCGACGGCAAATTCCAAGATTACCGGACGATTCAAGCCTATCAGCTCGCGCCAAGTCGCCTGGTCGGCCAGGCAATTGACCGGCAATTGCTCGCATTGTTGCGTCGTTGCCGGCGGCAACCCCCAGATTGACAACAAATCGGTAAAGGCCTGCGCTAAGGTAAGTTCCGTTTGTTGCAAATACTGGAGCAGGTTAGCCGCCGGTCGTTCGGCAGCCTTGGTTTCGATTTTTTCTTCCTCGGTCGGCAATGCCGCATCATCCTCCGTTTCATTCGTTTCCGCAGGAACTGGGCTTGCGGCCAGCGTTGCTGTGTTCTCCGGCTTTGCCGATGCTTGAATCGAAAGTGACTTCGCCGGCGGGGCTATCTCGGAAAGAGAGGCGAAAGGCGCTGGCCAATGATAATAAGCCCCTGCCGTAGCACTCAACAACAAGGTCGCTAACAACAGCATCCGCCTTCTTTGCTGTTGTTTGACGAGTAACAGACTGTCGATTTCCCGAGCAGCCCGGTTGACGATGGCGGTTGAAACGCGCCGGCTGTTATGGACATAAGCGCCCAGCAAAGCCCGGTCGCAGATCAGGTTGACCAGGCGGGGGATGCCTCCCGACAAACGATGGATGGCCTTGATGGCCGACGGCTTGAAAATGGCCCGATCGCCATGGCTGACGGCCAGCCGGTGTTTGATGTAAAGACCGGTTTCGGCTCTGTTCAACGGCAATAAATGATATCGCGCAGTAATGCGTTGATTCAGCTGGCGCAACTGCGGCGACGCCAGCAACTCCTGAAGTTCCGGCTGCCCCACTAAAATGATTTGCAGCAGTTTCTGTTTACTGGTTTCCAGGTTGGTCAACAAGCGGATCTGTTCGAGTACCGGAAAACTGAGATTTTGCGCTTCGTCGATCATCAGCACCGTGCGCCGGCCCTTGGCATGGGCTTCCAGCAGGTGATGATTGAGCGCATCCACCAAGTGCTTCAGTGTTTGTCGGTATTTGTTGTAGTCGATCGACAATTCGTCGCAAATCGTCGCCAGCAGTTCGATCGCGTTGAGTTTCGGGTTCAATACTAGCGCCAAGTCTACTTGTTGCGGCAGTTGTTGCAGCAAGCACTGGCACAGCGTCGTTTTGCCGGTGCCCACTTCGCCGGTCAACGCGACAAAGCCGCCGCCCTGAGTGATGCCGTAGAGTAAATGCGCCAGGCCCTCCTGATGGCGGGAGCTCATATAAACGAAATGCGGGTCCGGCGCGATGCTAAAAGGCGCTTCGGTAAAGTTAAAAAATTGTTGATACAAGGGTATAATTCTTCACAAATTAAGCGTCATCAAGGTATTGGAAATGCAGCACAAAAACAAGTACCAACCACTGCAGGATTTTCAGGATCCCGGCACGAAGAAAGCCAAGCGCATCGCTTCTATCATTTATGTGTGTGTCATGGCATTTATCGTCGGCGGCTCCTATTTGCACCAGCAGCGGCAAGCCGAGCAAGCGACAACCGAGGACATGAGCGGCTTCAGCAATCCTTGAATGCGGCGCGGGATTCCCGCAGAATATGAATCCCGCCCTTGATCACCACCATGGCGATGACGAAACCGATCACCAGGTCGGGAATGTTCGAGCCGGTCCAGGCCACCAGGGCACCGCTGAGCACGACGCCGAGGTTGGCGATGACATCGTTCTTGGAAAAAATATAGCTGGCCCGCATATGCACGTCGCCATCGCGGAAGCGGGCGATCAACAACACGCAGATCGTGTTGGCCAGCAGCGCCAAAGAACCTACCCCGATCATGAATAGCGATTGCGGTTCGCTGCCGTGCAGCAACTTCTGCAGGACCTCGAAGCCGGCCGCCAGTCCCAGCATGACTTCGATCACGCCGCTGGCGAAGGCGACGCCGGCTTTGTGGCGGGCCGCCTTGCCCACCGCGTAAAGACTAATGGCGTAAACCGAGGCATCGGCCAGCATATCCAACGAATCCGCCATCAAGGCCGTGGAATCGCTGAGCAAACCGGCGGCCAGCTCGACGCCGAACATCACCGCATTGATCGCCAGCAACCACCACAATACCTTGTACTGCTCCCGGTTACTGCAATCCACACTACATTCGCATTCGCTCATACCTAACCTTTAAACAAATTTCCGAATAATCCCTTGTCGCTGGCGATTTGCTCCAGCCGTAATTTGGCCGCTTGGCCAATCTCGTTGTCCCGCTCTGCCTCGGCAACCCTTTCCAGCACCCCCTTACTGTCCTTTTCCAGCATGCCGATCGCCTGCAGCCGTACCGAGTCGAAATGAGCCCGTAAGGCCGCCAGTTCGCGCAGATAGGTATTGGCGTTATGCAATTCCTTTAGGATCACTTTTTCCGGGTCGCCGGTAAACAATTCGCGTTGCAGATTACCGTATTGCTCCTGTATCTGAACCAAATCGCCGCGATTGATTTTGACCGGTTCGGTGGGATCGTCGCAACAGCCCATTATTGACCTCCTGCAGGTGTTATCGTCTGAGAATCGATCAGCCCGGCGTTGACGAAAGACCGATAGGTTTGCATGCCGCCCGATAGCACTTTGACCTTAAAGCCTCTTTGCATTAGCAAGCGCACCGCATAATAGGCCCGCTGGCCAACGCCGCAAACGAGCCAAATTTCCTCTTCGGAACTCAATTCGTCGATGCGTTTGCGTAATTGTTCCAACGGGATATTGACGGCATTGTCGATATGGCCGCCGGCGAATTCGCCCTCGGACCTAACATCGAGCAGTACGTGGCTAGTATCGTGCAATTGGTGCCAATCGGCCAGCTCCAAATCATGGCGCAAGTTATTGGCCGCGATCATGCCGGCCATGTTGACCGGATCCTTGGCGCCGCCGAATTGCGGCGCGTAACATAACTCGCTTTCTTCCAAGTCGAAAACGGTCGCGCCCATTTGTATGGCCATGGCGATCACGTCGACCCGCCGCGTCACGCCCGCCTTGCCGACCGCCTGCACACCCAGGACTCTTCCGTCGGTACGGCGATAAATCAGTTTCAGGTGAATAGGCTGGGCCCCCGGATAATAACTGACATGGTGCCCCGGATGCAGATAAATCGTTTGATAATTGGTGATGCCGGACCGTTGCAGGGCTTTCTCGCTGGTTCCTGTCAGGGCGATCGTCAGGCCAAATACCTGGCAAACGGCGGTGCCCTGGACGCCTCGAAAGCTCAACTTACGGCACAAGGCAGGGTTAAAGGTTTCCAGGATCGCACCGGCTGCAATCCGGCCTTGACGGTTGGCCGGTCCGGCCAGCGGCACCGTTACCTTCAGTTTGCTGACGAAATCCTCCACTTCGACCACGTCGCCGACCGCCCAAATGCTGGGGTCGCTGGTTTGCATCGTCTTGTTGACCTTGATGCCGCCCCGGGCACCGACTTCCAGCCCCGCTTGCTGGGCCAATTCGGAGGCAGGCGTCACGCCGATCGCCAGCAATACAATGTCGGTTTCGACCTGGCCGCCGGCATAATGCACCACCAAACCGTTATCCATTTGTTGAAAGGACTCCACCGCGCAACCGAGTCTCAAGGCGATATTGTTTTCCTCCAAACAACTTTTGACATAGGCGGCCATTTCCGGATCGAGCGGCGGCATAACCTGTTTCGCCATCTCGATGAGGGTTACCTGCAAATTCAAGGCGGCGAGATTTTCCGCCATTTCCAAACCGATGAAGCCGCCGCCGATGATGACCGCGCGCTTGGCGTTTTTCGCCGCGGCCTTCAATTTGTGACTGTCCGGAATCGTTCTGAGGACATAAATGCCGGGCAGATCGATGCCTTCCAGCGGCGGTCTGATCGCCTTGGCGCCGGTGGATAGCACGAGGGCGTCATAATGCATTTCCGTCTCGCTGCCGTCCTGCAGGTTGGTCACGCTGACCGTTTTCGCCTGCCGATCGATCGCGGTGACTTCGTGTTGAACCAAGACTTCGATATTGAAGCGGTTTTGAAACAAGTCGGGAGTCGCCACCAACAGTTTTTGCTCTTCCTTGATCACATCGCCGACAAAATAGGGCAAACCGCAATTGGCGAAGGAAACGTGTTCGCCTTTGTCGATCAAGACGATCTCGCAATGCTCGCACAAGCGCCTGAGCCTGGCCGCGCAGGATGCGCCGCCGGCGACGCCACCGATGATCAGGATACGTTTTCTGCTTTGTTGCATGATTTAACTCCGCTAGATTGCAAGGCTGTCGATGCCGGCTAGTGCCAGGGCGAGGTTGATTAATGCGTATTTTGCCGAAGTTTGCAGGACAAAGGCAAAGACATTCTCGGTAATTTTATTTACAAATACGAATCGTTATCGTTTATAATTGATAACGATTTTCATTTTTGGAATTTTAGTCATGCCAGCAAGCAAAGTTAGATTCATCGTCGCCGGCTTCGCCTCAGCCCTTTTTCTACCGTGGCAGGCGAATGCCGAGTTGCAACTGACGGCCGAGGAAAAACTCGGCAAGCAACTTTTTAGCGATCAGGACTTGTCATTAAACAGGAATCAATCCTGTGCCACCTGCCATAGCTTGAAAAAAGTTAACTCGGGCAAGTTAGGAATCAATCTGCCTTCGCCCGGTTTTGTCGATCCGCAAAACGTATTAACGGGTTCGCCGGTATCCGCCGGTTCCGTGGCAGGCCAACACGGCGTCCTGAACGCGCCCAGCGTCGGCTATGCGGCATTCAGTCCTTTCTTCCATTGGGACGGAAATGAAGGTCTCTATATCGGCGGTCAATTTTGGAACGGCCGTGCGGCAACGCTGGCCGACCAAGCCAAGCAACCTTTTATGAATCCGCGGGAAATGGCCATGCCGAATGCCTGGGCCGTCGTCGGCCGGCTACAGGAAAAGCCGCGCTATGTACAAGCGTTCAGGAAAATTTACGGTTTGGATTTAGCACAGATTCCAACCTATTCCGTTAGAGACTCGGAGGCGATATTTTCCCACGGAAAGAGAAGGAACCGCCATGGCAACGAATTTCGACCGTTCGAATTAACGCCCCCCGGCGTCAACGAAATCTACAATAAAATCGCGCAAGCCATCGCCGCCTTCGAAAAAAGCCGTTTTTTCAATCGCTTCACATCCAAATTCGATTTTTACCTGATCGGTCAAACCACGTTGAACGAGCAGGAGACTAAAGGTTTGCAATTATTCGAAGGCAAAGCCCTGTGTTCGGCCTGCCATGTCAGCGAAACGACCATCGCTCCGGATGGCAGCGAGTTTCCGCCTTTATTCACCGATTTTACCTATGACAATATCGGCGTTCCGCGCAACGACAACATTTTCGGTAACCCGGAACCCGATTTGGGTTTGGGCGGACGGGAGGACATCGCCGAGCGCGATCCGGAAGGCAACGAGATCGGCAAGCACAAGGTCATGAGCCTGAGAAATATCGCCATCACGCCGCCTTATGCCCATAACGGCTTTTTCCCGACACTGGAATCCATCGTGCATTTTTACAATACTCGCGACGTAGCAAACGCCGGATGGCAGGAACCCGAGATCCCCCGGAACGTCAACGACGAGGAACTGGGCAATCTGGGGCTCAGCGCGGAGGAGGAAGCCGCCCTGGTGGCTTTTCTACAAACGCTGACCGACGGTTATCCAGAATGGGGCAACGATCCAAACGTCCCGGTCGGCACGCCATCGCCTTACGCTGCAACGCCGTTTCCGTCATTCCCTTGATTGAGTCCGGTAAGTTGGATTGAGGGACAGCGAAGCCCAACATATTCGAGAATACTTTGAATTTCTGGGTTTCAGTTCATTTGACCTTATATTGTAGCAATGCGGCAGTAGCGAAACAGGTGGAGAGCGAGGATGGTGGAAATGCGGATTTTGCAAGGTAGAAAATTGCTTTCGCATTTTCTACCTTCCTGCCTTGCTTGGCGGTCAGGGTAAAAATCCGCCTTGTCGCTCACATTTCTACCGCAAGCATCTGATAAGTTACTTGACCCTTCTACCTTATTTTGGCAAGAAAATACTGATACTCATCGGAAATCAAAATTCGGTGCCGGGCGACCTCCTCGCACAGCCGAGGTTTGAAGGGAGCAAGGCGTGCTATTCCAGAAAAAATTGAGCTGATTCACAGATTCATTTTCAAGGAATTGACTGATGCTATAGACCTCTTTATAAGTTTCTTACATAACAAACAATATTAATTGAAAAGTTACCCTTGTTGAACAATTGGACCCATTGTTGCGCGACCATATGCCGCATTTAAAACGCTTAACTTATTTACTAGAATCAATTACGCTTCTGATTTTCGAAGGCCTTGTGAAAACAGAGTGCGTATTCCTTACTCGTGCGGCCGCATGGCCGCTCTTTTACAGAGAGACAAACCGCCATGCACAGACATTATTATGCAGAAACACATAGACCACTCAGCCATCAGGAACTCGATAAACAAACAGCATTTCATGAAGCGGGACATGCCGCAGCCATCTACCTTCTAAACAAACAAAAACAATTGCCACCGGTTTACTTTGAAATTCAGATCAATAAACCCAATACCGCCAAGCAACATTTTTCAGCGAAAGTCATTGACGGCTTGTTGCTAAACGACTTACCTTCATCAATCTTAGAGGACTTATCCCATCCCGATCTGCACAGTTATCAATGCGCCTATGAAGCCGATGTCATCAATTTACTGGTTGGCCCATTGGCGGAAGCCAAATATGTGTCGATCAGGGATGACGAAATTTTCAAACTGAATCTGATCAATCCTAAAGCCTTGCACAATTATGGTGGTTACTCAGATGTCGAGAGAGCGTACGATCATCTTAAGGCTTTCATCTCCAATTCAACGCAACAAGAACAAAAAATGACAGAGCTGTTAAAGGAAGCCTATCGCTTTGTCGACAATCGTGAAAACTGGAAATGTATTTTGAATTTAGCTCAGTACATTTTGGATTGCGGTCAGACTAAGATAACTTGCGAAGATGTGAGCTCTGTATTCGACCGTTGCATCGCTTGATAAAGCCCTTTATGCTTTCTCTGGATACTAATTATCAGGGGAAGCGGCATGGATTTCGGAAAATTATTAATAATTGTTGGCAGTTCGATAGTTGCGGCTGGCCTCGCGGTAAAATTTGCACCCTGGTTGGTCAATTGGTTCGGAAAGCTGCCGGGCGATATCCATATCAAAAACGAACACAGTACGGTATTTATTCCGATTACGTCAATGATCGTGATCAGCCTGTTGCTGACGCTGTTGGTCAATCTTTTTTTTAGAAAATGAATGGCCATTTTTTCGCGAAAGCGATCGAATCACATGAGCGTAAATGAATACATTGATCACAATCACCGCGACTCCTAAAAAAATCTGAATATTTTCAGTCAAGGCGGGCGGATAAATAAGCGGTATCAGATAATGCTCGATGAATCCGCCGCTATATCCTGATTGGTCGGCAGCCTGCCTGAAATGATTTTCCCAATCCGTTAATGGGCAATACCAGCCTTTCAACTCAAGCAATGCGCCCCATAACACGGCCGGTAAATGCAGCAGGGCGACCCATCGGTATTTAAACAGTAACAAGCCGCCTAGCACGACAAAAACAATAAAGCCGAAGTGAATAATGGCAAGTATATCGGCTATTACTCTGTTAGCCATGCTCTGCCGATCATTGTTTACGTGACTATTTTGTAGCAAGGGACATAGGTTTTGCCCGGCAGTTTCATGCGTTGTTGCTCGACAAAGGCTTTTAATAACTCATCGACCGGCTCCATTATTTCGGCATCTCCGCTGATCTCGAAATGGCCGAATTTTTCCACCGCACGAATCCCCTCGTCTTTGACATTTCCGGCGACAATGCCGGAAAAAACGCGGCGCAAATCGGCCGCCAGCTGATGCCGGTGCTGATTTTTATGCAGTTTCAGATTGGCCATGTTTTCATGGGTCGGTAAGAAAGGTTGTTGGAAATCTTGGCTGATTTTCAACGACCAGTTGAAATAATAGGCATCCCCCTTATGTTTGCGAAACTCCCGCACCTGATGGATACCGGCTTTCATTTCCCTGGCGACCCGCGCCGGATCATCGACGATAATCTTGTAACGCTGCTGCGCTTCGAACCCCAACGTATTGCCGATAAATTGATTAATTTGTTTGAAATAGTCCTCAGCCGATTTTGGCCCGGTGAACACGAGTGGAAACGGAATTTCAGCGTTTTCCGGATGCAGCAAAATGCCCAGCAAGTAAAGAATTTCCTCCGCCGTTCCTGCCCCGCCGGGAAAGACGACGATGCCGTGCCCCGAACGTACGAAGGCTTCCAGGCGTTTTTCGATATCCGGCATGATCACGAGATCGTTAACGATCGGATTGGGGGATTCGGCCGCGATGATGCCGGGCTCGGAAATACCGACATAATGGCCGTTATTGATCCGTTGTTTGGCATGGCCGATAGTGGCGCCTTTCATCGGCCCTTTCATCGCACCGGGCCCGCAACCGGTACAAATATTGAGGCCGCGTAAACCAAGCTGATAACCGACCTCTTTAGTGTAATCGTACTCTTCGCGGGAAATGGAATGCCCGCCCCAGCAGACGACCATTTTAGGTTCGGTGCGGGGCTGGATGATGTTGGCATTTCGCAAGATATGGAATACCGCGTTGGTGACGCCTTCCGAACTGTGCAGGTCGAATTTTGGGTTATCGTTAATTTCGTCGCTGACATAGACGATGTCACGTAGCACCGCGAAAAGATGCTCCTTGATCCCTTTGATCATCTGGCCGTCGACGAAAGCACTGGCCGGAGCGCCGGTAACTTCAAGTTTGATACCGCGCTCCTCCTGAATGACTTTTATCGAAAAGGAACGGTAGCGTTCCAGCAGTTCCTTGCCATCATCCATGTAATTACCGCAATTGAGTACCGCCAGCGAACAATTGTGCAGCAATTGGTATAAACCGCCCTGACTGGTATCCAATAATTTGTTCACCTCGGCCTTCGATAAAATGGCCAGATGCCCTTCCGGCGAGAGTCTAGCGTCTACAGTGCTTTCTTTCATGCTAATAAAATCCAGTTTTCTGTTTATATTACTGCAACATTAACAGTCTATATTACACATTTTTCATGACAGACTGTTGAAGCCGCCATTGCTCCAGGCAATGACTGCCGATGCCGATAGCTTGCGAAATGAAAAAAATAAATGCATGCCGGGAAAATATACACCACATCCGGCCAGATATTGTGAAATTGTGTTAATTGCCCCATGCGGATGCGGCAAATAGCGCAAAACTTTTTTATGACAGTCAAATAATCGCAATTTAACCGCTGTTTTATTTGGGCAAATATAAATATCAATCACTTATTGTGCCAATTTTGGCGGCATATTGCCGCGCGGCAATATGCCACATTCCTGTTTATTTTTGCTGTCGTTAAACTTACGCCAACTCTTGTATGCGACCTTTTAGGGACTTGAGTTGTTAATCCTTCCTCTGATGCGGCCTGTTGGCCGCATTCTTTTTTGATTTCTTGTTGTAGCTTAAAGGAGTGGCACATGGCATTCGAATTTCTGGATTTGGAAAATAAGATGTATATCCCGACACAACAACTGCTCAATCAATTTCGAAAAGATTTAGTGGGTTTACCCGGGACGATTCGCGAGAATTTGATTCAACTTCATCATGAGGCTGCAGTGCTGGGTAGGGAATTTTATGCTGCGCCGCTGGATACATTGACGCGTTGGTATGATCAAGCGGTGATTTATGGTACGGAATTATATGCCGGTTTTTTCGAAAATATTATTCCGCAGGTCGAAGCAAATTATCAAGAAATAGCGAGCATGACGACCGATTGGGTCGGCAGAACTCGCGACAACATCAATTATATGGTGGAAAACCCGCAACAGATAACGACCGAAGCAATTCAAACGATGACCGAGAATTTGACCGCGGTCGGCAATCTGTCGAAGGAGATGGTGGAAGAGTTGCAAGACAAAACCGCCGAGATTATCGCACTCTTACTGGATC
The DNA here is from genome assembly GCF_000733935.1 of Methylomarinum vadi. Taxonomy (NCBI): domain Bacteria; kingdom Pseudomonadati; phylum Pseudomonadota; class Gammaproteobacteria; order Methylococcales; family Methylococcaceae; genus Methylomarinum; species Methylomarinum vadi. The sequence continues at coordinate 2,449,422 of NZ_JPON01000001.1, forward strand.
ATCCTTGGCAAACATTGGAGTCTGGCGCAATGGATCTGTTAGCGAATCTACTCGATGGCTATTTCGAGCTGGTGTCCTCGTTGTTGGCAACTATGTAATGAATGGAAAGACTCCACTCACCAAGGATAGAGGGTGCTAATCATCGGCACAACAGGATTCCGCATCATTGACTTGTTGTCTTGCTTTATACAAATAGGCGCCGGCAATCACACCGAGGCCGAACAACAAAATAGGGTGTTTGGCGGCAGTATGCAGAATGCGGGTTCCGATTCCGGCGCTGGCGGCCATTTTGCCGGATTTAATAGCGTTATGTGCGGCATGGTTTGCATGTGACGACATTGTAATTTCCTATATTATTGTTTATCGGTTTTTTCTGCGTCGATTAACTGCTCGGAATACAGCAGCCTGTAGATATTCTTACAGCCCTCGCAACAAAAATACAATAATTGATTATCGCAGGTCTGTTCGGTAAATGCGTCCAGCTCGACAGGCAAACTGCATAAGGCGCAGGTTTTGGGAGCTTGATCTTTCATCGTTCTTCGTTTCATATACCGTTCTCACTCCAAAAATCGGTTCTAGCGATACCCTTATCATGCTTCACCCCGGCGGGCCAAAACTATTGAGGTGCCGAATTTTGAGTGCGATGACTATACAATGCCCCTTTTACTACTCATCTCTTCGTAAGAAAATCGCAATAAAATATAAAAAGCGGCCGAGAACGTACGGGCACTGTTATGTGATTAAGTAATAGCTTAAGCGCAAAGCTTAAACCATTCTAACCGTTACCGATAAAAAAACAAATCGACATTTATGTTGGAATTTTTACAGAGATTAGATATGAGCCGGTTAATCGTTAAATATCTCCATGTTTGACAAGTTCATTATACTGTTCGCACTTCAAATTTCGGTTCTTATGATGCCCTCATCCAGCCTTCTCCCAGAAAGCGAAGGTATTAAGGTGCCGAAATTTAAAGTGCGGTGACTATAGGGCATTGCATCATTCCAGGCAACATTGATGTCATGAGCAAGATTTCAGGCTATTTCAATCCCGCTTTGACTGAATTTTGTTACCGCGGTAGCGCCGTGGTTTAGGATATGCGGTTAAACAGGACCATGACATCTTCACAACTGATTTTTTCCTGATCGTTTTCAAGAATCAAGTCCGCCAGCGCCGAAATGGCGCGCCAATGCCTAGGATGGGCGGTAAACCGATATGCCAACCGCAATAGTTCTTGCATTTTTTTATCGCGTTGTGGTTTTGAAGCGATGAACAGATTCAAATAGCTATTAGCCTTATCGACATCGGAACCGCCACCATAATTATGCAGAGCCTTGAGGTCGATCAGATTAGTATTGAACACTTCGTCATCGCGTTCGGCGACATATTTTGCTTCGGCCAGCGGCCCGACCAGTAAATTCATGATATCGGCTTCGTAGGCGCATTGATAACTATGCTTATCGGCATGGGATAGATCGGACAGGCTGTCGACAATGGCGACAGGCATATTTTGAATAAGGTGTCCGTCGATGACTTTGGCAAAAAATTGGCCATTGTTATTTTCCGGCATTCTAATTTGAATTTCGAAAAACACAGGAGGAAGATCTTTTTGTCTATTGCCGAAGTAAATGGCCGCCGCATGGCCGGCTTCGTGGAAGGCTGTTCGTTTATGTAATTCTTTATGGTCGAGTAGAGCTGAATCGCTTAGCTGATAAATTCTTTCCATGGAGGCACCTCTCAACAAAAAAAGCGGCCCGAAGGGCCGCAATAGGAAGGATAGATAAACTCAAGTTCTCCGAGGAGGAGAGCGCATACAAGAGTTGGGTAAGAGTCTAGTAACAAGGCTTAGCTTTGAAAATGTGGCATAGTGTCGCGCGGCAATATGCCGCCGATTTTGGCAAACTAATTGCAATGTAGATACGTTTTGCTTAAGAAATGGAGATATCAAGCGGCTTAAAAAGCCTTTTTTCCGAAAAAAGTGTGTTATTTGCCCTAACTGAGTAAGTCAAATAACATGCTTTCAGCCGATGGATAGAAAAAGGCCGACAGAAGGGAGGGCAATGCCAAGAATAAGGCGTTTCTCAATTAAAAAATTGTTATTGCGGCAAGGCGAGTATTGCCGGTCGAATGTTCCCAATATTTCTGTTCGGAATTATCAACGGGCAAAAAAAATGCGGCGCTGCGGCCGCATGAATAAAGAAGGATATATAACTCCGTGCTCTAGGAGGTTGGAGCACGTTCGAGTTGGGCATAGTTTAGAATGCTATTTCCTTATTGAAAATGTGACATAGTGTCGCGCGACAAATTGTCGCTAAAAGCGAACATTTCCGGGAATGCGACTGAGCAATATTGCATCAGGTCAATGCCACAGGCCGTTGATATGCCACCTGGGACGGCGCATCACTTGTCGCAAATTCAGCAGCTTGGCAAGACTTTCACTATCGAGTAGTAAATGCAGCGGCAAAATATTTTCAGGAATCTTCAGTTCCATGATGCGCCGAACTCTTTCCTCGGTGGGCGGATGCGTCCTTAGTAAAGAAGGCTCGGGGACTTTACGGCCGGGGAAGAAAATCCTCTCCAGCCATCCCCCCTGGGCACGCTCGATTTTAACCAGAGCCCTCGCCAGCCCCTCGGGATATCCGGTCAGGCGCACGGCATTCAGATCGGCGTCGTATTCGCGGGTGCGAGACAGACCGAGTTGCGCCAAGGCGCATAAATGCGGGGATAAAATCAACAACAGTATGGCGAACCAGTTGATATTGGTTTCGGTGAGCAAAATGAGCGGTAAATTCAATAACAATAAAACCTGGCCAAACAGCGACATCAGGCTGGTCATGCGGCTAAACATATCGGCCAACCCCATAACCCCCATGTCGTTGTTGCGGATATGACTGATCTCATGCGCCAGCACGCCGATTAACTCTTCCGCGTCCAATGCGCGTAATAACGCGTCGCTTAAAGCGATACTGGCATCACTGGGGCGGCCGACCGAGAAGGCATTCAGCATGCTGCTGGGGATATAATAAAGCGAAGGAATTGCCTTTAATTCGGCCCGGTGGCTCAGTTCGCGAACCGCGGCATGGATCAGCGGCGCATGGTGAGCGGACAAGGGGTAGGCGCCATACAGACGCATGATCAATTGAGGCGCGAAACGGGGATTGATCAGCAACAATAAGGCGCCCGTTATGGCGAGTATCATAATGCCTTCCAACTCCCACAATAAGTATCCCAGTAACAGCATCAACCCGCCCATCACCGAGAGCAACAACAGCGTTTGCAGGCGGTTAGTCAATGCATGTTGGTTCCAGCTGTCGATATCGAGCGCCATCGGTGCCTACCTTCTTTCTTGGGTTGGAGAAGAAACGCCCCGCAACCAGGGCGTTTCGTTGTTTGGAGCAGACTTTAACGGATCACCAGATAGAAATACCTACCGTTACGGTTGATTTGCAATAACAGCTCATCCTTGGAGCGATTCAAGGCCTTGCCCAGGCTGTCCAGGTCGTAGACCCGCATACGGTTGGCTTCCATGATCACATCGCCGGGACGCAATCCACTATAGGCGGCGATCGAATTGGGCGCAACCGCAACGATGACGACCCCATCGCCTTTAGGATTGTTCTCCAGTTTCACGCCTTGCAGCATTTTGCTTTGACTGATCGTCGCCGTAGAAACTTTGGGTTTTTCAATCTTGACCGTGAATTCTCGTTCCTTGCCGTCACGAATCACATTCAAAGCCAGTGTTTCACCGATTTCCCGAACTGCGATGGAACTGCGCAATTGGCCGGTGGAGCGGGTGGCCTTGCCGTCGACGCTGACGATCACGTCGCCGGCTTTCAAACCGGCTTTTTCCGCCGCCGAATCGCCGATTACTCCGGTGACCAATACCCCTTGTTGACCATGTTTCAAATCAAAAGCCTTGCGCAATTCCGAGTTTATGTCCTGAATGGTGACTCCGATCATGCCTCGTCTGACTTCACCGTGTTCGACAATTTGTACCATGCTCGCTTTCACCATATCGATCGGAATGGCGAAACCAATGCCGATGTTGCCGCCGGAGGGAGCGATAATAGCGGTATTAATGCCAATTAGCTCACCATTAAGATTGACCAAGGCACCGCCCGAGTTACCGGGGTTGATCGAGGCATCGGTTTGAATGAAATTTTCATAGCCTTCGATACCAAGACCGGAACGGCCCAGGGCGCTGACGACACCGGTCGTCACCGTTTGCCCCAAACCAAACGGGTTGCCGATGGCGACGACGAAATCGCCGACTTCCAGGCGGTTGGAATCGCCCAGTTGTACTTCGGTCAGGTTCGAGCCCTTGATTTGCAATATCGCAATATCCAATTCTTTATCCTCGCCGATGACCTTGGCCTTGAAATCACGGCCATCGATCAGCGACACAAAGACCTCATCGGCATTGTTGACAACATGGAAGTTGGTAATCACCAAGCCTTTTTCCTTATCGACAATAACGCCGGAACCGGCGCTATGTTGCTGCCTTTTGGGTTGATAACGGGGCTGCTCGGGAATTTGAAAGAAATGACGGAAAAACGGATCGTTCAACAATGGATTGTAAACTTCACGGGTGGAAAAGGTGGAAATGTTGACGACCGCCGGATTAACACGCTTCAGCATCGGGGCGATCGACGGCACCGGCCGGCCTCCGCTATCGAAAGCCGGCAAGGCGGCCTGGGCCGAAATAGCGGCGCAAAAAAGAATGCTGAGTAAAACACTGCGAAAGTTTAATGTCATAACAACCTCTGCTAATCAATGAAGAAATCGGTATTGTTTTTTATTTCCCGCCTGTTGTCGTTACGTTTCCATGCAGGGGGAGTTTATTTTTGTATTAAAGAATCAGAGAGTTAATTGTTGTCCTCCTTAATAGCTTAACAAAAAACAGCAATCGGATAGCGGTAATTATATGATTGACAAAAAAATCTTATTTCCAAAGTCTCTCTACTTAAAAAACCTTTAGCGCACTATTTCAGTTAGTGCTGATATAAGATGATTGGTTCCTCCAGAGAATGATAGGGCGGCGATTACCGGAAATTGCAATCGATGCACGGCAAGCCATATTGATTTAAACTCATGATCGACCAGTTAATATACTTACCTGACTTCAAATTTCGGCACTTATCAACGGCGGTACAGGGGGTGTTCAGCAGAGGTTTCGACAGCAGGGATGCCGCCGCAAAGCCTCCACGGACGGATTTACGGTATCCTCTGACGGGCACACCTGTACCGAAATATCACTAATGACGAGAATAAATTAGGGTTTCCATAATGGAATTTAAAGACTATTACAAAATCATGGGGGTTAGCCGTGATGCCAGCAAGGATGAAATCAAACGGGCCTATCGCAAACTGGCGCGCAAATATCATCCCGATGTCAGCAAAGAGCCGGACGCCGAAGCACGCTTTAAGGAGGTTGGCGAAGCCTACGAGGTGTTGAAGGACCCGGAAAAACGCGCCGCCTATGATCGCCTTGGCGCCAACTGGAAGGCCGGCCAAGAGTTTCGGCCGCCGCCTGATTGGAATAAGGGGTTCGAGTTTCATAGCGGTGGTTTTACCGGCGCCGATACCCGCGGTTTCAGCGACTTTTTCGAATCCTTGTTCGGCGGCGGGATTTTTGGGCGAGAATTTGAGCAGCGGACATTCCATGCCCGTGGCCAGGACACCTTCGCCAAAATTTCGATCGACCTGGACGACGCCTATCATGGGGCCACCCGCAATATCAACCTGCGTAATACCGTATTGGATAGCCAAGGCCGCCCGCAAGTCAAAAGCCGAACATTGAATGTGCATATTCCCAAGGGCATTCACCAGGGGCAACATATTCGTTTGGCTGGCCAAGGAGGTGCCGGTAGCGGCCAAGGCAAGCCCGGTGATTTGTATTTACAGGTCGAATTCAACCCGCATCGATTTTATCGAGTCGACGGCAAGGATATCCTGTGCGACTTGCCGTTGGCGCCGTGGGAGCTGGCTTTGGGCGCGACGGTCAAGGCGCCGACACCGGGCGGAACGGTGGATTTGAAGATTCCGCCAGGCTCCTTGTCAGGCAAGAAACTGCGCCTGAAGGGACGCGGTATTCCGGGAAAACCGCCGGGAGATCTGTATTTCATCCTCCAGGTATCTTTGCCGCCGGCCAACAATGAGCAAGCGCGGGCGCTCTATCGCGAGATGCAGGAAAAATTAAGATTCAATCCACGCGCAGGCATGGGGGTTTAAATGACCGATAAAACATATATTCTGGAAGGCGTCGTGCTGGAGGAAGAAACCGAATTCACCCTCGGTGATTTGAGCCGGGCTTGTTCCGTCCATGCCGAATGGATCATTGCCCTGGTCGACGAAGGCATCTTGGAACCTAAGGGCAAGGATGTTACCGAGTGGCGATTCAGTGGCGATAACCTGAAACGGGTACTGGCCGTGCAGCGTTTGCAACGGGATTTGGGAATCAACTTGGCCGGCACGGCGCTGGCACTGGAACTATTGGAAGAGATAGAAAACCTGCGCGGACGCTTGGCGGCCTTGGAAAGTCGACACAACTGAGTCACGATTAATTTTACAACCGGCTAACAACACGAGACATGAACTTGAAATCCGGCTTTCTCGCCGCTTACCGCTTTTGTTCACAGCCCCAGGTTTGGCCATGGCTGCTATTGTCGACGTCGATCTTGCTGGGGATCGTCTCCGCCCTGCTCACCTGGCACTGGCTACAGAGGCGCCAGGGCCGCCGGCCGAATCGGCGCCAACCGCCAAAAAAAACCCCGTGGCATAGCATGGCTGCCGAGCAGGTTCTGTCCGAATTAGGTTCTTCTTTGCAAGGCCTGTCGGCAGCGGAGGCTGGTGAACGGCAGCGGCAATACGGCCTCAACCGCTTACCGGAAATCAAGCCGCGTAGCGCCTGGTTGCGTTTCATCGGCCAGTTTCACAACCTGCTGATCTATGTTTTGTTGGTGACCGCGGCCATCACCTTGTCATTGGACCATACTTTGGACAGCGCGGTAATCGTCGGTGTCGTGTTGATTAACGGCCTGATCGGTTTTATCCAGGAAGGCAAGGCCGAGAATGCCTTGCGGGCAATCCGCAACATGCTGTCGCCGCAGGCGGCGGTGATCCGTGATGGCACGCAGAACACCATCGCTGCCGAACGCTTGGTCCCCGGCGATATCGTCACATTGCAGTCCGGCGATAAAGTCCCGGCCGATCTGCGCCTGTTGAAATGCCGTAACTTCCGCGTCCAGGAAGCGGTGTTGACCGGCGAATCGCTGCCGGCGGAAAAACAGGCGGGCGCCGTCGAACAGCAGGCGGAGCTCGGCGATCGGCTGAGCATGGCTTATTCCGGCACGTTGGTGGCCAGCGGCCAGGCCACCGGCGTCGTGGTGGCGACCGGCGTGGCCACGGAAATCGGCTTGATCAGCACGCTGGTCGCCAAGGTCGAATCACTCACCACGCCCTTGTTGAAGCAACTGGCGCATTTCGGCCGATGGCTTACAGGGGCCATCGTGTTACTGGCTGCTGCCACTTTTGCATTTGGCTATTTTTATCGCGGATATCCGCCGACCGATATGTTCATGGCGGCGGTGGGACTCGCGGTCGCGGCCATTCCGGAAGGACTGCCGGCTATCATGACGATTACGCTGGCGATCGGAGTGCAGCGCATGGCCAGGCGCCATGCCATCATCCGCCGCTTGCCGGCGGTCGAAACCCTGGGTTCGGTGACGGTGATTTGTTCCGATAAAACCGGTACGCTGACCTGCAACGAAATGACGGTCGGTTCGGTGCTCACCGCCGAGCAGCTGTTTGCGGTGACCGGTGTCGGCTACAACCCGCACGGCGGTTTTCAATTGCAGCGACAGGATATCGATGCCGAGCAATATCCAGTGCTGCGGGAGCTGGCGCGGGCCGCCTTGCTGTGTAACGACGCCGCGCTCGGGGAAGCAAACGGTACCTGGGTCTTGCACGGCGACCCCACCGAAGGCGCGTTGTTGACGCTGGCATTGAAATCGGGCCTGGAAATCAGCCTGGAGCAGGAAAAATGGCCGCGCACCGATGTGATCCCATTCGAATCGGAACACCGGTTCATGGCGACCCTGCACCACGACCATGCCGGACACGGTTTTACCTATATCAAGGGTGCGCCGGAACGGGTGTTGGAGATGTGTACGAAACAGCGCCGCAATGGCGAAGACACCTTGCTCGACCGCCATCATTGGCAGCAACGGATGCAAGCCATGGCGAAACGCGGGCAACGATTGTTGGCGATCGCGATGAAGGCCGACAGCGACCAAATGCGCAATCTCAACTTCGCCGACCTGGAAACCGGCTTGACCCTGCTCGGTGTCGTCGGCATGATCGATCCGCCGCGCGAAGAAGCGGTCGCCGCCGTGCAGCAATGTCTGGCGGCCGGCATCGAGGTCAAGATGATCACCGGCGACCATGCCGATACCGCAGAAGCGATCAGCGCGCAACTGGGCCTGGACACCGACGGCGGCGTGTTAAGCGGGCATCAAATCGAGGCGTTATCCGATTCCGAGTTGCAACGCGCGGTGGTCGACATCAATGTCTTCGCCCGTTCCAGCCCGGAACACAAATTACGCCTGGTCACAGCCTTGCAGGCCAACGGCGAAATCGTCGCGATGACCGGCGACGGGGTAAACGACGCGCCGGCGTTAAAGCGGGCCGATGTCGGCACCGCGATGGGCAAGAAAGGCACCGAAGTGGCCAAGGAAGCGGCGGAGATGGTGTTGACTGACGATAATTTCGCCTCGTTGGCGCAGGCCGTGGTCGAAGGCAGGACCGTTTACGACAACCTGAAAAAATCGATCCTGTTCATCCTGCCGACCAGTTTGGGCGAGGCCTTCGTCATCATCGCCGCGGTCATGATCGGGGAAAAACTGCCGATCACGCCGGTACAAATCCTATGGGTCAACATGATCACGACCGTCACGCTGGCGTTAACCCTGGGTTTCGAGCCCAGCGAAACCGGTATCATGCGGCGGCCGCCGCGCAGTCCCACGGAACCGCTGCTGACTAAACTGCTGGTTTGGCGCATCGTCTTTGTCTCGGTGATCATGGTGTGCGGCACCTTCGGCTTGTTTCTATGGGAAGAGCGGCACGGCGAGACGATCGAACACGCGCGTACCGTCGCGATCAATACCTTGGTGATGTTCGAGATTTTCTATTTGTTCAATTCGCGCAAAATCGAGAATTCCATCCTCAACATTGAAGGCATGACCGGCAATCGTTTCGTGCTGCTGGCGGTCGTGGTGTTGATCTTGTTCCAACTGGCCTTTACCTATCTGTCACCAATGCAACATTTGTTCGGCACCATCGCGATCAGCGCGCGTGAATGGCAGTGGATAGTCGCGGTTGCCTTTTCGGTATTGCCGCTGGTGGAGATCGAGAAAATGTTGATCAGGTTTGTGAAAGCGAACCATGCCGGCAACATTCAGCGGCGTAATGGTGGCGCTAAGTAGGGAAATTGTCTCGGATTCCGCTTTGCTGCATCCGGGCTACGCGTTGAGCGTTTCCCCTGTGAACCAGTCGAATGGAATCCTTCCCTGGATTTTTCGGCGTCCAGCCTAGGAAATGCGATTTCCTAAGCCGAATATCCTCGCATTCCTTTAATAATCGATACTGAGGCCGACATAGACCGAGCGACCCATGCCGGCAATGTTCCTACCCCAAGGCACCATGTTGTTCCCGGTTGGGTTCATACCGTATTGGTCGCCGAGGTAGGCGCCCGCCAATGGATGATAATATTGCTTGTCCAATACATTATCCAGGCCGACATCCAGGCGGACTTTATTCCAGGTATAGCTGGTGCGGGCATTCAACAGGATATAGGACGATGTTTCGATTTCGTTACGGATCTGCTGTACGTCGTCCTGGGCATCGACAAATTGCATTTCCAGCGCGCTTTTCCAGCTTTGCAACTCATGATGCAAGGTCAGGTTCATGTTGAACGGCATCATGTGATAGAGATTGCCGCCATCCATGCGCTCGCCGCGCACATAGCTCATGACAGTGCTGGCGGAGAACTGGCCTAACGATTTGTCGCTGTAAAGCTTCGCGCTGCCGGAGGCGTCGATCCCCCATAAGCGGGCGTCATGGTTTTGGTATTGCAAGTAAACAAAAGTGTTATTACTGGTCAGGTTGTTTGCAAAACTCGTCGTACATGTCGTGCCCGCGGCTCCACAACGATCCACATCGATGAAGTCGTTGACATAGGTGAAATAAGGCGTGGCCTTGAATTCCCAGGCGTTTTCTTTCGGATCACGGAAATGGGCGGTTAAACTGACGGTATGCGCGGTTTCTGGGTCGAGATCCAGATTGCCGACATAGCCGTTGCCGTCGCCGAACGAACCGTTCATGCCCATCGCCATCGGGTTGGTGCTCCATGGATACAGTTCATAGATGCCTGGTGCCCTGTTTTTTCGCGCATAACCAAACTCGAACTGAGCCATGTCGTTTGGCGCATATTGAATCAAAGCCGTCACATCGAAAGTGTCGAAATTGCGTTCATGATCGCGCGCATTGAAGGCGTCGGCATCATTTTGATACATCATTGCCATAGTATTGTATCCTTGCACATCCCCAGCATTGACATTCGTGTGATCATAACGCAATCCCAAAAGCGTACTGATCTCAGAAGTCCAATTGCCTTCCCATTCGCCAAAGAAACCGACCCTGTCGCGTTCGCCATTGTTGACGTTGATAAAGGTGTTAGGAGTCATCATGGGTGTAGGCGTTGGAGAAGCCGGCCAATAATCTCTAATCCGGTTACTGTGGAATTCATTACCGAAGCGAAACAAATGTTCATCGTTACTGAACGGGATTTCCGCCATCAACTTATAGCCCAAGTTTCGGCCTCGGGTTTCCATCGGCATTTTGATGATTCTGCCATTGGGAGCGGGCTGCTTATCGCTCTCGATATCCATGCTGTGCTCGGTCGTTTCGTAATAGAAATTCGCTTCCGTTTTACCCCAGTCGAAGGTGCCTTTATGCAGGATGTTGCCGAAAGTGCTTTCGTTTTGCGTCAAATCCATGCGCTGGTTGGGAAAACCCTGATACGGAATGCGCTGTTGTCCGCCCCTGATAACGACCAGTTGCCGGTCCCACTGAAAAGACAAGGCCGCCGCATGATTTTGATTTTGATAAGCCGTCGACTTGACCAAATCGCCGTTGGCATCGTTGTAATTCATGCTTTCGGTGTGCGAAGCGGTGTAATCGAAACGTACATTCTCATTAGCAATGCCCGCAGCGATGCTGCCGCCGAACGCGTCGCCATTGCTACGATAGAACGCCGACAGATTGCCGTCCAGCAAAATGTCTTCTCCCGGCGCGGCGAAAACGGGATCGGCGGAGTCGACGACGATGCTGCCGCCGATGCTGTCGCCGCCCATGCTCACCGGGGTAATGCCGGCCATCACGGTAATCCTGCCGACATTACTGCGATCGATATAAGACAAAGGAGGATTCATATGGTTGGCGCAAGCGGAGGTGATGTCCATGCCGTTGACATGAACCTTCACGCGGTCGTCGGCCAAACCATGAATGGCGGGAATGCTGGACACGCCGCCCGCACCGTATAAACTCACGCCGGGGATTTTTTCCAATAATTTTGCCGTATCGCTGACGGATGAACGCATTCTGGCAATCTCGGCGGCATCCATATCGAGCGTGTTGATCGACTTCATGAACTCGCTTTCCTTGGAAATCACCATCTTTTCCAGCGTCAAAACATCCTTGTCTTGATCACTTGCATTGTCGACGTTTTCTGCGGCCGCCGTAGAAGCAGCTAGACAAAGCGGCAATGTTGTGATCAATCGACAATAGCGATTACCCCTTTTTTCCATAGAGTAACTCTGTGGTGCGAAAACACCGGTAAAAATTAGCTTCATATATTCCCCTCAAAAAAACATTAAAATGCTTAGATGCTTATCCAAGTCGATTAAAGTCGCAGGAACTGTTCCAAAATAAAATTTGTTATATAGCAACAAAAGCTTGCGAGATTGCAACATTGGTTAAATTAATTAAACTATGTTATTTACCATAGTAAAGTGTGTCGTTTGCCTCATTTTTTGTTGCTTTTTCATACTGAGTCATGCTTCTTGTGTAGGAAAAATCCTACAATCAATTTTTTCGCAACAACGGCAATTGGACTCTCTTACGCATAGATTTATTTTTGTCGATTTACCTATTACTTACTATCAATGGTGGAATTTATGACGCCATAGATGAGAAAAATTTTTTCGGAAAGCACCTTCCACCCGAGCGTGCATGGAAGAATAAATGAATTGAACCAGTTTGAACGGAAAAACGGCTGGTTAGGGTGACCGCTGCTGTAGTTGATTTATTACAGAAGCTTCAGGCGATAACTTGCAAGCTGTAACCAACAAAAGTCATCGGATTAGACTAGCGAGAAAGTTGGACAGCGATTGCAAGGCAGGAAGCTTAAGGGACTTTCTGTTAATTTATTTCACCGCCCGGATCAGCTTGATCATGTCGCTGCTGCCTGGAAGCTGCTGCACTTTTTGGAATGGGCAGGCTTGTACGTTTTTCACCGTTTGCCGGGTGATGTCAGCGCCGAACAGCGATTGCACCAGCGGTTTCATCAATTTCATCAGTGCCGCCATGATTTTGTTCGAACTCAAGACATGTTCTAAGAGCAACACCTGGCCGCCCGGTTTGCAGACCCGGTAGAGCTCCTGCAGTCCTTTTTTCGGTTTGGGGACGGAACAAAAAACAAAGGTGGCGATGACGGTGTCGAAACTGTTGTCGGCATAACACAAGGATTCAACGTCCATTTGTTCAAGATCGACCTCGATGCTGCGACGATCACGTTTTTTTCTGGCCTGTTCCAGCATTTTTGGGCTGAAATCGATCGCGGTGATACGGACGTTTTCGGGATACAGGGGGAAATTCTTCCCGGTGCCCACGCCGACTTCGAGAATATCGGGGCCCCGCGCCTGAGACCACAGATTTTTTCGCCAGCGGCTAAAAAATAGGCCTTCCAAAACCCCTTCCAAGCCATCGAAAAAAGGAGCAATGCGGTCGTAGCGTCGTCGGGTTTTCTCGCTGTCGGTCGCCATGAGAATCTGTCCGGAAAATGAAAAGGTAAAATATTATACCCTTCGCACTTCAAATTTCGGCATTTATCCAAGGCGGTACAGGGGAGTTTAGCAGAGGTTTCGACAGCAAGGATGCTGTCGTAAAGCCTCCACGGATGGATTTACGGCGTCCTCTGATAGACACCCCTGTGCCGAAATTTCACAAACGTTGAGTATAATCGCTCGGCCGGATAGCGTTTTACGCCATCCGACCGAGCTTTCTGACTGGCAGTTTAATCTTCCAATTGTTGGATACCGTCCAAATACCATTTAGGCTGGAGACTATCCCTGGGCTTGACAAAATGCCAAACTTCGCGCACTTGTTCCGCCTGGGCGTCAGGGTTTTCGCGCATGATCGAATCGAACAACACCACGGCCTCCAGTTCCGGGCCAACCTCGCGAATATCCAATAAGTCCGCTTGCAGTTTCAATACATCGGTTTGATTATCTTCGCTGGATGCGCGTAATTGCTCCTGAATTTCGGCGAATACCTTGTCGGTGGTCAACCCTCGGATTTCGGCAAGATCGCGGTTGTCCCAGGCCTTTTGCAACATTCGAAAAGCATTTTCGGCGCCTTTGAGAAATTCCTTCTCATCGAAACCGACCGGAACGGAGGTTTGATTAAAGTCGGCGTCCTGCTGCGATTTAGGTTGCGATGGCGAAGCGTTTTTTTGGCCCTTGCCGAACAGCAGGTCGGTATCGAATCCGGCGTGATTTTGACCGCCGAATGATTGTTCGCTATCACGGTAATGCATCGGCTCTTGATAATCATTGTTTTGCTCGCGGCCGTAAGCGGGGGCTGGTCTGTTTTGGCCGGCCTTGGCGGCGAACAAACGGTACAGCAAATAGGCGATGCCGGCAAAGACCAAAATATCCATGAAATTGAAGCCTTCAAAGGCGCCACCGAAAAACAGCGAACCCAGCAGACCGCCCAGGGCGAGGGCGCCGAGCATGCCCATCAGGCCCCCGCGTTGCGACATTCTCTGTCTGGCTGCCTGATTTTTCTGGTAAGCCTGCTGTTGACTGGCGGAACGGCTAGGCTGGCTGGACGTAGACCGGCGGTAAGGGGAACTGTAAATGGATTTGCTGCCGAATGATCTACCTCCACCGAGTCTCTTTGCTTCCGCGTCCGAGATGCCGCCGATTGATAACGTCAAGGCAATCATCAAAGTGGCTACAAGACTGAAAATTTTGTTCATAACACTCTGTCGTTTTATAGGAAAAAGTTGAATAAATCAGATATCTCTTATATTCTTGCGTGAATATTTTTTTCGCGTAGGATATTTAAATACACTTCGCTTAGCAATTTTAACCATGATTCCGGCATTGCAAAAAATAACGATATTGCTATTGGTGTTGCTGCAACTCGCCGCTCCACTGGTACATGCCCATTCCGGTAGGGATACAACCGGTTTGGGAGTGCATGTCCCAGGACTGGAATCATGGTCGGTTGGAGCGACGCAGAGCTCTTTTAGTTCCTGCGATAAACCCTACCATACTGACAATTACATAGTCTCCGTCAGTTCCGCCATTAAGCAGAAGCCGACGGTCTCGATAGAACCTTCTTATATTGGGGCGCTGCCGCACCCGCTATTAGCCTATACGGTCGCACAGGATGCGACGTTGCTGAATTTTTCCCCCCATATCGATCTAATTCTTCCTTCCCCCCCGCGCCATTCGCACGCTACCCGCGCGCCGCCTTTTTCCTACTATATTTTTATCTAGCAAAATCCGACTTTCTTCCCGCATGAGTAGCATTGGCGTTCCTTGCGTTCGCCCCTGCTGATTCTTCGCATTGACCTCCAAGGCTATCGGGAGGAAATGTTGGCAATAAATCTTCTTGTGCTGCTGTACCGTTAAGCATCGCTTCATTAAATCAATCTCGGGTTGAGTACTTGCTTAGCGGGCATTAGCGACCGTTTTCAAACCCTATTTTGACTATGAGTGATTTAATCTCAATCGGAGTTTTATTATGAAAGGCTCTCGCCTTGTCAAATACTGGCTACCGGTCATGTGTTTATCGACCGCAATGAGTTACGCCGAACCAGACTATGTAGTCGAACACGTTGACCCGATCAGTGTCGATAGCCAATTGACGCTACCACAGTTAATCGAACAAACCGTGACAAAATACCCGGACCACTTGTTAAATCCGGCCCTGCAGCAAGAAGCCGATGCTTTGAAACAACGTGGCGACAGTTTGGTGGCTGGCGCTTCCAGCCTATCGGTGCAATATCTCGACGATGTCGTGGCGGACAACATCGGCTACAAACAGATCTCCGCGCAATTGAATGTACCATTATGGAACTGGAATCAACGCTCTGTCGGCCAACGCTTGGCGGAACAGGCGCAATTATCGGCGGACAAGCATTCCTCCGCCTTGACCTTGCAAGTCGCTGGTTTGGTGAGGGCGGCGTTATGGGATTTGGCGTTGGAAAAAATTCGCTACCAGCAAGATAAGCAAATCCTGGAAATTGCCGAAAAATTGTTGCAGAAGATTCAACAGCGAGTCGAATTGGGCGATTTGCCCCGTTCCGATTATCTGTTGGCCAAGTCGGATTACTTACAAAAAAAATCGCTGCTGACCCAGGCCGAGGCAAGAGTCATGCACGCACGGAAAGCCTACGCAAGTCTGACCGGCATCACCAGGATACCGGAAAATTTCAGAGAGCAGTTAAGTGCAGAAACCGACATCGGCGAGCAACATCCTTTTCTCCAGGCGGTGACCGCGCGGATCGAGCGCAAAAGGGCGGAAGTCGAATGGACCAAAAGCCAGGGCTCGGGTCAGCCCGTGTTTCAATTGGGCATGCAGAACGAACGGGGACAACGTGGCGAACGTTCCCTGCAAAGCGCTGGCGCCGGTATATCAATTCCCTTCGGCGGCCGCTCTTTTCTCGATCCTCAGATTGCCCAAGTCAATGTGGAGTTGAACCAGATCTTGGCCGAACGGGAACATCTCTATCGCCAATTGGAAAAAAACCTGCATGAGGCCCGGCATAACTTGGAAGTGGATGAGGCGGAATTAGCCATCGCCGACGAAATGAAGGATATCGCCGAAAAGCATCTGAAAATGACCCAGCTCAGCTTCGCTGCCGGTGAAATCAATCTGATGGATTTATTGAAAATCCAGGCGATGACCAACAACGCTATCCGCCATGCCAAAGAGCACCAAGTCCAGCAACAACGCAATATCGCCTTTTATAATCAGGCGGTCGGAGTCCTACCATGAGAATTTTTTTATACACCCTGCTGTTTATCGTCAGCATGTCGGTTCACGCCGAAACCGAGCAAATCCATATTTCCCAAGTGCAGTTTTACAATCTGGGCGTCAAACTGGGCCATCTGCAAGCCGTCGAACAGATACCCTTGCTCTATGCGCCGGCCAAGGTGGTGGTGCCGCCCAGTCAGGAATTCATCGTTAGCACTTCGCAGGTCGGTTTGATCAGCCGTTTGGAGGCCGCGGTCGGAGACCGCGTAGAAAAAGATCAAATTCTGGCCTATATCAGCAGTCCCGAACTGCTTGCCCTGCAACGCCAATATCTAAAAGCGAGCAACGACGAACATCTGGCCTGGCTGACCTACCAGCGCGATAAAAAACTGTTGCAGGAGGGCGTCATATCCGATCGTCGCTGGCAGGAGACCAGCAGCCTATATAACAGCAAGGTATCCGAATTCAACGAAGCGAAACAATTGCTTGAAATCGCCGGCATGTCGCAGGCGGATATCAAGCAATTGCATAAAACGCGCCGCCTCAGCAGTCAACTGAAAGTGCGCTCGCCGATCAAGGGCGTGGTATTGGAACGCATGGTGGTCGCCGGAGAACGGCTGGATGTTTTGGCACCGATGTATCGTATCGCTAATCTGGAAAAGTTATGGTTGGAAATCAACATCCCTCAAGAACGCTTGGGACTGATTAAAGTGGGTGATCTGGTGCGGGTGGAAAACAGCGAGGTCAAGGCCAGAATCAGCATGTTGGGACAGAGCGTCACCCCGGATAACCAGACGGTATTGGGGCGCGCCGTGATCGACAACGATCAAAACGAAATCCGCGCCGGACAGACCGTCAATACCCAAATCATTCAAACCAGTGGTGAACCGGCTTATAGAGTGCCAAATGTGGCGATCGCGCAAAACGAGGCCGAATCCTATATCTTTGTTCGTAATGCCGAGGGATTTGCCGTGACCCCGGTGACGGTAATCGGCAAACAGGGCGGCGACTCGGTGATCCGGGGACCTTTCAAAGGCGATGAGAAAATCGCTGTGCGCGGTGCAGTGGCCTTGAAAGCGAATTGGTTGGGTCTGGGCGAGGGCGAATGATGAGTGCTCTGATTCGTTTCGCGCTGGGCCAACGCATTTTAATCCTTTTGTTTATATTGCTGCTGATCGGCGGCGGTTATCTGGCCTTCCAGAAAATTCCGATCGACGCCTTCCCGGAGGTCTCTCCAACCCAGGTGAAAATCATCGTCAAGGCCAACGGCATGACCCCGGAGGAAGTGGAGGCGCAGATCACGACGCCGTTGGAATACGAATTGCTCGGGATACCCAAACAAACCATGCTGCGCTCGCTAGCCAAATATGCGATCACAGATATCACCATCGATTTCGAGGAAGGCACCGACATTTACTGGGCCCGCCAGCAGGTCGCGGAACGCCTGAATACGATCTGGGGCAACTTGCCGGACGGCATCGAGGGAGGCATCGCGCCGATGACGACGCCGTTGGGCGAAATGTTCATGTTCGCTATCGAAGGCGG
The DNA here is from genome assembly GCF_000733935.1 of Methylomarinum vadi. Classification (NCBI taxonomy): domain Bacteria; kingdom Pseudomonadati; phylum Pseudomonadota; class Gammaproteobacteria; order Methylococcales; family Methylococcaceae; genus Methylomarinum; species Methylomarinum vadi. The sequence goes on from NZ_JPON01000001.1 coordinate 2,467,291, forward strand.
CGACCTCGATTTGATGGAACGTCGCACCTTGCTGGACTGGGTGATCCGCCCCGCCCTAAGAACAGTACCGGGCGTGGCCGATGTCAATTCTCTGGGCGGTTTGGTGCGCAGTTTCGAGGTCGTGCCCGACAACACCCGAATGGCGGCACGCGGCATCGGCATCACGCAGCTGGTCACAGCATTACAAAACAATAACCGCAACGACGGCGCCGGCCGTTTGACCGAAGGCGAGGAAACCCTGATCGTCAGGGCCGAGGGCCGTATCAAGACCGAGCATGATGTCGGTTCCATCGTCGTCGCCGAACACCAGGGCGTGCCGATTACCGTGGCCGATATTGCGGATGTCCGCATCGGCGCCTTGACCCGCTACGGTGCGGTCAGCAAAGACGGTAAGGGCGAGGCCGTGACCGGCTTGGTATTGAGCCTGCGCGGCGCCAATGCCCGACAGACCGTGCAAGATATCGAGGCCAAATTGGAAGAGTTGAGTACGGGTTTTCCGGAAGGCGTCAAAGTCAACGTGTTCTACAATCGCGGCACGTTGGTTGAAAAAGCGGTCAGCACCGTCTCCGACGCGCTGATTCAAGCCATCTTGCTGGTTGTCGTGACGTTGATCCTGTTTCTCGGCAATCTGCGCGCCGCCTTGACGGTGGCCCTGGCCTTGCCGTTGGCGGCGCTATTCACCTTTATCCTGATGCATTACACCGGCATGTCGGCCAACTTAATGAGCCTGGGCGGCCTCGCCATCGCCATCGGCATGTTGGTGGACGGCGCCGTCGTGGTGGTGGAAAATGTCGCCACGTTGTTCGCCGACAAGGAAAAATCCAAACGCCTGCCGCATCTGCACAGTATCTACCGGGCGACACGGGAAGTGGCCTTGCCGGTCGTATCAGGCACGACGATCATCGTAATCGTGTTTTTGCCGTTGCTGACTTTGCAGGGCCTGGAAGGCAAGCTGTTCACGCCGGTGGCGTTGACCATCGTGTTCGCCCTGTCCGGTTCGCTATTGCTGTCGTTGACCGTGATCCCGGTTCTGGCGTCGTTCCTGTTGAAACAGGTTTCCGACGAAGAACCCTGGCTGCCACGGCAATTGCAGAAGATCTATCAGCCGTTTTTGGCTTGGTGCCTTAATAACAGCAAAAAGGTCTTCGCGGCGGCGGGCGCGATGTTAGTGGTCACGGTACTGGTTTTTACTCAAATCGGCAGCACGTTCATGCCGAGCATGGATGAAGGCGATATCATCGTGCAGTTGGAAAAACTGCCGTCGATTACCCTGAAGGAGTCGGTGGCGCTGGATGTCCAGGTACAAAAAAACATCCTGAAAAACATTCCCGAAGTGGTCAATGTCGTCTCGCGGGTCGGCACCGATGAACTCGGTTTGGACCCGATGAGTCTGAACGATACCGATACCTTCATGGTCTTGAAGCCGAAGGATCAGTGGCGCGAGAAGATCGAGATCAAGGAGCAATTGATCGACGAGATCCGGCGATCGATGGCGCAGACGCCTGGCATCGCCTTCGGCTTCACCCAGCCGATCGAGATGCGGGTGTCGGAAATGTTGACCGGTACCCGGGGCGATGTCGCGGTCAAGCTGTTCGGCACCGATTTGAATGTATTGAATCAAAAGGCGCAGGAAATCGTCACGGTATTAAAAAGCATAGAAGGTTCCAGCGACGTATTCACCCGCGAGAACGAAGGCATGCAATTCCTGCAGTTGGAAATCGACAAATCCGCAGCCGGACGTTGGGGCTTGACCAGCGACGATATCCAAACCCTGTTACGCTCGCAGATCGAGGGATTGCGGGTCGGCATTGTACAGGAAGGAGTCATTAGAACGCCGCTGATCGTGCGTGGCGACAGCAATACCGCCACTTTCGAGAATCTGCAGATCGCCCTGCCCAATGGCGGCCATATCCCGATTACCGAAGTGGCCAGAATCAAGCACGTCGAAGGGCTGGTATCGATACAACGAGAACGGGGCCAGCGTTTCGTCGTGATCCGCAGTAATGTGGTGGACCGCGACCTGGTCGGTTTCGTCGACGAGGCACGCCAGGCCGTGGCCGAACGGGTAGAGTTGCCGACCGGCTATTATGTCGAATTCGGCGGTCAGTTCGAAAACCAGCAACGCGCGGCCGCGCGCTTGTCGCTCGTGATACCGGTATCGTTGGGATTGATCTTCCTGTTGTTGTTTTCCACCTTCGGCTCGGTCAGGCAAGCTACGCTGGTGTTATCCAATATTCCGTTGGCGATGATCGGCGGCGTGTTCGCCCTGTGGATTTCCGGCGAGTATCTGTCGGTGCCGGCTTCGGTGGGTTTCATCACGCTGTTGGGTATCGCGGTGTTGAACGGTGTCGTATTGGTTAATTATTTCAACCAGTTGTTCGCTGGCGGCATGGATCTGGGTGAAGTGGTATTGGTCGGTTCCGGCAGGCGCTTGCGGCCGGTGTTAATGACCGCCTGCACCACCGCCTTCGGCCTGATTCCGTTGCTGTTTGCGACCGGCCCGGGTTCGGAAATTCAACGCCCTCTGGCAATCGTCGTGATCGGCGGCCTGGTATCGTCGACTTTCCTGACCCTGATCCTATTACCGATACTCTATCGTTTGTTCGGGCAACCCAAGGAGGAAAGAGTGTGAACCATCATGAATTTTTAATCACTTTAAACGTCCCACCCAGCCTGGAAGAAGCGGTCGTCGATTGCTTGTTGACCTTTGAGTCGGAGCACGGATTCAGCAGCCTGCCTGTCTCCGCTCACGATCATCGCAACGAAGGCCTTTCCCTGGCCGAACAAGTGACCGGCCGGCAACGCAAAATTCGTTTCCAGATGTATATTGATAAAAACGATTTATCTGCTTTACTTGAAAAACTGAAAGCGGATTTTTCCGGCGCCGGTATTCATTACTGGGTCATGCCTGTGATCGAAAACGGTCTGATTTAAGGTCGTTATTTGGTTCTCGTGCCCCGGTTGTGTCAGGACGCAACCGGGGCATTTTTTGTAATAGGTCAGCTATGATTGTTTTTTTGCGGGGGTATACCGGCCCAAACCAAACGCCATAATATTCGGGAATTCATCGAACCGTCCGTAAAAGGCGGCTTGTTCAAGAAAAAAGGCCATATCAAACGCATCGAGATTTTGGTGTTCAAGGATGTCGTCTTGAATAAACTGGAATATCACGGTCTGGTCAACATCGAGCCGGATGAGGTAGCGGAAAGAGTCATTAAAAAACTGAACTGTAAAAAATTCATGGGCAAACATATTGCCGTCAGGGAATATAGACAACGGGACTGGCATAATGACCGGCGTTTGAACAACAAGAAAGCCGATATTGTGAATCGAGATCGGCGCGAAACCGACCGCCGGCGCGGCGCGCAGCTTGAGGAGATAGAGGACGTATCGGCCATGTTCATCGGCCGGGAAGGATTTCACAGAAAACAGGGAGACTAGAGCGGACCAAATGAAGAGAATAACGGATCAATTCAAACGAATTCGGTCCCTGCCGGAGGCCTTCGCGGCGTAAACCGCTCCATCGGCCTGTTTGAAAAGCTGTTGTAGCGACTTACCTTCGCGATAATCCACGATACCGCTCACGCCAATGCTGGCAGTCAACGCTAAATCGGCAAACTTCATTTTGTTGAAGCGTTCGCGCTGTTTTTCCATGATGTTGACGGCCTGTTCGGGGGCGCAGTTCAACATGATGATGACGAACTCCTCACCCCCCAACGAAAAACCAAATCGCCTTTCCGCAAAATATTCCGCAGCCAAAATCCGACATCGGCCAGCACCCTGTCGCCGATATCGTGGCCATGAGTATCGTTAATTTTCTTAAAATAATCGATGTCCAGGATGGCCAGGCTGAGCGGGCATTGATTACGAAACGCCGTCGCCAATTCCTTGGGAGCGAGTTTGTCGAAGGCATTGCGATTATACAGACCGGTGACCGGATCCAGCAGAGCGATTTCCTGTAGATGTTGCCGTTCGGCGTTTAGTTCGTTGACGATGCGCTGGTTGCGAATCAGATTGGCGGTGCGGTAAACGAATTCCTCGGCGATAACCGGCTTGGTCATATAGTCGTTGACTCCGATATGATAAAGCTCGATACGGCGCGATATGTCATCGTAAGCCGAGATCGCGAAAACAGGCGTGAGGCCTTTGTCCGTCGGATTTCTCCGAATCTCTCGGACCAATGTCAAGCCAGACATTGAGCCTTCCAGCACAATATCGGTGACGACCAAGTCATAAGTGTTTTCCTCAAATGCCGCTAACGCCCGCTCGGCATTGGAATAAGCATCGACTTCCAGTCCCCGTTCCTTCAGTAATCTTTCCAGCCACAATAATTGGCTGGGAGAGTCCTCGATCAGCAACACTTGACCGATAACATTATTGAATAAATCTTCGGCAAGCCGCTGCAAATAAACTTCGAACTGGGCGAATTGTTGCTTGCTGTATATATCCGTGGCCCCCGCCAACAGGGCCTGTTTTAACAGATTTTCGTTTTCTTCCGCGGTAAACAGAATGATTCGGGTCTCTTGACAATGACGGATGGCGCGCACCTGTTGACATAAGTTTTTCCCGCTCATGTCGCTGAGATGATAAGGAGCGCAAACCAGATCGTATTGCTGAATTCGTAATTGCGATAATGCTTCGGCGCCGCTAGAACAGAAAAAACTGGTGTAGCCGTGGCGTTGGAGAACATCGCTCAATATCGTACGAAACAATCGTGAATGATCGACGATGAGAACATTGATTTTTTTTCTCATGATGTTAACGCCATAGCGGAGCCTTAAATGAAGATCTTGGCGAAAAAAGAATAATTGAACGCAACTATTAATGCATATGATGGCCTCGCTTCATTAGAAAAGATGATGAGCTAATGAGCCGCCTAGCCTTTATTCAATGACTCTTAATCATAGAGTAGTATATCATTGTTTAAAAAAGCAATTTGCTGTCGACTGCCGGCTCGATAACCGTAACTCCCAGGAACCGATAATGAATCTTATCGATCTCGCCACCTTATCCTATCGCACCATTATCTGTCATAAGTTACGTTCGATATTAACAGCACTGGGTTTAGTGATCGGGATTGCCGCGGTGGTCATTTTGACCTCGATCGGCCGTGGCGTGCATCAGTATATTCTGGCCGAATTTACCCAGTTCGGGACCAACCTGTTAGCGGTATTTCCCGGCAAAACGACGACGATGGGGCTCTCCGGCGCGACGATCAGCACGGTCAGACCGCTCACGCTAGCCGATGCCGTCAGCCTGGAAAAACTGGAGCAAGTGATTGCCGCAGTGCCACTGGTCCAAGGAAATGCCAGAATAGAGGCCGGAGAGAAACAACGCCGCGCCAATGTATTCGGCGTCGGCCCGGCGGTACCGGAAGTCTGGAAAATCAAGGTACAACAGGGACGGTTTCTACCCAGCGGTGAAAGTAGCAATCCCAGGGCTTTTGCGGTATTGGGCAGTAAGCTGCGCGATGAATTGTTCGCCTCCGACAATCCGTTGGGACAACGCATTCGTATCGGCGCCGACCGTTACCGGGTCATCGGCGTGATGGAATCGAAAGGCCAGATGGTCGGCTTCGATATGGACGATACGATTTATATTCCGACCGGAAAAGCATTGGAGATGTTCGACCGGGAAAGTCTGATGGAAATCGATGTGTTATATCGTAGCGATATAGCGGCAGAAAACGTCGAAGATGCCGTTCGGCGGCTGCTGATTGCCCGCCACGGCCGGGAGGATTTCACCATCATCACGCAAAATCAGATGCTGGAAGCCATGGATTCGATTCTGAACATTTTGACGTTGGCGGTAGCCGGATTAGGCGGGATTTCTTTGCTCGTCGGTTCGGTCGGCATCTTGACCATCATGACGATCGCCGTTTCCGAACGGGTATCCGAAATTGGCCTGTTGCGTGCGATAGGCGCCACTCAAATCAGTATTTTTCAGATTTTCCTGGCCGAGGCGTTGATGTTGAGCCTGGTCGGTGGAATCATCGGCATTGCCGTCGGCATCGGCACGGCCCAGTTGATCAATTGGGCCGTGCCGCAATTGCCTGTTGAACTGGCCTGGACCTATATTGCCGCGGCTTTTTGTGTGTCTATACTAATCGGCATGATCACCGGAGTCATGCCGGCGATGAAGGCCGCTGGTTTGGAACCATTGGAAGCACTGCGAACTGAATAATGCCGTTTTGATATTGCTTCGCTACTAATTACACACAGCACAGGCTTTTTGACTTATTGTGCACAGCTAATGCTTCAAGGAAAGTCTACACTATTCTATAAATAATTGATCTATATATATTAGTTTGTTTTATGTGTGTAGATCTATCAAGCAAAACGATTGTGAATTTACCGCTTTCCGGGCCCGAAATACCGTTAATCCACAGAGTTATCCACAGCACCTGTGGCTCCTCCGTTCTCGCATCGGGTTCGCTTGCTGGTAAAGTTTAATCGTTAGCAACCGATGTTTTCCCGCTCGGCTTCTTCGCGATACTGCAATATACTCATGTTTTATGAAATTTCGGCACAGGGGCGTCTATAAGAGGACGCCGTTCACCCAGCACCTAAATTCCATAGACTATTGGCTATGCCCATCATCTTCGTTAATTTAGGTGCTGGAGGCATCCTTGGTGTCGAAACCCCTGCTAAACTCCCTTGTAACGCCTTGGATAAATGCCGAAATTTGAAGAACAAACGGTATAAAACTTTACAACCGCGATGACATAACGGCGGCAATACGGACATAATGTCTTTTTCAAATAAAGATTGAGATAATGAATCCACTGGCACAACGCCATCGTAACGCCCATCCCGATGACGAGAGGTTATTTAACGATCCTCAACTGCGGCAATTAAAGGCCGCAGTTTATGAACTATGCTGGTTGTTTGACCGAGGTTATGCCAGGCATTCGACGATCAAGTTGGTCGGCGATCATCATCAGTTAAACAAACGGCAGCGGCTGGCCATCGGCCGGGCGGCTTGTTCCGAGGGAGAAATGCGGGCACGCGAGGCAAAACGGCTCGAACTGCAGCGAAGCGAAGGCCGCCCCCTCATGGTCGACGGATTCAATTTGATCATCACCTTGGAAGCGGCGATGGCCGGCGCGGTATTGCTGCGCTGCCGCGACGGCTGCATTCGTGACCTGGCCAGTGTGCACGGCACCTATCATCAGGTCGGAGAAACCCGTTCCGTGATTGAGTTAATCGGGCGAACGCTGGCGTTATTCCATCCGTCCTCGGTCCAGTGGTTGTTCGATAGACCGATCTCCAACAGTGCGCGATTGGCACAGTCGGTCAGAACGATCGCCGAAGAGAACGGTTGGAACTGGCGGGCGGAGTTGCCCGACAACCCGGATATGGTCATCGCGGCTAGTAAGGCTATCGCGATCACATCCGATTCGGCCATTCTCGACAGCGTGCAACATTGGACCAATCTGCCCGCTTATCTGATCGAACATCACTTTCACGACGCCTGGCTGATCGACTTTTCCTGACATGTCATGTCGCGTTCAAAGACTATTGTTTTATTTGCTGTTAATTATGTTGATCAGTGGCTGCGCCCGTTCGCAAATTCTCGATGCTCCTTATCCGTTGTGGGGTCAAGCGGTTGAGATTGCGGTTTCCGCAAACGGCGAAAAAAGGCATTTGCAAATCCTGCAACCGCAAGAAGACGGAGCCGCGCAAGCATGCATCCTGATCGTCCACGGCATGAATGAATACATCGGCCGGTATGGCGATATCGCTCGTTATTTCGCCAATAATGCTGTCGTCGCAGGCCTCGATTTAAGCGCCCACGGCCTGAGCAATTCCGTTATTGCTCGGGCCGACGAAAACATCCGAAATGGCGAGGACGGCCAGGATATTGCCAATGCTTTTTTACAACAGGCCCAATTGCGCACTTTGCAGCCGATGCGGGATGATCTGGAGCGCGCGTTGACCTATCTATCGGGCCGGTGCGGCCATCATAGCAAAGCCGGGAAAGCGCTACCGCTATTCATTCTGTCGCACAGCCTCGGTTCCTTGGTCGCCGCCACGTGGTTGCTGGAAACCGACAACAAAGCGCTACGAGACAGAATCGGCGGCATCGTCTTCACCGGCCCGGCATTCTCGGTGACCCAGATTCCCGGCTGGCGCGGCTGGCTGCAAAATCCCTTCGTTGCATTTACCTTTCATACCCACGAACATTTCCTGCATCCCCACGATGAAGCATTGCCGCTGCTATTGTTCAACCAACTGCTGGCGGCGATTACCGTGCCGCTTCAGGACGGCGTCATCGAGTTATTGTCGCTGCCGGGTATGCGCGAGCTGTTTTCGCCGACGACGCCGGGTTGGGTGGTTAATTATCTGAGCGATTGGGAGGAAGAGCGACGGCGGCACAGGGCCGATCCGCTGATCATACGCCGTTCGGTACTGCGTTATGTGTTGGCGGTGGAAAAGGAAATCATTACCTTCAGGCGTGGGATGGCAAATTTTGATACGCCATATCTGTTGATTTATTCCGAACTTGACCCGATCACCCCGGCCTGGGGCGATCGCGACTTCGTTGCCCTAACCGAAGAAAATCACCGCGATAACGAAGTCATGGCATTAGCGGGCGAGAACCATCACGAACAGTTGTTCTCCAAGCCACCCTTACGAAACCGGATTATGAATAAGATCCGCTCCTGGATTGAGCTGCGTAAGGCAACGCAATAGTTATGGCGATCAGATAATTTTTTAATTTAATCGCAGTCCATCGTATGCCAAATAAGCGTCAATGCAGATTTATCATCGTAATGCGGGACGAAGACTGAAAAACTTTTCTAAATCTCCTATGGAAACAATCGCTTCAACGATTTACGATAAATGTACAAATGCGCCCCCAGGTTTGCGACAAATAACCAGCCGGTCGATTGATGCCAAAATCTCCGGAGACTTAGGTTCGGAATTGCAAGTGCGGCAATCGATGTACCAAAACTCGATAACATGATTAATTTATTAACGCGGTTGAAATTCTTTTTACTCAACGGAGTGTACGGTTTTGGTAACATCCCGATGACTGCATCGACTGCGGAATCGATGCTTGATTCGATAGCCGCAAGTTCAATGGCATTCCTGTCGAAACGAATCAAAAGGCTTCCTGTACGGACATTTTCATGTAATTCGAAAATAGCTGCGATGTTCGATAACTCTTTTTTCAGCTGGCCGAGCCTATCATGATCACGCAAGTTTTTATCACGAACTCTTATACGTCCCGGTATCGATGAAATTATTTTGCTCATTTATCTTAATGTTTGTGCGGTTTTTAATTTAAGTATATTACTTTATTTTTACATTACACAACAGTGCTGACAATTTTAAGAGAGCCAAACGCGCCACGATTATTCGCGAAAGCTGAAATGGAGTCCGTCCGCGCCACTCCGCCACATCGTCGTAGACTCGATGCTGACTCCGTCCCACTCCCATAAATGACGTGACACCGCATCGGGAAACCTTTTGTTTTGTCTCCACCTTTCTTTGTGCGAATTCAGAAGATAGATGTCGAGGCCGCGCGATATGCGGGAAATAACTATACGCCAAATAGAGCGTGACGATTAGTAAGATATTTTCCTTACAGCGTCTACACTTTGGCATCAAACTAGTCATTGCGCTCCAAGCTTGCCGCATGTGAGCCATAGCGTGTTATGTGAGTAATCATTGGTCTAAAAGGCGTAATTTGTAGCGATCCAATCGGCGAAGCCGTATTGCACCTAAGATAATTTCATACCATACTCGCCTAATACCCAACTACCGATGTATCTTTGGGAGTAACTTACTTTCCGTTAATTTGTTGGAACCGAGAGATAATGACCTTCTAATTGGCCACATTGATTTGCTACGAGAAAATATTCGTTTGGTTAAACAAAGTCATCCAGTTAAAACTCATGGCTGGGTTGTTTTGCCGAACCATATATACTGCGTCATCGAACTGCCAAGAGATGATGTTGATTTCCCTTTGCGATGGCGGATCAATAAAGATGGGATTTTCAAAAATAATCTAACAATTTTTAATTTAATGACAATCTATCGTCATTAACGCCCCGTAGATGGCATTCGGCTTAGCTTGGCCAGTGACAACTAATTCTTACATAGCAGACAGTTAATCAGTCTGCTGATAGAGATAATATTGTCTTTGTTCAGCTGATATCCACCTAAAATAATTCGATATTACCTGAATTCAGTTGATCGGCAGACGTTGATTTTTCCGCGGATCGATTATCCTTCCTCAGACTTTCGTTCCAAACGTCACGTGAAACAATAAATTTGTTGAGCTTGCCGCGTATTACTTCGCCCAGTTTTGTTAAATCCTCTGCTTTGACCGATGGAGTTTGATGCTCCGCTAAAGCGTTTGAATCAAGATTGACTAATGCATCAACGGCATTTTGGGACTCCATGGCTGTTTCCTTCTGCTGTTCCATGGCGTTTAATATCTCGCAGGCATTACCTAGAATTTCCGCTACCATGTGCTCGATACCGGATAGTTCCTGTCCTGATGCGGTTGCCAATTGTTGGGTTTGATCGGCTAAATTACGCTCTTCTTTCATGGTATCGACAACAAGCACAGTCTCTTGTTGAATCGCTTCAATAGCCTCTTGTACTTCGAGCGTAGAGCGCTGAGTACGCTCGGCGAGATTACGGACCTCATCGGCGACAACAGCAAAGCCTCGTCCTTTTTCGCCCGCTCGTGCAGCTTCGATAGCGGCATTCAAAGCCAATAGGTTTGTTTGAACGGCGATTTCTTTAATCACATCGATAATCTGTCCGATATCCGCACTGCGCGAGGATAAGCGTGAAACTCGTTCCGAGACTTGATCGATTTGATGAGCAAGTTGGTCCATGCTGGAAGCGGTATCCTGAAAAACGGTCTGGCAGGATTTAACTTTCCATTGCGCATTGGTAATGGCTTGATTGGTTGCGTCGACTTGCTGGTATACGATTGACCCCGAATCGCGCATTTGACTTAACGCATTTGAAACCGTTCGGCTGTATAGTTTTTGAAGCTCCGCTTTTTGTATCTGAGATGAATAATTGTCGGCTAGTTCTTTCGACATGGGAGCGAGCCGTGCAGCAGAAGCGGAAATGGCGGTAACCCCTTCGTCACATGCGATTTGGAGGCGTTTGATTGCCCTATTGATTCGTTGTGTCAGATGATAATCTTGTCATCGTCGGAAATCAAAGAGACGATTGATTTTTCCATTTCCTCGATAGGTTTTTTAACCAGAAAACGATATAGCAAAGCAATAAATGCGAGTAAGAGTATAATCCTGTAGGATCATTGAACGAAAAATTGGTGACTCTCCCTGGGATAACAGCGAGAACAAAGCGTCTGAAACAACGGCAAAAAACACAACCAATATGACAAGGGCGTAATGCGATATCTGTCTGAGCATTTATTTGATTCAAAGGTAGTGACTACAGAATACCAGGAACGTTTGAGTTGTCGGTTGGTGCTAGTCCAGCAGTCTCATTCATCAAACTGCTTTCTCGACCCGATTTCTTCCCCGATCCTTAGCCAAATATAGCGCTTCGTCAGCTCGTTGAAGCAAATCGTTAGCTAATTCGTTTTTATGGAATTGTGCAATCCCAATTGAAACAGTAATACTGCCATAACGTTTCCCACTCTTAAGGTCTTTCAGTGATCCTGACGAGACCGCATGGCGGACCTGTTCGGCGATGGTGACGGCATCGTTTAGCTTTGTCTGCGGTAAGATCACTGTAAACTCCTCTCCTCCAAATCGAGCAACTGTATCTTTACCTTTCAGGCAGCGTTTCAGCGTGGATGCGACGAAACGTAGCACTTTGTCTCCGACAAGATGGCCGTAGGTGTCGTTGAATTTTTTGAAATGATCGATATCGATCACCAGGATACAAAATGTTATATCCTGCTCCCGTGCAGCAATGACTGTGTGTTCCAGGGTTGTATCGAAGGCCTTACGATTGGAAATTCCTGTTAAGGAATCAGTCAATGACTCTACCTTGACCTGCTCTAATTCCTTTCGCAATAAATCAACTTCGGTTAAAAGATGCGACATATTATTTTCAAGCCGGCGCTGCATTTGTTCCATGGAACGCGTTTCTTCATAAACTTTTTGAACCTCCGAAGAAATACTATCTATCGGAGTGGCAGGATCTAAAATTTCGGCAAAACGACTAAGTGTTTGGGCATAGTCGGATATATTTCCTCCCGACTGTTCAAAGGCGTTTTGAACGCTCATAACGATGTGTCGCAGTTCCAGACGAATTTTCTCGAGTGCATTCTGATCCTGATTAAAGAATCGCTGATATAACTCCCAAAGCCGCTCACTAGACAGGGAGTCAGGTTGACCAATTAATTCATTTAGCGCGGATTTCAGTTCTTCATTTTTCCCTGCGACATGATCATAACCGAGGCGGTAATTGACCGGCGATGGAGCGATTCTGTATTTGGCTAATAAAGCGGTTGTCAATCGAAAAAATTCATACGTCTTTGCAACATCATCGTCGATATAGGGGTTGGTATGCATAATTCTTTGAAGTTATTAAATGTAATTTAGCAGGTGTTTAATGCCAACATTCAAACCGTTCCTTCACTCCGAAACGATATTAACTAATTTTTTTTGTATCTTACGAATTTTCCCGAGCTCTATTTTTCAAAATGGCGATATAAGGTTATGCATGATTTATATTTCTGATTAATGAAATAATCTGTCCAGTATTCTGTAATAAACAACCTGAATCCGTGACTTAAGAAGTGATAATCTCTTCTATCCTAATGATTTAACAAGCTTAATCTGGGATAATGTCGTTATTTCTTCATTCACCCACTCAGTGAATCATGAAACGATTTATCCTGGAGCAGTCAGAAACTGAATTTTATACCAGCCATTCCGGATTAGCCTTAGTGGGCTTATGTTTGAATCAGTATGGCCAACTCAATCAAGTGCTGGATAAGGGTATTCCATTGCGCCACGGTATCGCTCATGCCGATATTATCAAAAGCATGATCGGGTCGCTTTGCCTGGGCAAGAGCGATTTCGAAGCGATTGAGAATTACCGCGACGACGACTATTTCAAAACCGCGCTGTCGATTCAACAAGTCCCCTCCAGCGCTCGCCTTAGACAACGGTTGGACGAACACGCCGAGGCACTATTGCCGCTCGTTTATCAGAGCAACATCGATTTTCTGGCCCACGCGCAAGTCCCGGTAACGCCGTTAGCCACTGGTCATGTGGCGCTGGATATCGATGTTTATCCGATGAACAACGAAAAAACGCGCAAGGAAGGCGTCTCCCGAACCTATAAAGGATTCGACGGCTATGCCCCCATCGCGCTTTATTTGGGCCAAGAAGGCTGGTGTCTTGGCAACGAACTGCGCGAAGGCAAGCAACATTGCCAATACGAATTCCTCTATTCCTTGGAGCGCGGACTGACTGCAGCCAAGCGTCTGACACCCTTGCCGTTACTTGTTCGCCTGGATAGCGGGCATGACGCTCTCGACAACCGAATTGTCTTACAGGAAGACGAGCAAGCCGAGTTCATCATCAAATGGAATCCCCGTAAACAGAATGCCGATGCTTGGCTAGCCTACGCCGAGCAACACGGACAATGGGACACACCACGTGAAGGCAAACGGGTGGCCTTATTTAGTGTCACGGAGGAACACACCCGAAACGGCCAAACCTATTCCTGTCGTCGCGTCATGCAAATCACCGAACGAACAACAACGGCTAAGGGACAACTCCTGCTGTTCCCTGAGATCGAGATGGAAGGCTGGTGGACAAGCCTAGCTTCTACCGAATATGACGACACATTGATCGTTCAACTGTATCGTGATCATGCCACCGCCGAGCAATTTCACAGCGAGTTTAAAACGGATCTGGACATCGAACGCTTGCCTTCGGGCAAATTCGCCACCAACGATGTCATCATGACCCTGAGCGCCTACAGCTACAATATCTTGCGCTGGATCGGCCTGATCGGCTTACTGGGGCAACAAAGCCCCATTCGGCATCCGGCCAAACGACGCCGCATCAGAACCGTCATTCAAGAACTCATGTATCTGGCCGCCCGTTTGATCCGTACCGGTCGCCGGTTAAAACTGCGCTTTTCCAACGCTTGCCCCGGCTTTATCGCGTTTGAATCGACCTACACAAAACTCGCCGCCGGTTAACCCTTCAACGTTTTCAGCTTCAAACCATCAGCGTGGCAACACCGCGTTTAATCTCTCTTTGCCCAAAAAACGCCATACCCCTATTATTTTCTCAAAACCTACGAAAAAAAGTTTCAATAATCCTCAGTTAAACTCGACTTTATTGATAGCGTTATAAAATCTCCGAATTTTGGAAAACTCAAGAATTAATTATCCATCATAAGGTTTAAACCACCGGCTTTAGCCGGTCAGCTTTAGCTGCGATAATTTGCCCAAGGAGGTGGCGATGGACTATAGATACGGCAGCCATACGGTTTACCAAATTGAGTATCATTTTGTTTGGGTTACGAAGTATCGTTATAAAGTGCTGAAGGATGAAATAGCCGAACGAGTGAGAGACTTGGTGCGGCAGACATGCGAAGCCTTTGAGATACGGATTATCAAAGGTGTCGTGAGCAAAGATCATGTGCACATTTTGGTGAGTGCGCCGCCGACTATGGCCCCAAGCGAAATCATGAGGCGAATCAAGGGACGAACTTCGAGCTATCTGTTCGAAGAGTTCCCGCACTTGAAAAAGCGATATTGGGGTCGACATTTTTGAGCCCGCGGTTATTTTTGCGCCACAGTGGGGCAAATGACTGATGAGATGATAAAGCAATATTTGGAGCATCACTTTGAACCTAATCCAAACGATAATTTCAAGATGGAGCCCGACTAAGACGCGTCGTTTAGTCGACGCGTATCCGGACTTTCAGTCCGTTATTGGAACCCACCCGCTTGAGCGGGTGGTTGTTTAGTTCCCAACCAATAATTGAAGTCACTGATTCAGGAACAACTGAAGACCAGTTACGCTTTAGCCCGAATATTTCATGATAGAGGCGGGCAAGTTTGTTGATATTTGATAAAATTCAGTTACTTAGATTGAATTTAACCAACAACTTGCCCATGACAAATTGTACTCCAGCTCAAATAGAATTTCCTCCCTTAAAACGCCGTAAAATAGACGCCCAATTCAGTGGTGGAGCGATCACCAGTGATGGCGGTGTGCTGTTGTTACGAGCGGTTGACCAGCAGTTAGGGTTAACCGAACGGATAGCGGCGCAGATTCCTGACGCCAGAGCCCCTGACCGCGTGCAACACTCTGTGATCAACCTGCTCCGTCAACGGGTTTATGGCTTGGCGTGTGGGTATGAGGATTTGAATGATCATGACACGCTCAGAAATGATATCGCCTTTCAGACGGCGGTGGAAAAGGATCAGACATTGGGCAGCCGATCCACCTTGTGCCGGTTTGAGCAGCAGGCGGATCGCGCCTTGATGTGGCGAGTTCATGAGGAGTTGCTGGCACAGTTTATCGCTTCGTATGAGACACCGCCGAAATCGTTGATCCTGGATTTCGACGCCACCGACGATCCGGTTCATGGCGAACAGGACGGACGTTTTTTTCATGGCTACTATCGGCACTATTGTTTCCTGCCGTTGTATGTCTTTTGCGGCCATCACTGCTTGGTCAGTTATCTACGTCCCAGCAATATTGATGGCGCCAAGCACAGCTGGGCGATTCTGGCTTTGCTGGTTCGGCGCTTGCGTCAGGCTTGGCCGGACGTTGACATCACGTTTCGCGGCGATGGCGGTTTTTGTCGCCATAAGATGCTGAGTTGGTGCGAGCGGCATCGCGTTCACTATATTGTCGGGTTGGCCAAAAATAAACGCTTAACGCGCTTAAGCCAACCCTGGATTGAACAAGCCCGGCAACAGTTCCAAAGCGAACAGCAGAAACAGCGTCTCTTTACCGATTTCCACTATAAAGCCGGCACCTGGAAACGCCGACGCCGTGTCATTCTTAAGGCCGAACACATGAGCCAAGGGAGTAATCCCCGCTATGTCGTAACCAATCTGGACGGCGATGCACAAACACTCTATGAAACCGTTTACTGTGCGCGAGGCGACATGGAAAACCGGATTAAAGAACAACAATTGGATCTGTTTGCCGACCGCACCAGTTGCAGCCTGTGGTGGCCGAATCAGTTTCGTTTGCTGTTATCGACACTGGCCTATACGTTGATCCATGCGATTCGCCGAATCGCCCTCAAAAATACCGAACTAGCGACAGCCACTTGCGCCACCATTCGCCTGAAATTGTTTAAAATCGGTGCCGTCATCATTCGTAACACCCGTCGTATTCGACTGCTGTTCAGCAGTCAGTATCCGTTTCAATCCTTGTTTAAATCCGTTTGTCAGCGCCTGTGCCCTGATTAGTACAAACAAAGTGCTGTGCCCGGCACGCTGATAAACAATGGGGTAAGGGGAAGTTGCGCCTGAAAAACGGAAATCAATGCTTAATTCCCTTTTTGACCGCTCAATTTCTCCTTACGATCGCATGTTTTAAAACAAACGAGGGTTTCGATAGGGTTTCAAGGGACTGATGAAATATCCGGGTTAGCATGTCATAATATTGATATTTGTCAATTCTTTGTATAATTGGAAAGGGTAAGCTTATACAACGTTTTTCGATTTACTGATCTATCTGAGGAGCTGATCGACCTGATGAAAGATACCAGGCTCTCGATTAATCATGCAGCGTGTAAACTAAAGTCGTTGTCCACTAACGTCTGAATAAAGCGCAAATTGATCTGATTCTAGGGCTTTTCATCTAATGCGTCCTTGACTTAAATCAAGTCGGCATCATGACATTACAAAACTTACGTAAGCATTACCTATTTTCAATTCTGGATGACAAACAGTTCAATCAAATTCTGTCAGGTATTCAAGCAATTGAGTTAAATGAGAATAACCAGTTATTTTATTTTGAAGAGAGGGCTAGATATTTTTATTTCCTCGCCAGCGGACAGATTCAGCTTTATCGGACTTCTCCAAATGGAGAAGAAAAAGTAATAGAGATTATTCAAGCGGGACAGACTTTTGCCGAAGCGGTCATGTTTTTTTCCAGCAACCGCTATCCAGTTAGTGCCAAAGCGGTTTTGAACAGTCAACTGTTGCAAATCGAGATGAAACAGTTTTCCGGATTGCTTCGAGAATCCAATGAGCTGTGCATTAGACTGCTTGGAGGATTGAGTAAGCGCTTACACAGCGCTATTGAAGAAATCGATAGATTGACCTTACATAATGCAAGTGTGAGGGTGATTCAATTTCTTCTACAAAACGCTCCGGATTTCCTTAAGGACAATCAGTATAGCTTTTACTTGGATACGCCAAAGTTATTATTGGCTTCAAGATTATCGGTGAAACCGGAAACACTCTCTCGAATACTAAAACAACTTAGCAACAAAAATCTTATCTCAGTCCAACGAAGAACGATATTTGTTCTTGACTATAGAAATCTTCAACTAGAGCTTAGTGAGGATTGATAAATTTTTTGGTCGAGTAAGACGGGCTTCTTTCGACAAAATGACGTCCTACGTGCGCTGCTTTTCTGGGTCATCTCGCCCCACGCGGCTACTACGTAATTGCAAATAGTTTGTTACCAAGCCCCTGGCGAGTCGACCAAGGGAGCTTCTCCCCCTCAGTCGGTCGTAGAATCGGACGCAAACCTGTCGCTTTATCCGGCTCCCACCATTCAACCTAATCGAGCAAACCCTGCTTTCCGATAGTGTTGTATAGGCTACAGCGAGGCATTCACCCAGCGTCTGGATACGATAGTCTCTTTGCAATCATTCATAGTCTTCGTTCATGTAGATGTTGGGTGAACGCTGTACCTTAGAAGTCTGACGGGAAACGCCCCGCGGATACTTTACACACAGTAAGAAGAATTATTTAACGAGGAAGTCGCGCATCATACCTAGGTCCTCATGTTCCAGATTATGGCAGTGATACATGAACATACCTTTGAAATGATTGAACGGCTTCAGGAAGGTGACCCGCTCGCCCGGCATCACCAAAACGGTATCCTGCCAGCCTTGGTCGACCAGACCTTGTTCGACCGTCGCCTGGCTGTTGCGAAAATTTGAACGATGCTCGCGCTTGACGATTTGAAACTGTTCCCCGTGCAAATGCATCGGATGCGGCATGGCCATGCCATGATGGCCGCCGCGGAAACCGTTATCGAAGGTCATCAACTGCAGGGTATTTACCGGAATCACTTCGTCGGGGCGGATATCGTTCATTTTGTAGGAACGACCGTTCAACAGGGCCGACATGTGGCGCATGGACAACACGATACTCCGAGGGTTATCGCTGTTGACGGCGTCTTCCAGACGTAACTTGGAGATGGACGATAACCGAGTCGGAAGCGGGCTATTGCTGTCGGCTTGCTTGGTTACCTTGACGGTCAACACCGGATAGTCGCCGCCCGATGGCAGAGCGCCACCCCCCATCATACCCCTACCCATGCCGCCCATCATGCCGTCTCCCATACCGCCATGGTGCCTACCCATCATGCCGCCGCGGCCGCCACCCATGCCCATACCGCCGCCCATCATGCCGTGCATCATCGTCGCGGCAAAAGGAAGGCTGCGCATGGTCAATTCTGTGCCGACGCTCTTGCCGCTGAAGTCCACCCAAAGCTCGCGCCGTTGTCCCGGTGCCAACATGACATAAGGAACGGTTGTCGGCTGCTCCAACAGCCCGCCGTCGGTGCCGATCACGGTGATCGGCGTGCCATCGTCCCAGGCCAGTTTATAGATACGCGAGTTGGAACCGTTCAGCAAACGCAGCCGATAGGAGCGGGTTTCCACCGATAGTTTGAAATCGGGGCGGCCGTTGATGAAGAGCCGGTCGCCGAGAAAACCATGCATGCGGTGCATCATTTGCGTGCTGTAATAAAGCTGGTTATTTTTGAAGAAGCTGCGGTCCTGGATGACGATAGGCAAATCATATGGCCCTTTGGGCAGATCCAGGGCCTGTTCTTCCGGGTCGCTGACGATAAACAGGCCGGCCAGGCCGGAGTAAACCTGCTTGGCGGTTACACCGTGGGTATGGGCGTGGTACCAGTAGGTCCCGGCACGGTTGAGGATCTCGAATTCATAGACGAAGGTTTCGCCGTGATGGATAGCGAACATCGGATTGCCGTCCATGTCGGCGGGGACGTGCAAGCCGTGCCAGTGCAAGATGGATTCGGCGGGCAGATTGTTTTTCAGGTAAATCCTGATTTTCTGGCCCTTATGCAAATGAAGGGTTGGTGCCAAATAGGTGTCGGGATCGTTGGTCACGCTATCCGGCGAACCTTTAAGGACTTTGCCGTGGACTTTCCAGATTCGCGTTTTGGGACCGTCGAAAATCGGAATTTTGGTGCTTTCCATTTGTAACTCAATTTCCACATCCGGGTGAAAATCGGCCGATGGCTTGGCGTATTTGCCAGCGCCTCCCATGGCATGCAGGAATGAAGGAAAAGAAGTGGTTGCCGCGGCTGCGGTCATGGCGCTGTATTGCAGGAATTTACGGCGATTGGGATTGATTTTGCTGCTCATGATCGCACCTCTTGGGCTTATAGTTATATATTAGTTAATTAGAGAATGATAATAATACTTGGTTCAATCGATTGCAATTGCTTCTGTCGGTCAAGGCGGGCCTTCAAGAATGATCATGCAATCGGATCTGTAACCAGGCGCTCACCCCGCCTCTCCGAGTCTTGAGCGCCACTTGCCAGCCTTGCGTCTCGACCAGTTGCCGGGTAATGGCCAAACCGAAGCCACTGCCGCCGGTCGCTCGATTACGCGAGTTCGATCCGATAAAACGGCCGAAACACGGCATCGCGCGCACCAGGGAAGGAATGCCGGGTCCACGGTCGCGCACCCCCAGGTAAAGGGTTTGCTGAAATAGACGGCAAACGACATCGATTTGGCTGCCATTGCTGTAGCGTAAGCCATTATTGATCAAATTGTCCAGGCAAGGTCGTAGTGCCACTAGGGCCAGTTTCGCCAGGCAAGTCGAATAACATTCTAACCGCAAGCGCCCGGGGACTTGGGTTTCTCCGGCGGCTGCGGACGATGCCTAAACCTTTACAGATCCACGGTGGATTCTGCGGCAATTGAGCGAAACCTTAGGCCGCTGCCAAGGATGTCATGAAAAAATTATTGTTGAGTTTCATTGTCATTTTATTGGTCTTCACCGTTTCGCAGGTGCAAGCGGGAGGTGGTCTAGACATAAGTGCAGGCGAACAAAGCATGGGGCAACGGCGGGAAATCAATCAAAACCGCATTCGGCAAACTACTCCGGCCTATGGCGCCACTCCGGTTGAGCTATAACGTTTTAAAGGCCCGGTTTTCCAAGCGGAAAATATTCAAAAGCAAACTATGAGGTATTTTGTATGAATTTAACGAGCAAAGTAGGGTCGGTATTGTTGAACACTGGCGCCGCTTTCCGTCGCCGCAAAAGGCGGAGCGTGAAAGGGTGGAAACCATAATCAGCAGGCGTTATTATCGGTGGACGAGGAAGAAAAATTGATGAGTATAGTCTTGAAGCCTCTGTTATACCCGGCATTGGCAACTTTTCTAATGACACACCGCAGAATCTGTTCGACGATCTGGTTGCGCAGGGTTCTCAGTCCTACATCGACGCCTTATGGGTCGGCGCGACCATTGAAGATTTGGACATCGTGGATTTGCGAGAAGCGATTGCCGCAACCGATAATTTGGCGTTGCAAACCACCTATGCCAATCTGTCGAAAGGCTCGAAAAATCATTTACGCGCCTTCGTTGGCTTCCTGCAACAGGAAGGCGAGGATTACCAGCCGCAATATATCGATCGGGATCTATTCGAGGCCATTATCGGTTTTTTGAAACCCATCGATAGGCCAGCCAACCCTGCCTTCTTTGCGGACGGTGGGTTTTTTTGATTTTTGAGGAGTCGCCATGGCGTTAAAAAAGCTACATCTGGACATACTGGGAATGCACTGCACCGGTTGCGAGCAGGCGATCGAGGAGGCGGTAACGGCCTTACCGGGCGTCGAGCGGATTAAGGTAAGTTACGAGCTTGCAACGGCCGATATCGATTTCGATGACGATTTCATTCGCGAGGCGGGTATTCGTCAGGCCATTATTGCCAAAGGCTATGACGTTGCCGATAAAATAACCCCAAAAACCGGCCGCTTGCTGAGAATCATGTTTTTTCTCGCTTTGCTGTTATTGGTGGGAAGCGTGGTGTTTTGGGGCAAGAGCCTGATGCCCGGATTACTGCAGCAAATCAACGCCGGAATGAGTAACGCCATGCTGTTCGCCATCGGCTTTTTGACCGGCTTTCATTGCATCGGCATGTGCGGCAGTTTCGTCGTCGGTTATGCCGATCAATCCCGGTCAGCGGTCGGCGCCCTGTTGTCCCACCTGGCCTACGGTTTCGGTAAGACTGCTTCCTATTCCACCATCGGCGCGGCATTCGGTTTGCTTGGCGCGGCCATGACCATTACTCCGTACATGCGGGGTGTGGCGGCATTGGCGGCGAGCGTATTTCTATTGCTGTACGGCCTGAAAATGTTGGATCTGATACCTAGCTTGCGGCACTTTACCTTGCGTTTGCCGAGAAGCTTCAACCGTGGGGTAAATGGTAGCATCAAAACCCAGCGCAGCCCGCTGGTCATCGGCGTTTTATCCGGCCTTTTACTGGGCTGCGGTCCGCTACAAGCCATGTATATCATGGCGGCCGGAACCGGCAGTCCGCAGGAGGGTGCCAGCTTATTGTTTTTTTTCGGCCTAGGGACCTTGGTGCCGTTACTCGGTTTCGGCTTTTTCGCCAATTTCCTGTCCCGGCATACGATTCACGAACTGGTCAGAGTGTCCGGCCTCTTGGTCATTATCATGGGTGTGATGATGGCCAATCGCGGCCTGAAAATGACCCAGTCCGGCTTCGATTTCGGCTCGCTGCGGACACAGATTGAACAAGCCCTCCATGAAACTGGGGACAAGCGCTGATATTCATGAATATTACCGTCCCTGATGCATTTGATGATGGGGGTGATGATCGGTCGCATGGCGGGCATGGTCGCTGAGCTGGGCATCGAACCATCGATGGATGGCGTCGATCAGGGCCGGTTTTGTTGTTCGATACTCGATTTCGGCCCCGTTTTCCAGTTCCCGGTAATCAATGTCGATGGCGCCGGGTTCGGCATTGCGCAGCACGGCCAGTCCCGGCATGTTGTCGCCATGAATTCTGGCTGGGTCGGCGAAATCGCCTTGCTTGAATTCTTTGGCAATGTTGCCGAGATGTTCACGGATCAGTTTGATTTGAGTGTCATCGGCCGGATCTTTGGCAATCACCTGCTGTAAACCACCCTGTTGCGTCTTGGAAAAAATGTGCAGTGTCCGTTCCAGCGAGAACGGCATGACTTGGCGGCCGCGGCGGGCCACTTCGTCGAGCCTGCTGTCGGAAGCCGGTTCGGCCGCGTTTAATTCACCGCAAAGAACGCCTGATAACATGGCGATTACAGTTATATTTCGTTTCAATGGGTACATAAGCCTCCGGAATCATCCTTTTGGGGTATTTTGAGATCGAATTTTACCCGAATTTTTTTCCCGATCCAGTCGCTTCAGCCAATAATCGGCTTGCCTTCCAAGGGATGAGTCTGCCACCAGCGCCTGCAGCGACTGTCTTGCCAAGGCCGTATCCCGAGCCTTGTAGGCGGCAATGCCCAAGTACAGGCGGGTGTATTGTTTATGTTTAAGTCCGCCTTTGCGCAGGCTTTGTTGCAAAGAACGCTTTGCCTTGGACCAATGACCCCGCTGCATCTGCAAGCGCCCCAGTAAAGCAAAATCCTCGCCATCGGCGGACAGCTTGGCCGCTTCGGCCAGGACTTCGCGGCTCTTATCC
This sequence comes from Methylomarinum vadi, assembly GCF_000733935.1. Lineage (NCBI taxonomy): Bacteria > Pseudomonadati > Pseudomonadota > Gammaproteobacteria > Methylococcales > Methylococcaceae > Methylomarinum > Methylomarinum vadi. The sequence continues at coordinate 2,490,196 of NZ_JPON01000001.1, forward strand.
CATTCCCGGGCGAGCTGCCAGCAATTGAACAGTAATTTTAAATTTCCGTAGGAACGCGGCAGCCGTTGTTGTCGAAGTTCTTCTTCCAGCAGGCGGGCCGCTTTGACCGGATAACCTTGATGAGCATTGAAGCGAACCAATTGCAGGATGTCCTTGTTGCGTACGTTGCCATGGTAAAAAGCCAGCATCATGGTGGCCAAGGCCTGATCATGCCGGCCTTGTTCGGCATAGAGTCCGCCCAAATAGCGCCACCATTCCCGTTTTTGCGGAGAGGCGGAAAGCAATTTTTTCACTAGAGCTTCGGCTTTGCCGTATTGCTTACGCTCGACGTAAAGCGACAGCAATAAACGGCGCCATTCTTCGGGAGGAGATTTTTTTAGGGCAAAGGCTTGCTCGACGAGTTTAGCGGCCGAAGGCAGTTTTGCTTGATAAGCGGCATAGCCGGCCATGTAATAGATTTCCGGGTCGGCCTTTTTTTCTTGTGTCAGCCATTGCTGCAGATAAAACGCGCTTTCCCGGTAGTTTTCCAGGCGCAAGGCGACTTGTCCGGCAAGATAATGGAGGCCGTGTACGGCTTCTGCCGACAATAGCTTCGATGCCAATGCGTCTTTAACGGCTTTACGAGCGGCCCAGAGATTACCGCTCTCGCTGTAGGCATATGCCAGATATTGTTGCACCACGGCGGACTCGTAAGCGTTGTCTTTTACCGTCGTTTGCAATGTCTGCAACTTGTGTGCGGCTTGCTTGGCCTTGCCTTCCTTCAGCCAGGCATTCGATTGTTCCAGCACCTTAAACGTTTCGCGGCCGACGGCATGCTCTTCTTCGCTCCAGGCAGGATAGGGATTAAATAGCAGTAAGCCGAAGCAAAGTAAGATTCTCGTTGAAGACAATCGGTTCATCAGTGTAATTTAAAGATAAAATGTTGCCGAACCCTTACCGCGACCGCTTGCCCCTGTTCATTCCGGTGAGGCTGGAAGCGCCAACGGCGAACCGCCCGCAACGAGGTTCTATCGAACGAACCTTGCGGAGAACTCTTGATCACCTCGGCATCGGTGACCGAACCGTCGGGCTTGACGGTGAATTCGACCCAGACTTCGCCCTCGATTCGACGAAATCTCAATGCCTGCGGATAGTGAGGTTGCGTTTTGACAATGGCGGTCAATTGATCGGCCAGCAAAAACTTGGGCCGGGAAATGCCGTAATGCGCCCCCGTGGCGCTGCCCAATGCGCCGGTTTTGCTCTGGCCGCCGGCGACGACCCGTGGCAATGCTGGTCCTGTGCCGACATTAATGCCGCCGCTCAAGGGAATATCGACCTTCAACGCGGCCACGGGCAAGGGCAGTGCCCGCATTTCGGCGACCTCTGCCGACTGGTTCGGCGTGGGCGTCAATAATGCGGAGGTGTCTTCCGGTTCGGGTTCCGGTTTGGGTGGGGTTTTTGCCGGCCTGCGCGGAATGGCCTCGGCTTTCGCGGTATGACGGATAAAATCGAAAAAATCGCCGCTGGTGGTTCTGATCCAGGTTTTTTTCTGATCGGCCGTAATCATCTGCATCATCCCGATGAACAGCATGATATTGATCAGGCAGGCGCCGGTAAAGGTTAATGCAAACTTCATAGTTCCTCGGTCGCCGCCACCGCGACTTGATCGATACCGGCCAAGCGGGCCTGATCCAACACCTGCATGACTATCCCGGTTTCCGCGTGCTTATCGGCCATGATCAAGGCCGAAGCCTCCGGCGATTCGGCATGAAGACGTTCGACATGGCCACGCACGGCCCTGATATCGATACGTTGCTGTTCGATCCACACTTCGCCGTCCTTGGTAACCGCAATCAAAATTCCGGCCTGGTCCTGGCGTTCCGCGCTTTGTGCGGTCGGCCGGTCGACTTCGACGCCGGTTTCCTTAACGAATGAGGAATTGACGGCAAAAAAAATCAACAGGATGAACACCATGTCGATCAACGGCGTCACGTTCAATCCGGCGCCTACGCCGGGAGGTCGGGTATGGGTACGATGCATCGGTGTTATCTCATGAGTCTGTCAATTGGTTCAAGAAGCGATCGCGGGCGCGTTGTACCCTGGATTGCAGATTGGCGGCGAAAAACAAACCGGACAATGCCGTCACCAGCCCGGCCATGGTCGTGATCAAAGCTTCCGAGATGCCGGCGGCCATGCCTCTGGCGTTGCCGGCGCCAAACACATTGATGACTTCGAACACCTTGATCATGCCCGAGACGGTGCCGAGCAGGCCCAGCAACGGCAGCACTTGCGTCAAAATATCGATGATCTTCAGATTATGCAAGGCCTGCGCAATAAAAATGGAGCGCAAGCCTTCCTTAAGACGTTGCTCCGTGAACTGACTGGTTTGGCCCCGGTTTCGCCAGGAGCTCAATAATTGCGCATGCAAACGCGGTAATTGAAACAACAAAAACCAGTAGCGTTCCAAAATCAACGTCCACATCAGCACCGAGACGAACAGAATGACCCAAAGCAACCCGCCGCCCTGCTCGAAAAATGCCAGCACCTTCTCCATCAGTCGCTCGCCGGTGCATTCAGCCGTTGGTCGTAACGTTCGAACAGGCGCGCGCTTTGCTGGTCGAGAATCTCGACAATGCGATTGGCCTGGGCGTGCAAAAAGCTCTGCAACAGTAATAAGGGAATCGCGACCGCCAGCCCCAGTTGTGTCGTGACCAGCGCGTAGGAAATGCCTCCGGCCATCAATTTCGGGTCGCCGGTACCGAACAGCGAAATGGATTGAAATGTTTCGATCATGCCGATCACGGTGCCGAGCAGGCCCAGCAACGGTGTCACGGCGGCGAATACGGTCAACGAGGTCAAGCCGAAAAACAGGCGGCTACTTTCCTGGCTGACGGTTTCGTCCAGCCGCACCGCCATGGCTTCGCTATTGCGGAACCGGGCGTTTGCCGCCATCGCCAGCAAGCGTCCGAGCGGATTGTTTTCGCGATACGTTTCCAACTGCAGTTGGCCTTTGATTCGCAGGCCGTCACGGGCCAGTATCAAACCGCGCCAGATGACGATCAACAAACCCACGGCACCTATCGCCAGGATCAGATAACCGATCACACCGCTTTGTTGCAGCCGTTCGCTGAAATCGGGAGATTGTACCAATAACGCCAGAATCGCCCCTTTGGAAGGGTCGACAGGCATCGGCCGCCAGCCTTCATGGGCCTGTTCCAGTTCCTTGGCCAAGGCTTGATAACGGTGTGCAGGTTGCCTGGCCAGTTCCACCAGTTCGCGGTTTTCCGGCAAATAACGTAAAAAACGGCCGTCCGCCGTGGCATCGAAGACGCCGACGCGGGTAACGGTCTTGGCCTGCTCTTCGCCGTCCAACGTGATGACCGGTCCGGAGAAGCGTACGACTTTCCCGTTCTCGTGCATTTCGTCCAACAGCACCAGCCAGAGCTGCTTCAACGTCTGCATCGATACCGCGTTTTCACGCTGAATCAATTGTTGCAGAAACGCTCCGCGCTCGGGGTATTGCGCCGAAACCATCGACCTGTCCAGCAGCGAGCCGATTTCGGCGGCATTTTGTTGCACGACGGCGAACAAATTGTTCAATTCGCCAGCTTGCGCGGTGATTTGTTCATCCAATGCGGCCAGCTTTGCTTCGTTTTCCTGGAAAGTCGCCCGCAAACTGTCGGCCAATTGATCGGCCCGTTTCAACTGGGCGCGTAATTTGTTCAGTCTTGCTTGTTGTTGGTCGCGTTCCTGGATGAAACGACGTTCGCGTTCCTGGTCGTAGCGGTGGTCTTGTCGTGCCTCGCGGTGAACTCGCTTCAGCAGGTCGTCCAGGCTATCGGCTTGAACGGCGAAACCAAACGCGACCAACAGTAGCAATAAAACCTTTAATAAAAATTTCATGAGGCGTCCTCCGGCGATTTAACCGGCAGGGTGATCAAATCCGGCGGGGATTGTTTTTTGGCGATGCGGATGGCTTTTTCCAATGACTCGCGCATTGAGGCATCCAATTTGATCCATTGTTTGTTTTGTTGATCCCAATATCCGGCCTCATCGCCTTTCAGGGTCAGATAATAAAGCCCGGTTCGGCCCAGGCGTAAAAATTCGACGGATCTAGGGTCCGCCGCATCGTTCAACATGCCCTGATAGGCTTCGATATTATGGCCGTACTCCGCTTCGATGCGGTAAGCTTCCATGATTCGGCGATATTTTTCCGCGACGGTAACATCGGAGCGATGCATTAATTGTGTTAATTGCTCGATGCGTTGCCGACGTTCATCCGGCAGAAACGGCACATCCAAGTCGACGAACTCTTCCAACACATCGATCATTTTTTGTAAGAATGGTGCGATTTGCTGCTGCATCACAACGATATCGCGCATTTGGGTCTCTTTTTGCCCGATTTCTCCCTGTTGGTCGTCGATCAGGCGCTCCATTTGCGCATTGTATGCGGTCAGATCGTCGAGTCGAATGCTGCCGCCGCGAAATTCCTCCAACATCGCCTGGGTTTGGTCGTCCAGCTTGTCGATGCGTTGTTGCGCCTGAATGCCTTGCCGTTGCGACGAAAGCTGTTGTTTCAAGGAATCGTTCAGCGGGTTATCGGCTTGAGTCAAATTGGCAAGCAACAGGCCGCTTACGAAAAGCAAGCCGCGCGCCATAGGGATTGATCGAAAAGTGTTCACAAGTTTACCTTCGAAAAATTACTTTGTAATTATTGTATTATAATCGCAACTTACGCCTGATCTGATCCAACATCTTCGGCATCGTGCAGCAGGTCGTTGCGTGGGTTGGGCATTATCCAGCGCAAAAAAAGGAGGCATTGAAGCAAGTTCGGAGAGAGGGCGTGGACACAGCCCCATTCATCTACCAGAATGGGGCTGTGTCGCCTTATTTTACCATTCGTAGTTTAACGTCACGTAGACGTTGCGGCCGATGCCCGGTAAGCGTTGTCCGATGTCCGTGCCGTTGTCCACATTGTTGAGCGAACGGTTCAGGCCGTTCAGATGCACCCGGTATTCCTTATCGAGCAGATTCTCGACGCCCACCCCGAATTGCAATCCTTTATAAAGTTCGGCCTGGCCGCGAATGTTCCACAGCACATAACCGGCCGTTTTCGGTTCATTATTGAATTTCGAAACTTCACCCTGGCGCCAGTAGCCGACGATTTCGGAGCCGACCGACCATTTGGCCGTATCGTAGAACAACGATAGCTGGCCGTTGAGCGGCGCGATCCGATATAGATTGTCCTTTTGATCGGCGCGGTCGCCGTTGACATAACTGAGTATGCCGTCGACGCGCCAGTTTTCCATGACGCGGAAGCCGGCTTCCAAGTCGGTGCCGTAAAGAATGGCGTCGATATTGGTGAATTGCAATAAGGGGAGCCCCGCCCTATTACTGTTTTTGTAAAGGGCGGTTGCAATAGCGGCGGCAGTTGCATTGCTCGTGGGTAGTCCCTGAATGTAGTCGTCTATGTACCGGTAAAAGGCCCGCGGCGAGAAATAAAACGAGCCGCTGCGCCAGGTAAAGCCCAACTCGCCCTGGTAGGATTTTTCCGGCTGCAGGTTGATGTCGCCGATATAGAGATAGCCGTCCGCCAAGCCTCCGGTCGCTTCGAACGGTGCCCATAAATAACGTTCCTGGTAACTGGGCGAGCGGGTCTTGCGGGCAAAGCCGACTTCGACTTGCAATTCCTCGGTCACGTCGTAACGAAGGACGGCGGTCAGATCGTAATTGAAGTCGGTCTTGGAGCGGTTCGCGCTGTTGAAGTCATTGACCAACTTAGACCAGTTAGCTTGCATAGCCGGTGAAGGGGCCGAGGTCGTCATACTGGTGCTTACCACGCCAGTATCCATTTCGATATGGTTTACCCGGGCGCCCAACTCCACTTCAAAATCCTCGAGCGGAGAAACGGTCCATTCGGCGAAGAAGCCGTAACGGTCGCGCTGCGCGCCATTGAAATTGTTGACAAAAAACGCAGCTTGATCGGGGTTCGTGACCAGGGCGTCATGGTTGGCGTTGTCGCCGTCGGCGCCGACCAGCATGATGCCGGACAGCAGCGGAAAATCGATCGCCAGTTTGTAGCCGAAACCGTCGGAATAATTGGTCGAGATGCGTTTGCCGGTCTTGGGAGGCTGCCGCAACGTATAGTTATCCATCGTATGGCGGATATCCTGGTAGTTGTAGCTGGCCTTGATGCCGATATCGTCGAAGACTTTGCCCTGATAGCTGGTGGTGAAAATTCCCCCTTCGGATACGGTGATGTCCATAGGCAGTGCCGGGGTGCCGGTGGGGCGGGTATGATTGTAGTTGAAATCCATATCGACGATATGCTCTTTGTAACGAAAACCATAACCCAGTTCGGCCGCCTCGCGGTCGTGTTCGGTCGGCACGTTGGCGCCGCCCGGATATTCGTAATCCTGGCCGAATTCCTTGCTGCCGTAGGCATGGAACCGATGATGTTCGGTCGCCAGGCCGCTATACAAGGCCCCGTACCAGCCGTCGTTGTTGCTGTTGAAGCCGGAGGAAAACTTTCCGGTCCAGTCAACCAGTTCGCCCGCTTCGGTAAACGCGGGGCGCTTGGTTTCCTGCACGATGGCGCCGCCAATGGTTTCGATGCCGCTGCTGACCGGGGCGATGCCGCGGTAAATCTTAAGCAGGCTGGTCATCGCAGCCGGCACATGGCTCAATGGCGCGTCCATCGAGTTGGTACAAGCAGGCTTGTAGTTCATGCCCTTGAAATCGACATTGACCCGGTCGCCATATAGGCCACGATATTGGGCGATCCCCGATAAGGGCCCAAGACCATTGACGTTACCGCCCGGTACACTTTTTAATAAACGCGCCGCATCATTGAGGCCGCCTTGTTCGGGCAGGACGCCGGTCATGTTGGGACGGATGATTTCGCCCTCGATTTCCATACTTTCCAGCTCGATGGGTTCTTCCGCGCAAACCGCCGAGGGTGCCAGTAACGTCAAGGGAACCAGCAACAGCGGCGGCACAATATAATTTTTGCTTTTCATAATGCAATACCCTCGCTAATAAAGAAAAAACTAGTATAGAGCCTAGCTAGGCCGCGGCAATAGCAGCCTGTATATTCATCAGTTTAGAACAGCGAGATGAGAAATATATTTTTAATGTAGAACAAAAAAAATAGGCTCCATCCTTTTGAAATAATTAAGCAAAATTTTGGCCAAATTTTATCTGCAAGAGCATCGCATTAGTGCCGAAATAATAATAATTCCTAACCACTTGAAATATTAAGCATTTGTAAATAACTGACTAATATACTCAAACTTATATATTTTTAAGGCGACCATTAAACTATGTTAAATGACGCATTAAATATAAGCGATACGACACAAACATTGTTTTATTGCCGACACCAATGAACGATTATTTAGTTGATGTCGTTTAAACTTAACCGCAATAGATGCCACTGCAGAATGACCACAAGAAGCCGGATAGCGTTGCTTGCTCTATGATTGCGCTGATGTTTTGCGTCCCGTTGCGTTATCATGAGCCATTCGGTTAATAAAAAATGTTTAAGGTCGTGTGATAATGGCTATATTGGATTCGATAGAGGATCTTCTGTCCGCCGGCGGCGATGTTTTATGGCTGATCCTGTGTGCGTCGGTGTGCCTTTGGGGGTTGATTTCGGAACGGTTGATCTACTTTAAAATCGTCTATCCGGACTTACAGTGCCATTGGTTGGAGCAATGGCGACAGCGTAACCATTGCAGTCCAAGGGTTGCATTCCATATTCGGCGCGGCATTCTGTCGGAAGCGAAAATCAGCATGGAACAGTATATGGCCGTCATCAAGATGTTGATTGCGATTTGCCCGATGCTCGGATTGCTCGGGACCGTGACCGGCATGATTCAGGTGTTCGATGTCATGGCCGTAACCGGAAGCAGCAATGCCCGTTCGATGGCGGCGGGCATCTCCCAGGCGACCATATCGACCATGGCCGGTATGATGGTCGCAATTTCCGGTTTGTATTTCCATAAGCTGATCGAAAAGTCCATCCACGACAGATTTCAGCATTTGGCGCATCTGTTGAAACAACATTAGCCTTTACCGATTCTATTTCTTGATCGAGGTTTACAAATGATTGATTCCCTAGTCGCGCCGGGGCGGCGCTCCTACAGCGCGCTTGACTGACTCGTTCATGTAATATTTACACTTTTTCGGCCAGCGTGACCGCCCACCACGGGCCATCGCGTCCCTGTAACACCACCGACCAGAACCAGGAGGAAACGTCGTACCAGCCATTGCCGGTTTCATCGTGGATGCGTTCGCAAACCCGGTAACGTTCGCCGTCGCGCGCGGCCAATACACAGCCCCACAGTCTGCCGTCGCCGTCGCGTCTGAGCGGTTGCGTCGATACCCGATAGCCGGAACCGCGCAGGCAATCGGCCGATGGGTGCAGACGCCGGGTCGGCCGTTCGACATAGCGAATGATGATTTCTCGGCCGCCGTCGCTGAAACGGCCGATTTTACCGGGAAAGCCTTGGCTGAAACCTCGTTCCTGCGCCGTCAACGGTAGAGGGTTCAAAGGTCTGCCTGCCAACTCGACAGGCCAGCCCGGAAAGGGTATGGCCGGTTCAATTGTTGCGCCATGCCGTGCAACGAAAGGAAGCATAGCGATGGCACAATGGATGACTACGATGATCAGGCTACGCATGTCGATGTCCTTAGATTACGCCGATGAAAGCCTAATACCGCCAGGGCGACCACAGCGAACACCAGAACGCCGAGCAAGGAATGAGCGATTTCGGGGGCGGCGACGAGGCCGCTTTCGGTGAAAAACAGCAGCGTCGCTCGCAGGATATTACCGATGAACACGCTAAACATGGTGAAGCTGGTACCCAGCCAGGTCTTAACGAAACTCATGCCGCGCCAGGCCGCCAGCATGAAATTCAGATACAGCGCGGTCCAGAGCATCTTGATGCCGGCGCAAGGCGCATCGACCGCGATCGTTTCGCCTAGCCAGTACAACAACGTACCCTGCGGCCTTACCTCGTAACCGGCCAGATTAAGCAACATCGATGAAACGAACGCGGTGACGGTACGGATCGGAAAACCGCCGTAAAACTGCAGCGAAGCGATCAAAGGGAGCGACAACAACAGCAACCCTGCGACGCCGGCTTGCACGGTGCGAGCGTAACCGAAGCCGGATAGCGTCACAGCCAAGGCCAGGGCCGCGATCGCGGCCCTTAGCAGTGGCGGCAGATAGGCGTAGCCGAAGGCATAGAGCAACGCCAATAATGTGGCGACGACCAACGTCTTTCGGCTGGGAACATGGCTAAGGCCTTTTTTCGCCACGATGATCAGCACGGTGGCGAGGGCCAGGATGCCCCAGGGTTCGTCGGAACGGTCCAGCAGGCGTTGCCCGTACCAGCGCCAGACCGGCCAGTAGGCGAGCAATTGCCAGCAGATGAAACGTTGTGCGGTGATCATTTTCGAATCCTCCACATCAACCAACCTCGGCCCGAGTTTTTCATCCAGGAGATCAAGCTCAAAAGCGCCAGCACGGCTATCAAACTAACGATTTCCGGTTCCGGAGTGGTAGGAACGATACCGCTAACGGCCAGGTCGCTGACGCCTTGCGGCAACGGCAAGGGCTGCTTAACCGTGCGGTTACTTCCGTTCGGGTTGGCGACGATTTCGTCGACGGCGATGAATGAGGTGTAAGCGGTCAACAGATTGTAAGTCAAGCCCAGCGTGGTGATTGCCGCCTTGCGTTCGGAATCGGGCCGCAGTTTTTCGTAATCGCCCAATTCCGCGATGCGTTGCCTGGCCCACAAATAGCGCAGCGCCTCGTTGTTAGCGCCCGGATCTGAATCGGCGACGTTAAGCGATCGGAAATAATCCTTATCGCCGTACCGGCCGGCGATAAGGATCTTGCCTTCGGCCTGCCCGCGCCACTTGCCGAAGACCGCTAGCGGTTTTTCCGCGAACAGGTCGGGAATATGCAGCGGTTCCACGTCATAGACCTCGAAACCGTCGAAATCGACGTCGATATCGGTCAACACCGGAGTTTGGATATAGTCGCGGAAACGTTGCGCGGTCGGCAGCGCTTCGTTCGGCGACGTGACGACGAAGGGTTCGCCGCGCCCGCTTTTCGGGCCAGGCCTTCGATCAAGAAGCGGTTGACGCCGGAACCGATGCCGAAGGCGAAAAAATTGGCGTTGTTCAGGTTGCGTTTGACGTAATCGAACACGTCGGTTTCGACCGCGATGTAACCGTCGGTCACGACCACGAAACTGCGGGAAACGCCGCTTGCGGCCGGTTGTCGCATGGCCCGTTGCAACGCCGGCAGCAGGCGGGTGCCGCCGCCTCCGCGCTGGCTTTCCATCATCTCGATGGCTTTTTCGATATTGTTTTCGGTCGCTGGCAAAGGCCTTTCGGCCAGCAGCGAGGAACCGCCGGAAAAAAACAGGATATTGAAGCCGTCCGTAGGACGCAACCGGCTCAGCAGTTCGACCATCAGCTTCTTGCCGATGTCCAGCGGAAAGCCGTGCATCGACCCGGAAACGTCGACCACGAAGATATATTCGCGCGGCGGTATCGCGGCGTTGACTACCCGCTCGGGCGGCTGCGCCAGCAGCAGGAAAAAGTTCTCCGTTTCGCCCCGGTGCAGCAACAGGCCGGTTTCGATTTCCTCGCCGCGCAATCGATAACGCAATACATAGTCGCGGTTGCCGTTATCGGCGCCTGCCGATTTAAGGCCGATTTTGGCCGCGCCATGGTCGTCGTAAGCGACGGTCACGTCATGGGAAGGCGACATGATCGACTGTATCGGCAAGCCGGCCGCCAACGACACCTCGACGCCGAAAGCGTAAGGCGCTTTTTCACCCTGATGCAGGTAGGGGTTGGCTATCCATTGGTCGCTGTCTGAAGCGCCGTAAACCGGTAACTCGGAATAGCGCGGTCCGACCACGGCCGGGTAGACGAACTCGTAGACGCCCTGTTCCGGCACGATCAATTCGCTATAGGCCAGCTCAACGACGACCCGGTCGCCCGGCATGATGTTGGCGACCTTCATCTGGAAGACGTTGGGGCGTTGTTGTTCGAGCAGCGACGCCCTTTTGCCGGCTTTCTTCGCCTGTTGGTAGGCGGCCTTGGCCGCCTGCCGCTCCTTGATCTTGGCCGTGACCCTACGCTCGCCGATGGTCATGGTCATCGCGTACACCGCGGCGCGGGTCGATCCGGGAAACACATACACGGCCTCGATGGGATCGTTGCCGCTGTTTTGGTAGACCTGACGGATATTGACCGAGGCGATGACGCCGGCAATATCAACCTGCGCCCTGGTTTCCTGCAAAGGCAGAGCTTCGTCATCGCCGGCGACTTGGAAATACGGCGACAGGGTTTTGTTTGTGTTCGATTCGTTCGCCTCCGCGTTGCCCAGCAACAGCAATAGCGGCAGCAGCGCCAGCAGGCGCAGTGCGTGGTAGCATGTCATCGTCATGTTCGTTTCCTCCTCCGGTGAACGGCGATTTGCCGTGTCGATAGGATAAAAAACGGGAATGAATTGACGTTGAAGGGTTGGTGAAATCGCCGTGAAATCTTTGTGAAGAACTTAAGCGCGTGACGCAGGGAAAAACAGACTGGCCGATACGCCGCCCTCGGGGCGGTTTTCCAACCTGATGTCACCTTGATGCAAAGCGGTAATTTCCCTAACCAGACTGAGGCCCAGCCCGGAGCTCTTGCGGCCGTCGCCGGGTCGTTTCAGCGAATAAAAACGTTCGAAAACGCGTCCGAACGCATAGTCGGGGATGCCGGGTCCCCGGTCGAGCACGGCGAAGCGAACGCCGTCGTCCAGGCGCTCGGCCCGAAGTGTAATGGTGCCGTTTTCCGGGCTAAAATCGATGGCGTTCTGCACGACGTTCAGCAGCGCCATGCGGATCAGATTCGGTTCGCCTTGCAGCATACAGTTGCGATTACCCAAAATTTCCAGGTCCAGGCGTTTGACCGTTAACAACGGCATTACGGTTTTTTCCAGTTCGTCGAGCAGGTTTTGTACGACGATAGGTTTCTGCGTATCGATGTATTTGCGCGACTCCAGCGAGGACAACAGCAACAGATTGTCGACGATACGGCCGATGCGACCGCTTTCCTGGCGGATATTGCGCAGGAAGGTCTGTGTCTGCGCCGGACTGAGTTCTTCTCCCAGCAACTCGACCGCACCGCTGATGGCTGACAGCGGACTTTTGATCTCATGCGTCAGAGTTTGCACGTAATTTTCCACGTAACGCTTCCCTGCCAGCGCGTCGCGCATCTGTTCGAAGGCGATGCCCAGCTCCTCCATTTCGCTGGAACCCAGTGCCGGCCGATTGACCCTCCGGCCGTCGCGGATCGCCCGTGCATAGTCGGTCAGGCAAAGTATCGGCCGGGTTACCCAGACGCTCAACAGCAGACCGATGGCGATCAACGTCAGACACACCAATGTGCTGCCGAGAATGAATTTATTCTGCGCGGCCTGGGTGAACTGGTCGGCGCTGTAAGTCGGCTTGCCGACCGACAGCACGCCGATCAGATTCCCGTCGCGCAGGACCGGGGCGGCGATGTAGAGCATTTTTCTGTCGCTGTCGTTTTCCATCGGCGACGTTCGCGCACCGTAATCGCCGCGCAAAGTACGGTGGACATCGCGCCATTGCGAATAATCCCGGCCTTCGTCGCGACCGTTATCGGAATCGAAAACGACGATGCCGGTTCGGTCGGTGATGTAGACATGCCAATCGACCTTGTTTTTGATCAGACCAAAGATCTGTGCGGAAAACACTTGCGTGCGAACCTGAGCGAAACCGGCGCGGAACAGATCGATGTCGAGCTTGTCGTGATCGGCCGAGGCGGCGGCCAGCGACGCTAGCACCCTGGCGGCATCAACCAAGGGCTCTTCGGTCGATTCGCGGTAGCGCAGTTCGATATCGTCGACGACGAACGAGATCGGAACATAAAACCCGGCGCCGAGCAGCAGCACGATCCCCAGGATGATGCGCCGGCGGATGCTCATCGGTCGTCCCGCAGCGAATAACCGATGCCCCGGTGGGTCACGATCGGATCGTCGTCGGGATAAACGGCCTTCAGTTTCTGACGGAGCATCTTGATATGCGTGTCGACGGTGCGCTCCAGACTGATGCCGCCGTGTTCCCAAGCGATGTCCAACAATTGTTCCCGGCTGAATACACGGCCCGGCGCTTGCAGCAACACTTTCAGCAGACGGTATTCGGTGCGCGACAGCTCCAGCGGCGTGTCGCGATAGCTAATGCGTAATTTTTCCTGGTCAATGGTGAACGCCGGTAGATCTTTAGCGGCGGAGTTGAGGCTACTGTGTTGTGTGGTTCGACGCAACACGGCCTTGACCCGGGCGCTCAATTCGCGCGGGCTGAACGGCTTGGTGACGTAATCGTCGCCGCCCAGTTCCAGGCCGACGACCCGGTCTATCTCGTCGCTGCGCGCGGTCAGGAAAATCAGCGGAATAACCGACGAGGCGCGGATTTGCCGGGCCAGGTCGAATCCGTTCATGTCGGGCAAGCCGATGTCGAGGATCAACAAGTCGAATTGTCTATCGGCCAATTCGGCTATGGCTTCGTTACCGGTAGAAGCGGAAACGACCGAAAAGCCTTCCGTTTCCAGCGCAAAGGTGATGTTATCGACGATCGACGGTTCGTCGTCGACTATGAGAATGGTGGCCATGTCGGTCGGTGAAACGGGCGATACGATTAATGCAGAATAACACTGTTTTTGCTTAAAGCTGGCATTATCCAGCTCGGTAGGAAAAATCCGTTTATTGGCATTTATAGACAGCAAATAAACAAACGTCAATGAGACGAGGCAGCAATCGGTTTGGTAACCTTCGGCTGTATAGTGTGTTGGTAACATCATTTGGTTGTTGATTAATCTTGAACGGATGGATTCAGCGTTTCCTCAATGAAGCATCCGCGATTGCCGAGTTTGTTTTTCCTCCACCAATGAACTGGATACCTTTTGCCAATGTTCCAGCAATTGCCGATACATCTCGCGGCTGTCTTCGTTTTCCTGCGTCGCGGGGTGGGCGAGCAGTTTTTGCAGCTGGTGGACGATGACATGGGCCAGTTTCGGGCAATGGTAACCGTTGATGAAGCGGGTCATCAGGAGACAGGTGGCTGCGTGCAATTGAGATATTTCCAGTACGTTCCTGGGGTTGATTTCAGCGGAATTCATAGCATCTCCTAACAAAACAAAAAAGGTCATCGGTCGGCAACGCAGCAAAATCCGGCAGGTTCAATGGCAGAAAGACGACGCCTGGCTGATTCTTATGAAGGCCTGGCGTGTCCAATGATTTCGCTGCGTTTCTGCATGCCGACCGATGACGAAACATAATATGGCGCATGCGTTTAGTACCTGGAGGACTCGCAGGGGCGCCAGAGATAGCGAGAGAACTATCGGATACAAATGATAATGATTCTTATTATTAAGTCAAGAAAATAATGCTTCCCGTTGCAGAATGCTATCGGGTTATCGTCCCAATCCTCAGTTCGAAGGAGAATTCAAATCCAAGGCAATGGCGTTTAATCGGGATTGCGGGAAGCGTTTTACAAGAACGGCCTGGGGCCATTACTACAATTGTCGAAGGAAAGAGGCCGGTAGCATCGGCTTTTTCCCGTCCGGCTAGCGGGAAATTCAGCAGCTATTCGATGCTTTTCGGAGGACAGACTCGCTAATCCGAAAAAGAAATGCGCACGTTAACCCAGCCTTGGCATTGAAAACTATAATATATTGATAAACAATGAAAAAATAATTTTATGGCACGACATTGGCAAAGCTGGGTTAAATTCGTCGTGGGCCGCCGTGAAGCCATGCGTGAGGCGGAAAAGGCAAGAATGAAACCGCAAACCGTCAATTCATTAATAAGTGTGCATAAATGCTGACGAAGTAGCCCAACGCGATGGCGGGAGCCCATTTCAAATGGACCAAAAATGAATAAACGCCTCTTGCCTGCCCCATCAGCGCCACGCCGGCTGCCGAGCCTATCGACAGTAGACTGCCACCGACCCCGGTCGTCAACGTGACCAGCAGCCATTGCGTTTCAGACATGTTCGGGGACATGGTCAAGACGGCAAACATGATGGGAATGTTATCGACGATGGCCGATAAGATACCGACCAGGATATTAGCCGTCGTCGCCCCCAGCTGGCCGTACATGAATTCGGAGGCGTTACTCAAATAACCCATGAAGCCTAGGCCGCCGACCGACATGATCACTCCGTAGAAGAAGAACAGCGTATCCCATTCCGATTTGGCGATATGGCTGAAAACGTCGAAAGCGCTGCCGGTCGGTTCCGAGCCCGGGATCATGTCGAACGAGGATTTTTCTTGCCTGAATTTCATGCGCAGGTAATAACCGAACATCTTCAGATAACCTAAGCCCATTAACATGCCTAATGCGGCGGGCAGGTGCAGGTATTGATGGAATAAGATCGACGTCGCGATTGTTGCAAGGAACAACAGGATGATAACGATGCCTCCGTGTTTAATGACCGACGTGTCTTCATCGTCCGGCGGCAGCGGTTGATCCTTTGGCAAACAAAAATGCATTAAGGCGGCCGGTACCGCAAAATTCAACACCGCAGGGACGAACAATTTGAAGAAGGTTGCGAACTCCAAAATGTCTTTTTGCCAAACCATCAGCGTCGTGATATCGCCAAAGGGGCTGAAGGCGCCGCCCGCATTGGCGGCAACGACGATGTTGACGCAGGAGATCGCGGTGAATTCCGGTTTCGAGGCGCCGACCGTCAACACCACGGTGCACATGATCAACGCAGCGGTCAAATTATCCGCCACGGGAGAGATAAAAAAAGTGATGACTCCCGTCAGCCAAAAAATTTGTCGGAAACTGAGATTTTTTGCAACTAATTTATAACGCAGCGCCTCGAAAACTCCGCGCTCTATCATGGCGCTGATGTAAGTCATTGCCACCATCAGGAAAAAAAATAATTCCGCGTATTCCATAAAGTAATGTTTCACCGCCTGGTTGGCGACATTGCTTAGGCCGGCATCGACGTAAATAAATGCAATCAAGGTCCAGATGATCCCTGCGGCGACCATTACCGGTTTGGACTTGTGCAGATGCAATTTTTCCTCATAAAAAACCAGAATATAGGCGATCGAAAAAATGCCAAGCGCCATATAACCGGAAAGATGGCGGGTTAGATCCAGCCGCTCGGAGCCGTCCTCCACACCCAGCACCGTGATGGGAAACAGCAAGAATAAAATCAGCACGGGCAGTTTCGAGATTATTGTCAGCATAGTTTCGTGTTTATTGGGTTAAAATGTTAAGCGGAACGATCATGCAACTTCTCGTTCTTTAGTTCGTGTTGCATGTGAAATCATGCGGATATGGTGAAAAGCAGGATTAAAAAACACCGGTTCCGTGCCGCTGAAAGGCAACCGGGGAAACCACGGATATCTAGGTTGCGACACAAACCGGCCCGCCCATAACGGGAGTTTATCTTGGCCAACTCCTGAATCTGTCTCATTGTAACGACCGAACCTTGCAAAAACCTGTCAGGACGGTTTTAAAGGCGCATTTTTCGCACAATTTGTTTTCGAGGTACGCGCCGGCGAACACCGTTGCAGTACTGTAGTCGGTCATAAATCCCGCAACACCGCCGGCTCTATGAGTTTTTGAGTGGTCGGAAAAGGCTTTGCAATTGCGTGCCTAGGTGTTTTTGAGCTGCCTTGATTCGAGCGTTAAAAATCATCGAATGGGTTTCGGCGCCTTCAGATGCACGGCGGACAGGTTCACTCCTCCCCTTGCCTTCGGTAGAATCCGAGTTTGTTCATTGATTAGTGGCGGCAAAATAGTTTGCCGGCGAACGGCGCATCGACATGATAGAAAGCATTTACATAGAGCGGGGCATTCGCGACCATCCCCGGGTCGAACGGATTTGCCGGCGTTTTCCGCGGGCCCGAAAAATCAGCTGCGAGCGCTATGGCGAGGTCTTTAATCCGAAGGCGCAGAATTTCCGCCTGCAAAAACAGCGCCCGGCGTTGATTCTGGCGCGGAAATTCCGCCATTTCGCCTTGCCGGCGCCGGCCGGTTACGGCATCGGCGCCCGGCATAATTATTATTTCTCCCACATGCTGAATTGCCTGTACGACTGCCGCTATTGTTTTCTCCAAGGCATGTATCAGTCGGCAAATTATGTGTTGTTCGTCAATTACGAGGATTATCAAGCCGATATCCGCCGCATTAGCAAGGAACACGGGGATGAGGCGGTGCATTTTTTCTCCGGCTACGATTGTGACAGTCTGGCCTTTGAACCGGTCACCGGATTCGCCGAGCATTTTTTGCCGATGTTCGAAAGCCTGCCCAATGCCTGGCTGGAGTTACGCACCAAGAGCACCCAGGTCAGAAGTCTGTTGAGCAGGCCGTCTTTCCCCCGCTGTGTGGTTGCCTTCAGTCTGGCGCCGGAACAGATCGCCGAGAAGGTCGAATTGAAGGCTCCTCCCATCCACAGCCGACTGGAAGCCATGCGTAAATTGCAGGAAAAAGGCTGGTCGCTGGGATTGCGCTTCGATCCGTTGATCTATCAGCATGGCTACCTTAAACAATTTCAGGAATTATTCGAGCAGGTGTTCGCGATGCTGAAGCCGGAAGCCTTGCATTCGGTCAGTCTGGGGGTATTTCGCTTGCCGGAGAGCTATTTCAAGAAGATCCACAAGCTTTATCCAGAGGAAAAATTGTTTGCCAGTCCGTTACAAACCCAACAGGGAATGACCTCCTATCGCCAGGATTTAGAGCAGGAAATGACGCAACGCTGCACGGAGATGTTGTTGCGGTATATTCCGACGGAGAAATTTTTTCCATGCACGCTATAACGCGAACCGTTTTGGTCACCGGCGCCAGTTCCGGCATCGGCCAGGCGGTTGCCAGAAGACTGTTGGCCGAAGGACACCATGTGATCGGCACGGCCCGCGATTGCGGTTCTTTTGTTAAACGGCATCCTCGTTTTGGTTGTTATGCGTTGGATCTGGCCAAGCCGGAAACCATTGCGCCGCTGGCGCGGCAACTTCAGCAAGATTTTCCAGAACTGGATACGGTGGTTTTTTGCGCCGGCTACGGTCAGTTCGGCTCGTTGGAACAGTTTTCCTACCGCCAGATCGAAGAACTGATGATGGTCAATTTCACCGCCCAGGCCATGTTGACCAGGGCCTTGCTGCCGAAACTGAAACACCTGCCGCGTTGCAACCTGGTTTACATCGGCTCGGAGGCCGCCTTGCTAGGCCGCCGCCAAGGGAGTATTTACTGCGCCAGCAAATTCGCCCTGCGCGGTTTTACCCAGGCCTTGCGCGACGAATGCGGCACCAGTTGTGTCAGGGTAACGCTGATCAACCCGGGCATGGTGCAAACGCCTTTTTTCGACAAACTGTCCTTTAGGCCGGGGGAAGAGTCAGGCCAGTTCCTCCAGGCCGACGATGTCGCGGATGCCGTCTCCTATGTTTTGCAGGCCGGCGAACACATGGTGGTGGAGGAAATCAATCTGAACCCGGTCAATAAGGTGGTCAGGTTTAAGGGTAAAAACGGAGCCGACAAGAACAAGGATTAAAGACCAATGGCATACAAACATTGGGGTTGGCCCTATAATTGAGCATTAATATTAGCTGACCGATTACGTGCTTCCATGCTTTCCAGATTCATTGTGTATTGCGCTTATTATTTGAATGGGTCCAACCGCTACGGCCGTTATAAGCGCTTTCTTTATGAATTGATGGAAAGCCCGGACAGTCAGCTGCGCAAGCATTTCGACATTTTCATGATCTGCCTGGTCATGCTGAGCGTGTTCGTATTGGTTTACCACGTCGAGCACGAAATCGGGCGGTTCGGAGAATATCTGGAACATTTCGTCGTGGCGATATTCATCACGGAATATCTGCTCAGGCTTTGGTTGTATTCGGATTCCCATCGCATCATTATCGAACAGTACGAAAGAGCCCAGTTTCTCAAAGTCCGCTTCAATTTATACGGTGCCGTAAAGCAAATACTGGCGAAAAAGCTGGAATATATGTTATCGCCCTTCGCCATTATCGACTTGCTGGCGATACTGCCCAGTTACCGGCCGTTGCGAATCTTGCGGATATTTCTGATTTTCCGCCTCTTCAAGTTGTTCCGCTATTCCAACAGTATCAAGGTGTTTGGCGAAGTCCTGGCGAACAAACGCTTCGAACTGATTACGCTGATGATATTCATCGGCTTTCTATTATTTATATCCAGTGTCGGTATTTATCTGTTCGAACACGATGCCGCAGGCGGCCAGGTCGACGACTTGGCCGATGCGCTGTACTGGTCGATCGTCACGCTGTCCACCGTCGGTTACGGCGATATTACCCCGCAGACCGTCGGCGGTCGTCTGGTAGCGGTCATGTTGATCCTGACGGGGTTGGGAGTCTTGGCGTTTTTTACCTCCATCTTCGTCGCGGCGTTTAGCGAAAGAATGCCCAAGCTAAGAGAAAACCGGACCTATGCCGAGCTCGAACGCTATAAGAAATTCATCATCATTTGCGGCTTCGGCCGGGTGGGCCAGGAGATCGCCCGGCAATTGGCGAACGACAAACAAAAATTCATCGTCATCGATCGCAACGAGACCAAGATCAATGCCGCCAAGCAATTGGGCTTTTTGGTCAGCCACGGCGATGTCACCAAGAACGATGTGCTGATCAGGGCCGGGATCAATCGCGGCGCGACGGCCGTGCTGTGCGTCACCGGCAACGACGTCACCAATGTTTATGTCACGCTGAGCGGTCGTTATTTGAACCCGTCCATTCAGATCATTTCCCGCGCCAACCGCCACGACAATGTCAATAAGTTGTATCAGGCCGGCGCCGACAACGTGATCGAGCCGTTCGAGATCGCCGGTTTGCTGGCCGCCCAATACATCGGCCAACCGGTCGCCTTTGAGGTAATTTCGGGGATTTTGCAGGAACAGAAACATATTCAGATGGAAACCATCATCGTCGTCGAAGGTTCCATGCTCGACAAGGCCCAGGTCGGAGATATCGATTTGACCCGTTACAAACTGACGCTGATCGGAGTGATCAGCACCAACCCGATCCATCTAAAACATAAGAATATTTATCCGCTTAAGCAGCAGCATTTTTATTTCAACCCGGAGGCGCATTTCATCTTGCGGCCGCATGACATTTTGATGGTGTTGGGAAGGGAATACAGCATAAGCCATTTTCGCGACCAGATCGAGCAAAGCGGCCTATTGAGCGGACAAAAAATATGAGGAATATCGTCGTGTTCGGTTATAACCGGTTGTCGGTGGAGGCGATGAAGCGCCTGGATACCGAGAACCACAATGTTGTCATCGTCGACCAGACCGAGGAACGCGTTTCACAGGCGACAGAAAACGGTTATAGCGCGACCGTTCTGGATTTTCGCAATGATGACGAGTTGAAGTCCATTGGCTTGGGCAAGACCATCGATACCATCTTCTGCTTTTTGCCGGATGATTCGGAAAACGTATTCCTGACCCTTTCCGCACGGGCCATCGATCAGAAGCTGAACATCATCGCCATCGTCGAAGACCCGGATGCTTCGGAGAAACTGATCGCGGCCGGCGCGAACAAAGTCATCGATCCTTATCAGATTTGCGGGCGCAAGATTCATGAGCTGATCAAAAAGCCGGATATCACCAATATCATTGACCAAACGGTGTTCGGCCGGCATGATTTGCATGTCGCCGAAGTCGTGATTCCGGAAAACAGCGTATTGGAAAACACTTACAGCAGCCAATTAAAATTGAATGAAAAGCATAATTTGGTTCTAATTGGTATCGTTGACAAGGAACTGGGTGAAGATCTACATTTTGCGATCAGTGAACAGGATCATCTGCTGGACGCCGGTGACATACTTGTCATATTAGGCCCTTCACGGGATATCAGAGCTTTCAAAAAAGAAGTTGCCCATGTTAGAGAAAATTAAATTAAATCCGCGCACCTGGTTTTTTATCGGTTTTTTCAGTTGTTTCTCCATGTTGCTGGTAGGAGCCTATTTTCAATTGGTCAAGCAATTGGAACCCTGTCCGCTCTGCATTTCGCAACGCATCGCGATTTTCGCGACCGGCATCGTGTTTTTGGCCGCCTCGATTCACAACCCTCGCGCCTTGGGGCGCAAAATTTACGCGATTCTTGGCGCGCTCGTCGCCTTGACCGGCGCGGGGATTTCGACCCGCCACGTCTGGTTGCAGAACCTGCCGCCGGACGAGGTTCCGGAATGCGGCCCCGGACTGGATTATGTCTTCGAACACTTTCCGCTATCGGAAACCATCAAGCTAATGCTGAACGGCACCGGCGAATGCGCCGATGTGCTGTGGACCTTTCTGGGCCTGAGCATCCCCGGTTGGACTCTGGTGGCCTTTTTGATGCTGGCCACGATCAGCATACTGCAATACTGGAACAATAACACCTTGATTGCCCGGGGGCTCGACGATGAATAAAAAGATAGTGTCATTCTGCGCCGCTTTACTGTGTTTATCCGCCGGACCTTTGCGAGCCGCCAATTCGCTGCATAGCATTATTTCCGGCGAACAGCGTAGCGCCGAAAACCAGGCCCGCGACCGTTATCGCCACCCCGAGGAAACGCTGGCGTTTTTCGACGTGCAGGAAGACATGACCGTGGTCGAAATCTGGCCCGGCGCCGGCTGGTACACGGAAATCCTGGCGCCGTACTTGAGGGACAAAGGCTTGTTGTATGCGGCGCACTTCTCACCCGCTTCGACCGTGCCCTATTTCCAAAAAAGTGTGAAAGCATTCAAGGGCAAGATCGCCGCCGATCCCGATGCGTACGGCAAACTCCGGCTCACGGTGCTGCAACCGCCAAAACAAGTCGAGATCGCCCCGGCCGGCAGCGCCGATCGCGTGCTGACTTTCCGTAACGTGCACAATTGGATGCGCACCGGCCAGGCGGAAACGGTGTTCAAGGCGATGTTCAAGGCCTTGAAGCCCGGCGGCATATTGGGCGTGGTCGAACACCGCAATCCGACCTATATCAAACAGGATCCGCAGGCCCAATCAGGTTATGTGCGGGAAGATTATGTGATCGGCCTGGCGGAGAAGGCCGGTTTCAAACTGTTGGACAAGAGCGAAATCAATGCCAACCCGAAGGATACCGGGAAACACCCGAAAGGGGTCTGGTCGCTGCCGCCGTCGTTGCGGGAAGGAAAAAACAACCGGGACGAGTATCTGGCCATCGGCGAAAGCGACCGGATGACGCTTAAATTCGGCAAACCCGAGGAATAAGCGTAAGCCTGTTATACTGATTCCTTTTTCATCGTTTTCGGATCAATTATGTGTTTCAGCGCTAACATGTCTCTCGGCCTAGGGTTGGCCGGACTCGCCGCCTCGGGCGTCACTTATCTGGATAAAAGCGAACCGCTGTGGGTGCGGGTAGCCCGCGCCTATGCGATTTTTCATTTTTCCCTGATGGAGTTCATCCAGTATTTCGCCTATCCGGTGGCCGATCAATGCGGCTACGGAACCAATTTATTCCTCAGTGAAATATCGACCTATCATATCAGTCTGCAGGCATTGGCCATCATGCCGGCATTGGCGACCTACTCGTCCGATAAAATGGCCCTGAAGAAAGCCTTCATGATCGGCGTTGGCCTGAGCGGATCGTTCCTCGTGTTCAATTTCCTGCCGACCAGCTGGCAGTTGTTCGGCATCGAGCCCAATTTCATCGGCGACATGGTGGCTTGTTTGTTCATGGGTAAATATCACATCGGTTACAACATACCCAGCGCCTTCGGATTGCTGGTCACCTGGGGTTCTCTGTTCGGTCTCGCGTTCAGCGGGTTTCTCTGGAAAGACAATTGGGAAATGGCCTCCTACCATTTCGTCATGGCCATGCTGACCCTGTTCATGCCGCAATGGCTATTCGGCGTCAGTACCGGCGAGGCGGCAGCGATGTATTGTTTTTATTCCATTCCGATCACAGCCAGCTTCATGCCGCAGTTCAAGAAAATTTTCACGGCCCGGCCGCAAGAGGAAGCAGGTGAGTTAGCGTATAAAAGCAACGAATGAATGGAATACTCGAGCGGAGAACCGGATAAGCATCAAAGCTCGATGCCTCCACTTCGTTATTCAATGCAGGTTTGCTCCCGTGTAATCTCGCTCTCCTGCCGAATTAAAAAGGCCAGAACTGGGAAAGAATCGATTTATCCTGTTCCCATTGCGCCAAGGTAACGCCAATATTGTCGCAATTCTGGCCGCCATTCCGTAACGCGATGTCGACGAGCCATTCGGGACCGTCCTGATCGAGAGGATGCTGTCGAAGTATCTCCGGTACGCTATCGGTTTCGACGGATTGCCAAAAGCCATCGCTGCATAGCAAAAATAGATCCCCTTTTTCCAACGTGCACGCATGAAGGTCGGGTTCCGGCTCCTTGAGGCCTCCGAGGCGCTTAACGAGTTTATTTTGAATAAAATTAGCCTCCTTGCTATTCCCTTCAATCAAGCCTTGAGCGATCATGATTTGTAATAATGAATGGTCCAATGTTTGATTGATCAAACGGTCTTGTCGGTAATGATACAAGCGCGAATCTCCGACATGCGCCCAATACGCTTGTCGCCCCTTTATATAGAGCAACACGCAGGTTGTTCCGGGCGTCACATCGCCATTGGTTTTCAGTCGATTAATTTCTTCATGGGATTGCAGGCATATCTCTTCAAGCAAAGATTCCGGGTCGTTTGATTTGTTTTGTTTGAAGCTTATTTCAGCAGTATCGACGACGATTTGCGCGGCCTTATCACCATCCGGTATTCCGCCCATGCCGTCGGCAACAACCAGTAAATGTTTATTGTTGCCATTATGGAAGATACCTATACGGTCCTGTTGCTCATTCCTTTTTCCTATATTCAGTGCTTGTCCAAATTTCCAGGGCATCGATGACTTCTCTTTATTGTTATGTGTTGACAGAATCCCTAATTAAAGATCGATTTGACTTTCCCAAACAAACGCTTGGGAGCATTGGTTTGTTATTTCAGCGCTAATAATCTAGGGAATGGCGAATCATTTCCTTTTAGTTATGCACGGTGACTAAAATGAAAGGTTGTACCGCGGATTTCAATGAAACTGCCTTCCGTGATTTTGCTTCTAAATTTAATCGCTTTGCAGTTAAGCTTGGTTTTGCCTCGTTTTTCGGGAACGAGATAATTGCCGTCGCTTTGCCGGACGATTCTGGCGGCGGTTTTCGGCGCAAACCAACCCCTGATTTGGAAATCGCAATCTGGCAATTTTACGAAACTGAAACGAAATTCGGTTAAACTAATCCTGCGACCGGCCAAAGAGCCGTTTGCCACTTCAAGAAAAGCGTTTTTTCCTTGTTTTCTTTTAACAAATCATCCAGTTTCGATATGTCGACTTCAACGGTAGCCGATTTCGAAGCATTACCAAATTTCAATCCGGGATTTAGTGGCCGCTTTTTCGAATGAAGCGGGTAAATCGGCGTCAATGAATTTCAATTTATGTTTGAAAATCCCGATTTCATCCCCGAGTTTGAGTGCCTTGTCCGAAACCCGTTCGACATTTACATAAACGCTATTCGTGCTATTTAAATCGTAAATGGTGTAGTTGTCCCCGTTTTTGATAATTTCGGCATGATTCCCTGATACGCCTACGTTATCGATACAATATCGTTGTCATTATTGCGGCCGATGCGGGTAATGAGCGGAGTCAGTTCATGTTTGGATCTGAGTTCGTCATTGAAATAAACATTTAGGAAACTCATAGGATGCAATCTCTAGTAAGAAGATTCGAATCAAAACGGAATTTAGATTACGTTAAAATAAAATAGATTTTTTTGATGTTATTCACCGTATCTAAAAATAGCGGCTATCCCGGTCTACTTGGAATCCGGCTTGACGCCCCATGAATGTGACGCCAGTACCGAATTGAATGGCTAACAATAACGACAAAAGGAAAAACGATGGCAAATATATTGATCCTATACTCGACGACCGACGGACATACCCGGGAAATCTGCCGGCGGCTCAAACAAGTGATCGAAGGCAACGGACATCGGGTGAGTTTGCATGCCATCGACAGCACGCCTGCAAATCTCGCCCAGTTCGACAAAATAGTGCTCGGCGCGAGTATTCGTTATGGCAAGCATGCCAAGCAGGTTTATCGCTTCATCGAAAAAAATCGCAAACTGTTGGATGACAAGCCGAACGCTTTTTTCTCGGTCAATGCCGTGGCGCGCAAAGCGGCCAAGAACCAACCGGAAACGAACCCCTATCTGCGTAAATTCCTCAAGCAGATCGCCTGGCAGCCTAGAAATTTAGCGGTATTTGCCGGCAAGATCGATTATCCCCGCTATCGGCCGCTGGACCGGCTGGTGATACGATTGATTATGTGGCTGACCAAGGGGCCCACGGATCCCAACGCGGCGGTCGAATTCACCGATTGGAAGCGGGTCGAGACGTTCGCAAAAGTGATAAGCGAGATGTAACGGGAGCTCTTTCGCCAATATTTTCGCTCTTAGACATCATGTATTGACCTAGCGCACCTCAAGCATCGCGGTTAAGCTTGGGGTTTTCATAACCCCATCTGCCCAGAGCCGACATTGAGGGGTAGGCCATGAAGAAGTTTAGCAAATACATCGGACTGGATGTTCATAAAGACGCGTAAGCCGAGGGTAGCGTGGCCTTATCGTTTTGTTACGAAGCCGGCCCGTGCGGCTATGGCATCCATCCGCAATCGACCGATCAGGGTTGGTAAAAATAACTTCCCGGAGCCAATGTAATCGTATCCATACTCCGACGTGGATACGCATCTGAAGGCCGCTCTGCGTCCCGTACCGCAGAGCGGCTCCAGCGTGCTCCCACGCTGGAGCGTGGGAGCCAGTATAGGGGATTTATCAGCAACCGAGTCCTTAGAGCGCTATGCTTTGCCGCAGCAGCGTTTGAATTTTTTGCCGCTGCCGCAAGGACAGGGGGCGTTTTTGCCTTGATTGACTTGTTGACTGACTTTGCCGACCGATTTGACCATGCCGTCCAGATAGAGCCATTTCCCCTCTTTTTTGACGAAGCGGCTGATTTCGTGCATCGCGTATTCTTCGCCGTCCATCAGATAGTAGGCTTTGAATTCGACGATTCCCTTGCTGTCTTTTTCACCGCCTTTTTTCTTGCCGACGATTTCCAGGCGTGTCCATTCGACGTTATCCTCCTTGGAAAAATCAATAGTGTCCGGCCGTTTGTTACTGTCCCAGGTCGCCAGCAAATACGCTTCGTTATGTTGAGCATAGGCAGTAAAGCGGGAACGCATCAGCTGTTCGGCGGTCGCCGCCGATTTGGCTCCGGAATGGAACAGCGCGCAACAGCGGTCGCTTTCGAGCAGTGATCCGCAAAGACATAAACTACTATCAGGCATCTTTCTCTAATTGATTCGTCGAAATAATCCAGGGCCAGCAAGTTTACCTTAACGGTTTGCTATCTGCTACAGTTAGGAAAGTGGCTCCATTAGGATATATCCCTCAGGTAGTTCGAGATGAAATACATATTCTTTATTTTGTTGTCGTTGACAATGCCTGTATCGGCCAAGAAACTTTATAAATATCAGGACGAAAATGGCCATTGGCATTACACCGACCAAAAGCCGGGAGAGGGCCAGGAATACGAAAGCAGACAGTTGAAATCGGAACCGAAACGGCATGTCTGGCTGGAGAAAAGCGGGACGAGGGACAAGCCGGAGTTTACGATTCGCAATACCTATTATGGCCCAATCGAAGTCGAAATCAGTTTTACCGAACGCCAGAATGCCAGGGCCGAACCTGAGCTGCCCCACCGTTTCGTCGTCGAACCTGGCGCCTCGGACACGTTGTTCAGCGTTACCGGCGCCAGTCGGTTCGAATCCTGGCGCTTTACCTTGCAATATCGTTATACCCTTGGCGATCCTGCCGCCAAACATCGCGCCGATACGGTCTATTTACCGCCGGTTGAACCCGGTAAACGTTTCCGGATCACGCAGGCCTTTGGCGGGGATTTCAGCCACCATGACGAGCAGAACCATTATGCGGTGGATATCGATATGCCTATCGATACGCCGGTTCATGCCGCTCGCGCCGGCGTGGTCATGGATGTTGAAAACGATTATTTCAAGAACGGGACGGAAAGGGCCTATAAAAGCCGGGCCAACAGTATTCGTATACTTCATGTGGATGGGTCGATGGCGGTCTATGCCCATTTGGCCCTGGAAAAAGCCCAGGTTTATCCGGGCATGCGGGTCGAAGCGGGGCAATTGATCGGTTATTCCGGCAATACCGGATTTTCCACCGGTCCGCATCTGCATTTTGCGGTTCAGGTCAATCGGGGGATGCAACTGAGCTCGGTGCCGTTTAAGTTTGCCAACGATAATGGCGCGCCCTCCGAACCGCGAGCGGGGATGTGGCTATCAGGGTTAACAACCGAGCTCAGTCGTTAAGCATTTTCGAGACCCGTTACCGGGTCCCGAATACGACGATGGTTTTACCGTGGGCCGTGATAAGGCCTTTGTCCTCCAACTCTTTCAAAACCCGTCCGGCCATTTCTCTCGAACAACCGACGATGCGGCCAATTTCCTGCCGGGTAATATGAATCTGCATGCCGTCCGGATGGGTGATCGCATCGGGTTCTCTTGCCAGGTCGAGCAAAGTTCGGGCAATGCGGCCTTCGACATCCATGAACGCCAGATCGCGATATTTACGGCTGGTGATCAACAGGCGCGAGGAAATCTGTTCGCCCAACATACTGAGAATTTCGGGCGCATAATCACGTAACTCTCTTTTCAGACTTTGGTTGAAACGTTCATAGGAAATTTCCGCCAATTGACAACGAGTACGCGTTCTCACCGTGACGGTTCTGATTTCGGGTCCTTTGAACACACCGATCTCGCCAATGAATTCGTTTTTGTTGAGATACGCCAGAATTAGTTCCCGTCCGTCTTCATCTTCGACACTGACGCTGACCGAGCCATCCACGATGAAAAGCAATTTATCACCGACATCGCCGGGACGGATGATGGTGACTTTAGCTGGATACGTTCGCGTATGACAAAGCCGCAGGAATTGCTCGAGCGCTTCCCGATTAATCATTTTGTCTGTAATGAGTGGCATTGTAATTATTATTTGTCCCTAGATGAATTTCTTTTTATGTTAGCGGTCATTACATTGCAGGATTTTTTTGAAAAAATCAATAAAATCTGTGAACTCAGTGTAAAATTCTCATTTTGTAAGAGAGATGTTAGATGGAAACAAAAATTAAATGGGTCGATGGCCGCATGTTCGTCGGTGAGACGGGTAGCGGACATGCGGTGGTGTTGGATGGTCCGCCCGATCACGGCGGCCGAAATATCGGCATTCGTCCGATGGAAATGCTATTGCTGGGAGTGGGCGGCTGCTCGTCATTCGATGTCGTGGAAATTTTGCAAAAAGGCCGCCACGAGATCACCAATTGTATCGCCGAAGTATCGGCGGAAAGAGTCGATACGATCCCAAGCGTATTCAGTAAAATTCATTTGCACTTCAAGGTAACCGGGAAAAATTTGAAGGAATCGGCCGTGGAGCGGGCAGTGAAATTATCCGCGGAAAAATATTGTTCCGCTTCCATCATGCTTGGCAAAGCGGTCGATATTACCCATAGTTTTGAAGTGTTTGAGGACTGAAGGTTTTGAAAAAATTAAAATTGTTGGGTTTCAATAACCTGACTAAATCTTTGAGTTTCAATATTTACGATGTCTGTTATGCGCCGGAACAACAGCAGCAAGCCTATATCAAGTATATCGATGAAGCTTACAATGCCAAGCGCCTGACACAAATATTGAAAGATGTGGCGGAAATCATCGGTGCTCATATACTGAATATCGCTCATCAGGATTACGACCCTCAGGGCGCCAGCGTTACGATGCTGATCGCAGAAAATGAAGTCATTCCTTCCGGAATGCATTCGGAGTCGCCCGGTCCTTTGCCCGAAACGGTGCTGGCCCATTTGGACAAGAGCCACATCACCGTGCACACGTATCCGGAGAGCCATCCCGATAACGGTATCAGCACTTTTCGCGCCGATATAGACGTATCCACCTGTGGACAGATTTCACCGTTGAAAGCCTTGAATTATCTGATTCATAGCTTCGAATCGGACATCGTCATCATGGATTATCGCGTACGGGGGTTTACCCGCGATGTGGCCGGCTACAAGCATTTTATCGACCACGATATCAATTCGATCCAGAACTACATTGCCGAAGATACCAAGGAACTGTACCAGATGATCGACGTTAATGTGTATCAGGAGAATATCTTTCACACCAAGATGATGCTGAAGGAAACCGAATTGGAAAATTATTTGTTCGAAAAGGAAAGCAACTTGAGTGACGATGAAAAACTGAAAATTCAAGAACAGTTACAGACCGAAATGGCTGAGATTTTCTATGGTAGAAGTATCAGTTAAAAAAATAATAAATCAAAACCTTGCACAAGGACGTGCAAACAACCGAGCGCCTGCATTTTATGAATTTCCTCGCATCGCTAATTAACCAATTAAGCCTTCGCCAGCCTGTCAAACACCTTGAGAAAGGTCAATTAAACCCGCAGGATAGTCCTACGAAAAACCGCTATCGAGGGCCAGTCGAAAATCTGAAACAATTGGTTCCGATAGGAGCGTTGGAAGAAAAACAATTGCTGGAGCTGAATATCTCGTCTCTCGACTATAGTCCAGGGTCAATCATTTTCAATCGTGGCGAAGCGGCGGAGTCGATTCTCTATTTATTATCGGGGGCGGTTTATTTGGAGACCGCCGGCAAACAAAACTTGACCATCGAAGCCGGCACTTTCGAAGCAATGCACCCCCTTTCATGCGGTGAATACCGGAATGCCACGGCGTTTTGTAAAAAAGATGCTGTGGTCATCGCGGTGCCCAAGGTGGCAATGGATTTATACCGGCAACAATACAATCTCATTCCGCAACGCTTATTGGACTTGCCGGAACAATACCGGAACAACAGGCTGCTGAATAAATTCATCGCGTCCGATAATATCGTCATGCCGGCCTTGCCCGATGTAGCGATGAAATTGAGGCAGGCGATGCAAAAAGATATAGGCGTGGCCGATGTCGTCAAGATCGTCACGCTGGATGCAGCCATTTCGGCAAAATTAATGCAGGTGGCCAACAGCCCGATCTACCGGACCGTCAACCCTATCACTACCTGCCTAAACGCGGTCAATAGAATCGGCCTGCACAGCACGAAAAACATCGTCACCAGCATCAGCTTGCGCAGCCTCTATAGAAACCAACGCAACGAACTGAATGTATTGGCGCAGAATTATTGGAAACTAAGCATCCGCATTTCCGCGCTCAGCTATACCTTAGCTAAGCTGACCAAAACGTGCGATCCGGAAGAAGCCTTGTTGGCCGGTTTGATTTCCAATATTGGCGTCATTCCTTTTTTGAAATTTGCCGACAATCAGCCGGACGACCAATACGAGATCGCGGAAGTCAAGGCGGCGTTGCCTTTCGTCACTGGAGCATTGAGCGCGTTGATCCTAAACAAGTGGGATTTCCCCGCCAACATGAAAAACATACCGTTAGAAACCCAGACTTGGTTCATGGTCGAACAGGACAAAACAGAAGCGGAATTGAGCGATATCGTGCTGTTGGCGAAATATCATGCGCAATTGGGCAATGGCCGTAGCAAACTGCCGCCGATTACCTCGTTACCCAGTTTTGCCTATCTCAAAAACGCCGAATTGTCGCCCGACAAATCGCTGAAGATACTGCAAGACGCCAAACAGCAGGTCGCCGAGGCGATGCGTTTTTTTGGCCCTTGAACTAGGGGCGGCAGGTACAGACAGTCATTAAATCGTATCTTGACGGTTCAATAGAGCGTTGAACTTCGTTCAGAACCCATTTTTAAACAACCCGCCCGACCGTAATACGATTCTGGCCGAGGCGTCCTTGATGCTTTTGGCGTTGCCCACGCTGATCAGGGAAAACCATTTTTTCGCCCGGGTGATGCCGGTATAGACCAGTTCACGGGTCAATACCGGATTGCGTTTCGGCGGGAGCAGCAACGCGCAATGTTCGAATTCGGAACCTTGCGATTTGTGCACCGTCAGCGCAAATACGGTTTCGACCGACAACAGGCGGCTGGGCAGAATCCAGCGAATGCCGTCGTTACCGTCGCCTTGCGGGAAAGCCACCCGCAATACCCAATTGACCTTGCCGGTCTTCTTATCCCGCTGCGGATAACCGAGCGTTATGCCGATGTCGCCATTCATCAGGCCGAGGCGGTAATCGTTTCTGCTGACCAGGACCGGCCGACCTTCATACCAAAGCGCGGACGGTCGAATCAATCCCTTGTTTTTTAAAATCTCGACGACCCGCTGGTTCAACCCTTCGACGCCAAAAGGCCCCTTTCTCAGGGCGCACAACAGCTGGAACCGACTGTAACCGGCGAGCACGCTGCCGGCCCAGGCATCGAATTCCGCTTTGGACGCGTCTATAGCCGGTTTTTGTTGCTGGATTTTGGATAGATAGTGGCCATAGCCTTTAGAAGAGTCTTCGGCGCTATCGGCAACCAAGTTGCCAAGCACGATTTGTTCGAAAATGGGATCATCGATGGTGCTGAGGTCATTTTTGGCCAGGTCCTCGTAACCCTGTCCCCATACCGTGTCGATTCGCGAACCGTCGCCGGCATTGACCGCGGCGGCCAGTTGTCCGATGCCGCTGTGCGAGGTGAAACGGTAACTTTTCCGTAACATGACGATATGTTGATCCAGGGGCAGCCCCTGCTCGTCTATAAAATGGGGGGCGACCGTTTCGCCGCTGACGTTCTTTATCCAACCGACAGTGTTTTCCGTGAAATGCCCATCCTTCGCCCGGCGGCAGAGTTGGCCCAAGACCGAGCCTGCTTCGACGGAAGCCAGTTGATCCTTGTCTCCCAGCAGCAACAAATGCGCCCGATCCGGCAGGGCCGACAGCAGCGCCGCCATCATTTCCAGATCGACCATCGACGCCTCGTCCACCACCAACACGTCCAGCGCCAGCGGATTTCTCGCATCGTGGCGGAATCTACGGCTATTGGGATAGCTGCCGAGCAAGCGATGCAGCGTGATGACCTCGGTGGGAATGGAATCGCGCAGGCCGTTTTTTTCCAGCAGCGGAACAGGCAATCGGTCGATTGCGCCGGCAATCGATTCCTTTAAACGAGCCGCCGCCTTGCCGGTCGGGGCGGCCAGGCGAATGCGCAAGGGCCGTGCACGGTCGCGGTTCAATGCGATACGCTGCAGCAAGACCAGCAGTTTGACCACGGTGGTGGTTTTACCGGTGCCGGGACCGCCGGTAATGACGCTGAACGCGCTGGTCGCTGCCAAGACGCAAGCCACCTTTTGCCAGTCGGTTTCGACCGAATTTGCGGCGGGAAACAACTCGGACAAATAAAGCCGTAATTTTTCTTCACTCAGTTCTTCGCGGATTCGAGCGCTCGATTTCAGCCGCTGTTCGATGGCCGATTCGACGCCGCGTTCGTACTGCCAATAACGGCGCAGATAGAGGCGTTCGCCGTCGAACACCAACGGCGTGTTGCCATGACCCTCGCCGACCAGGTCATCATGTCCGATCTTCTCGGCCCAGGCGGACAACGACAGACCGGACAATAAATCGGATGGCAGTCCGACGTCCTCCGCGTCTTCGAGATATAAATCGGGCGGCAAAGATAGCGCCATATACGGATCGTCGAGGGTCGCCCTTAGATCCAGGCAGACATGGCCGCGTCCGAGCTGGTGGCTGATCAAGGCGGTCGCCAGCAATAACTCCGGGGCGGCATCGCGGTTTTCTTCCCACAGAAACCGCGTCAATGCCAGATCGACGGGACGCAGCCACTCGCGTCTGACCCAGCTTTCTAAGAGCTCGATCATCGCTGAGCTATTATGGTTGTGTTTTTTCAGTATAGCGCTGTTCATGCGATTCTCCCGTCGCGTCCTTGGAAAAGTTGCTCCAGTTTTTCCACCAAAACCTTGGGCGGGCGCTCGAAATGGACGCCGTGGCTGTCGGACTCGATGCCGCGCAGGAACAAATAGACGGCGCCGCCGACATGCCGGTCGTAGTCGTAATCCGGCAGGCGGGATTGCAGCAGGCGATGCAGGGCGAACAGATAGATGGCGTATTGCAGGTCGTAGCGATGGCCGCGAATCGCTTCGTCCATGTTTTCCCGGCTGTAACTGGCATCATCGTGGCCCAGCCAATTGGATTTATAGTCGGCGACATAATATTTGCCCTGGTATTCGAAGACCAGGTCCATGAAACCCTTCAACAGGCCGTTCAGCGTGTCGGCGGCCAGTTTCGGGCGCGGACGGCCGTTCAACGTCAGCGACGTTACCGCCGCGTCCAATCGTTCCAGATCGACGTCGCGGGTTTCGAACCAGAATTCCATTTCCGCCTGGTAATTCGGTAAATCCTTTAGCGTGATGGTCTGCGGAAGACCGAAAGCGTCATCGCTGTCGGCCGTCAGAGGCAAGGGGGCCTGCAGCAGGGTCCGAAGCCAATGGCTTAACGGAGATGCCCAAATCTCCCATTGGCGGTTCCGGCTGCGGCGTAGAACCGTATCCTCCAAGATGGCCGGGGCTTCCAAGATATCACGAAAGCCCTGATCGGCAGCCCATTCCATTAAATCATGCAGAAAGGTGCCGGCTTCGGCGCCTTTGGGGAAGCGGTGCATGGGGCCCGCTGGGGCCGCCGACGGGGATGGAGTTGGCAGGACTTCCTGCAGCGCTTCTTGCAGATTGGCCGCTTGCGGCGTGTCGTCAATGGCGGCGAGCGGCGTGCCGGCGGCAGTTTGGGTCTCGGTGCGCAAACCGGAATAACTGCCGATGCGCCAATTTTCCCTGGCCGCCCGTTTGGGCATACGCGCTTCGCTGGCCACGGTTTGTTCGGCGATCGGTGTAAAGTTGTCGTCATCGGCGCTCGGGTCGAACTCGACGGCGATGCAGGCCTGTTGCCCGGCGAAAACCTTGACCGCATCCAACCATTGCGAAGCCGGCATGCCGGCCAGGCCCAATAAATGCCCGATCGCGCTGTCGTCGGTTTCGTTGAGGGCGGCCAAGCCGAGCCAGGTCGCGTAGCGGGCGCGGGTCAACGCGACATAGACTTTGCGGACGTCTTCGCCGAGGCGGTCTTTGTCGGCCAAGCGCAGCACTTCGTCGGAGTCTTGCAAAGCGATTTGTAACTCGCCGTCTTCGCCGTGCCATTTCAGAGGCCTGTCTTTCTTATCGGTCTTGCGGGTGGCGCAGATGAAAGGAAGGAACACGATGGGGTATTCCAAGCCCTTGGATTTATGGATGGTCACGACCTTGACCAGGTCGGCATCGCTTTCCAATCTGACTTTCTGCGCATCGTTGTCGCTGACCGGCGCGGCTTGTTGTTCGGCCAGGAAGCGGATCAAGGCATGTTCGCCTTCCAGCGTGTAGCTGGCTTGCTGCAGCAATTCGGCCAGGTGCAGCAAATCGGTCAGGACGCGTTCGCCGCTGATGCCGTTATGATCGGCGGGCTGTTGCAGCAGGCGGTCGATACAGTCGAAATCGAACAGGATATTACGCAACATCGGCAGCACGCCCTGCCTCCGCCAGATTTCCCGGTACTGCTTGAACTGAACGACCCGGTTCTCCCAGGCTTCCTCGTCGTGATTCAGTTCGTCCAATTCGGCAAACGACAGCCCCAGCGACGCGGTCGACAAGGCCGCCCGCAGCAACGGGTCGTTGTCGGGCTCGGCGCAGGCGGCCAGCCAACGGTATATCTCCATGGCCTGCGCGCCGGCATAGACCGATTCCCGATCCGACAGATAAACCGAACGTACGCCGCGCCGGGACAGCGCGTGCCGAATATGGGAGGCTTCGTTGCCGTTATTGACCAAGATAGCGATGTCGTTCGGTTTGAGCGGCGTCAGATTGCCGTTATTCTCCATAAAGCCGGCCCGGTGCCGTTGCCCCTGGTTCAGCCAAGCGACGATTCGGCTGGCGCAAATTTCCGCCATCTGCGCGAGATAGGCCGATTTACTCAAGGGCTTGTCTCCGTTCAATACCGCAGCCGTCAGCGCCGGAACCGTTTCTTCGTTCATTACGAAATCGTCCTGACGACCGTTGGCCAGCACGGGCAGAAACGGCACCGGATTGCGTTCGCCGTCGCGAAATAGAAACGCGCCGTCGCTGCGCCGTTCGCTGTATTGAAAGCAATGGTTGGCGGCATCGACCATGGCCTGGGTCGAGCGAAAATTGGTGTTCAACGTGTACAAACGCTCTTGCACGGCCTCGCGCGCCTTCAGGTAGGTATGGATATCGGCGCCGCGGAAGGCGTAGATGGCTTGTTTCGGATCGCCGATCAGAATCAGCGCGCAATCGTCGCGATTGTCGGCGATCCGATAGACGCGCTGGAAAATACGGTATTGCACGGGATCGGTATCCTGGAATTCGTCGATCAGCGCCACCGGAAATTGCCGGCGTAGGGTCTGCGCCAATTTGTCGCCGTATTCACCATGCAACGCGTCGTCCAATCCGGTCAGCAAATCGTCGAAGCCCATTTGCGCGCGCCGTTTTTGCGCCGCGGCGAAGGCGTTGGCAATCCAGTGTACCGCATGGCACAAAATGCCTTGTTCGGGACTGGGCAGTTCGGCCAGGGCCTGCCGCAGGATAGCCATGGCATGAAAGGCCGGATGGTCGGGCGGCGGGGCGCCTTTCCATGCCTCGGCGATCCCTTCCGGACTCAACCGTTTCCAGGCCGAATCGGACAGGGTTAAGGTTTCAGAAGCCTGATCCGTCGCCCAGTCACGAATACTATCCAGCCACGACTCATACCAATCCGAACGCAATTTGCGGCCGTCGATCAGCTTGCCCTTTTTGGCATCGTCCAATAGCGCTTTGATTTCCTGCGTCCACTGCGGCCAAGGTTGCTTCAACTCCGCTAACTGGTTTTCTTTATCTTCCCGGCTTGCTTGCAGGTGTTCTTTGGGTTCCGCGCCGGACGGCAGCAAGTCGACATGTTCCGCCAACGGCTTGACGGCGGCTGCCAATGCGCCGGGATGCCCCCAGAATTTCAATACCTCGACCAGGTCTTCGACATCGAGCGTATAGAAATGATTGCGCCAATAATCGCGCACGACTTCGGCAAACAGTTCGGACTGGTCGGTTTCCAAGTTTTGCGTGAACAGGCTCTGGCTGTCGAAAGCGTGTTCCCGCAACATCCGGTTGCACCAGCCATGAATCGTCGATACGGCCGCCTCGTCCATCCATTCCGAGGCCAGCTGCAGTTTTCGGGCGCAAGCCGGCCATTGCTCGGGCTCGTAGTCGGCCCGCAGATCGTGCAGCAAATCCCGGCCGGGTTCCTGCGCTTCGACCGAAGCCGGATCGGCGAGAAAATACGCGGCCGCTTCGGTGAGGCGGGCGCGTATCCGGTCGCGCAGTTCCTGGGTGGCGGCATCGGTGAAGGTCACGACCAAAACGTCCGGCGGTGTCAACGGCTGGCCCCGCCGGAATGCGTTGCCGCCGCCATGGCCGAGGATCAGGCGCACATACAATGCCGCAATGGTGAAGGTCTTGCCGGTGCCGGCGCTGGCTTCGATCAAATGGCTGCCGGTCAGCGGGAAGCTGAGCGGCCGTAACGGAGTAATGGTTGAACTCATGGCTTGACTCCCTTGCCTTTCGAATTGCCGGTTTTTTGCCCGACGTTGTCCCACAGCGGTTTGAGCAGGCGCTCGCTCCAAAGCGTAAACTCGCCGTGCGCCCAAAGCGCTTCGAAGCTCGGATAACAGCGTTGCAGATAAGGATTGCGAGCCAATTCGCCGGGCGAGTAGCCGCCTTCGTAAGTGTTCCGGGCGGCGGCGACGGCCTTATCGGCTTGACATTGATCGAGCGGTCCGCTGAAACGCTCGCCGTTTTGCGCCAGCCAGCCGAATCCCGTTTTTATCGTTATCGGCAACGGATAGCGTAAACCGTCGACATAGGCATGCAACAAGTCGACAAAGTGTTGTTTGGCCAGAGCCGGCTCCAATGGATTGAGAATGACACGGCCGTTCTTGCCGATCAGGCAAGTGGTCAATGGCTGACCATGCAAATGGCCGGCGAGGTGTTGCACCCAGGCCGGAATCAATTTGTCGTGACGATATTTTTGCTCGTCGATCAAATTGCTGCTGTTGATCTCGATGCGGCAGCGTTGCCGTTGCCCGTTCGCAAACATATGGGTCAGTCGCCCTTCCAGCTCGATGCCTTGCCCCTCGATCTCGTGGGTAAAAAGGATATCTTCGTCTTCGGATGCCTCGGGCCAGGTCCGGCAGGTCTCGTCGTACAGTTCGAACAGTTGATCCAAAGGCTCAGCCAGTTGGGTTTGCCATAATTGACTTTGTCCCCCGATAGGCAGCACGCCCTGACGGCGCAGTCGATCCAGTTGCCGTTGCACTGCGGCGGTTTCGGGCTCGTTCCGTTGCTTGGCGTCCAGGCGGACCCGGATTAATTCGTCTTGCATCAACCATTGGCTCAACGCATCGATGGCAAAGGGCTCCTGGTCTTCGGCGGCAAGATCGTCGCATTCATAGAACACGCCCAGGCGTTCCCGCAGGAAAGTTCTGACCGGGTCTTTCATAAAAGCGAGCAATTGCGGCAACTGAACCGGCGCATCGAATATAGAAGGTGGCAACTTCGTTTCCGCTATCGGGGCGATTTCCGCTCTGGCCGCCGACCGCCATTCGCGGGCATAGGTAAATAACGGCGACGAATGATCGAAATAGGCCTGGCTGAACGGTTGCAATGGATGTTCGACGGTTAACGCCGCAAGCAAGGACTTTTCAGCCGCGCTTTCCGTCAGCGACCAGCAGGCGGCGATGTGGTCGCGCAATTGGCCGACCAGCACGGACGGCGGGCGTTCGCTGTTGTCGTGTATGCTGCGGCCGACCCAGCTGATATGCAGGTGTTCGCGGGCCGACAGCAGCGCTTCCAGGAATAAATAGCGATCGTCTTCCCGGCGCGAGCGGTCGCCGGGGCGGTAGTCCTTGGCCATCAAATCGAAGTCCATCGAAGGAAGTATGCGCGGGTAGTCGCCGTCGTTCATGCCCAGCAAGTAAATGCGCCGGAACGGAATCGCCCGCATCGGCATCAAGGTGGCGAAAGTCAAGCTGCCGGCGAAAAAGCGCTGCGACAACCCGCCCTGGTCGATCTGGGACAGCCAGAAATCGCGGACTATGGATAACGGCAAGGCCTCTGTCAGTTCGGCGTCGCGACAGGCCTCCAGCCATTGTTCCAGCGACGTTTGCAATTGCAGCAGCAGATAGCTGTCGTCGTTGTCGCCGGCCTCGAAAAAATCCAGCAGCAGTTGTTGCAGCCGTTCCGTCCATTCGGTCGGCGTTGCCGGTTTGGAGTGGGTTTGCAGCAAGGCTTCCAGTCGGTTCAACAATTGCGCCAGCGGTCCGACCAGCGCGGCGTCGAGGCCGGCGACGTCGCCGTAAGGCTCGATGTCGTGCCAGTCGTTTGCCTCGCGGCCGGACGGGTCGCTGCCGACCGCATATCCCAGCAACATGCGCTTCAAGCCGAACAGCCAGGTGTTTTGCTCGTTTTCTCCGGCAAAATCGATACCGAGGCTGCGCCGGTGTTCGGCGTTCAGTCCCCAGCGGATATTGGCTTGAACGATCCATTGTTGCAACAACGGCAAATCGGATTCTTCGAGACCGAAGCGTCGGCGCAGCGCCGGCACGTTCAACAAATCCAATACCTCGCTGACCGCCAGCCGCGACTCGCCGATGCCGAGCAGGCATTCCAGCGCGAATGCCAGCGGCGCCTGCTGGCGCTGGCCGAGGTCGGCGATCGAGTAGGGGATGTAACGCGCGTCCGCCGGATCGATCTGGCCGAAGACGGCCTGAATATGCGGCGCGTATTGGTTGATTTCCGGCACCATCACGATAATCTCGCGCGGCTTCAAGGTCGGGTCGGCATCGAATGCCGCCAGCAACCGGTCGTGCAATACCTCGACTTCGCGTTGCGGGCTATGGCAGCGATGAAAGCGAATGGACTGGTCATGGGCCGGATCGATTGCTTGCCATAGCGAGCGGCTCTCGGAAGCGGAGCGTAGTTCGCGTATATCGTCCTGCAGCTGGTTGAGCAAACAAGCGTCGCCGTGGCTTTCGAACAGGTCGATGCGCTGGCGGTTGTCGTCGAACAGTTGTCGGTACCGGCCCGGATCGTCCATTTCGTCCAGCAGGGCGATATAATCGCGGCCCTGCTTGCCCCAGCCTGCCAGCAGCGGATGGGCATGCAAATGCAGTTCTTCCTCGCGCGGATGTTCGGGCATGTCCGGTTTGAGCCGATGCCGCCCTCTGCCCCGAAAATAATCCTTCTCGGTCATAATATTGGCCCAATAATATTCGCAGGGATTATTCACGCACAAGATCACCTGGGTCCAGCGGGCGATTGCCTGCAGTACTTCCAACCATTGCCTGGGCAATGAAGACAGGCCGAAGACGATGACACGCCTGGGCAATTTTTCCGGGCCCACGGCGAGTTCGGCGGCCGTCTCGAGAAAACGCCGATGCACCAGCGCGCGGCTGGTGGCGCTGGCCGTCCCCACGTCCTCCTGCAGGGCGCGCCATAGCATGGGTTGCCAGGCTTGCTCTTGCGCCAACGGGACCGCGCTGCCATGATAATCGAGCATGACATTTTGCCCCCGGGCCCAGGCCGCCAGCCAATCGGCCCGGTAAACCTGGTACTGGTCGAACAGGTCGGCCAGCCGTTCGGCCAATTGGTAGCGTTTTCTGAGATCGTCGTCCCGCCGCAAGAAGCGTTGCAAGGGTTCATAGCCCGCTGCTTCGGTCAATCGCGGCAACAGCCGCATCAAGCGCCATATCAGCTGTCCTTTATCAAAGGGCGAGGACTCCGGTATCCGCTCCTTGCCGAGCACGGTCCGATAGGTCTGCCAGACGAAGCGGGACGGCAGCGTGATATTCAGCGCGGCCGCGATGCCGCAGCCCCCTTCGAAATCGTTATCCGCTACATCGCTCGCCAGCGCTTGTTTGAGCCATTGCGCCACCCCGTTGCTTTGCACCAGGATGATTTCATCCTCGAGCGGCCGTAAGGGATGCGCCTTCATCCAGGCGACCACGAGTTGGCGCAGCGACTCGGGCCGGTTGCTATGGATAACCATGAACCCTGGTTGCAGTGGATTGTCAGTCATAGAGTCCTTAATTTCATACATCGTAGGCGGCACGCATCATTCGGTACATTTTATAGCACTACCGAGAAGAATTGTTGGCTGTCTTTGCATATCACCTGGAAGCGGCGGCATTGGCGTTATCCGAAGAAGAAATCGAGGTACCAGAATCCGCAGTCCCGCGGGCATAACGCAATTATCCACAAAGGGAATTTTGGCCTTAAAGGCTTGTCTTATCGGTTTTGCAGTTTTTGCAGCCGTGGCGGATAATGCCACGAAGCAGCCAAGTTAACGATGCGCTAGGGACGTAACGATGCCGACGATATTTAGAAGATTGCTAGGGTTCATTTTATTGCTTGCCACGGTGGGGCTGACGACCTGTCAATCGATGGTGAAAGCCGAACCGGAAGCAACAGCCCGTGCAATCGCCAATTTCGACGACAACACAGTAGGGCAATGAATCCATCATACGGATACCGGAAACCCAAACGTTTCGTCCAGGAGACTTTGCAGCGCTATTCGCCGCGCGGTTTGTTGTTGTATTTTTTGCCGATGGCATTGATTCCGGCGACGATCATCGGCTTGGTTAAGGGAGAGGTTACGGCCGTCGTCATCAATGCCGGCGGCTTTGCCGGCTACATGCTGGCCGCCTGGTGTTTGCGGCAAGGACTCAAGGCAGAAGCAAACTACGAGAACAGCCTGATCGCCCGGCCGCCGCGTTCGCCCTTGAAGCTGATCGCGGCCCTCATTACCGCGTTGACTACCGCCCTGATCGCCTGGCTCGGTGTCGGCCAAACTCCTCTGATGGCGGCCATTTTCGCCGGCGGCGCGCTGCTGGGCATGTATCTGAGCTACGGCTTCGATCCCAAGCGGAAACAACAGATCGTCGGCGCCCATGGCTATTCCGGCGATGAAATCATGCAAACCCTGGAAGAATCGGCCGGAATCATCCGCAGCATCGAACAGGCCAAC
The DNA here is from genome assembly GCF_000733935.1 of Methylomarinum vadi. Classification (NCBI taxonomy): domain Bacteria; kingdom Pseudomonadati; phylum Pseudomonadota; class Gammaproteobacteria; order Methylococcales; family Methylococcaceae; genus Methylomarinum; species Methylomarinum vadi. The sequence goes on from NZ_JPON01000001.1 coordinate 2,531,347, forward strand.
GATCAAATTCGCAACGCCGAACTCAACCAGCGCATCGAACGCATTTGTGCGATCGCCGACGGCATTCTGGCCGACATCGCCGCAGATCCCCGCGATATCCGCCGGGCCCGTAAATTTCTCACTGTCTATCTCGACGGCGCCAGACAGGTGACCGAAGGATATGCGCGGACCCATCGCCACAATCAAGCCGGCGAACTGGAACAAAATTTTCGCAACGTACTGGTGACGATCGAGTCGGTATTTATGGAACAACAACAAAAACTACTGGAAGACGATGTGTTCGATCTGGACGTACAAATCGAAGTGTTGAATACGCAACTTAAACGTGAAGGCATCCGTTGATGCGCAGGAGAAATCAAGCATGAGCGAACAACAGTCCACCACGGCGACGCCAGCGGTCACCGAAACCGAGAACTTGCCGGGCAGCGAGGTTTTTAACGAAGTCGTGCCGGGAGTCAAGGCAGAAGTCGTTCCCTATGACGCCGCGCCGCAAGACCGTCAACTGATTATCAAACAACTGCTTGATGAAATCGACATCCATGATACCCATTCGATCATTTTCTTCGGCAGCAAGGCGCAGGAGCAATTGACGACGATCTCCGACCGGATGCTGGACGGCGTCAAAAATAAGGATGTCGGCCCCGCCGGCGAAGACCTCAACGAGATGGTGGCGACGATACGCGGTTTCGACGTCGACGAACTGGACCCCAACAAGAAGCAGGGGTTTTTAGACCGCGTGTTGGGCAAGGCCAAACCGGTCGTCAAGTTCCTGCAGCGCTACGAGGAAGTGCGCAAGCAAATCGACGCGATCATCGACAAGCTGGAGCGCCATAAGACCAATCTGCTGACAGACATCACCTCGCTGGACCGTCTCTACCAGGCCAATTTGGATTATTTTCATACGCTCGAGGATTACATCGCCGCCGGCGAGAAGAAATTGCGCGAGCTGGACGGCACCGTCATTCCTGAACTGGCGCAAAAAGCCGAAAACAGTGCCGACGTGCTCGAAGCGCAAAACTTGCGCGATCTGCGCGCCGCCCGCGACGACCTGGAACGCCGCATTCATGACCTGCGCTTGACCCGGCAAGTCTCGATGCAGAGTCTGCCCGGCATTCGCCTGGTGCAGGAAAACGATAAGGGCCTGGTCAACAAAATCAATTCGACCATTGTCAATACGGTGCCGTTGTGGCGCCAGCAACTGGCGACGGCGGTTACCATCTACCGTTCCTCGCAGGCGGCGGAAACGGTCAAAGCCGCGTCCGACCTGACCAACGAACTTTTGGCCGCCAACGCGGAAAACCTGAAGCAGGCCAATGCCGAAACCCGCAAGCAACTGGAACGCGGCGTGTTCGATATCGAAACGGTCAAAAAGGCCAATGAGACCCTGATCGCGACAATAGAGGAAAGCTTGCAGATCGCCGACCAGGGCAAAAAAATGCGCAGCGAAGCGATAGTTCAACTGCAGGAATGCGAAACCGAACTGCGCAAAACGCTGGCCTCGGCGCACGCCAAGGCCAGCGGTTAGAATAAATACATCGTCAATGCGGCGATGACCAGTTTAGGTCAAAGATGGCGTCGGTTGTGACTGGCACGGATGTCTACCTCAAATTGTAGGTCATGTTGCCGCTTTAGCGGCTACGTGACACATCGAGGAGACGAGGAGGCTATTGTCAGGGAACGCTATCGCGCACCCTGACCTACATTTGCAAATAATCGCGACCATCTAATTTCAATATGGGAAATTTAAGATTTACTTTACTAGCGTCACGAACGGGGGAACCAGACAGTGGGCATTTGGGATAAATTATTCGGCGAATTCATCGACGTCATCGAATGGACCGACGATACCAGCGACACGATGGTCTATCGCTTCGAGCGCTACGGCAACGAAATCAAGTACGGCGCGATGCTGACCGTGCGCGAATCGCAAACGGCGGTGTTGGTCAGCGAAGGCCGCGTGGCCGACTTTTACGAGCCCGGCTTGTATCAACTGGAAACCCGCAACATGCCGGTGCTGACCACGCTGGAAAGCTGGCCGCACGGGTTTTCCAGTCCGTTCAAAGCGGAAGTGTATTTCTTCAACATGCGCCGCTTCACCGACCTGAAGTGGGGCACCAAGAACCCGGTCATGCTGCGCGACCGGGAATTCGGCCCCTTACGCCTGAGGGCCTTCGGCACCTATTCGATCCGGATTAAAGACCCCGTCACCTTCATCAAGGAAATCGTCGGCACCGACGGCCACTTTCAAACCGGCGAGATCAGCCAGCAACTGCGCAATCTGATCGTCTCGCGCTTCGCCAGCATTATCGGCGAATCGGGCATCCCGATTCTGGATCTGGCCGCCAATTACGATGAGCTAGGCGACTTCATCACCCAGCAGATCGCTCCCGAATTTGCCGCCTACGGCCTCGAAGTGATGCAATTGCTGGTCGAGAATATTTCGCTGCCGCCGCAAGTCGAAGCGGCCCTGGACAAGCGCACCAGCATGGGGATTATCGGCGATTTGGGCCGTTACGCCCAATACCAAGCGGCCGAAGCGATGGAAAAGGCGGCCGACAATCCCTCGGGCACGGCCGGCGAAGGCATCGGCATGGGCATGGGTTTCGCCATGGCCAATCAAATGGGCCAAGCGTTTACTTCGGACAAGACGAAGCAGCATAGCCCGCCGCCGCTGCCTGATGCGATTGCCTATTACGTCGCGATCAACGGTCAACGACAGGGGCCTTTCCAACAAGACGTCATGGCGCAAAAAATCAAAAGCGGCGAAGTGGGCCGCGCCACGCTGGTGTGGCATGCCGGGCTGACGGAATGGACCCCAGCCGGAGCAGTCTCCGAGTTGAGCGAAGTCTTCGCGATGACGCCTCCGCCGCTGCCTAAGCAATGAGCCGGCTATCGCTGAACAAAAGCAAAAAATCGGCGGAAAACAACCTGGCCCGGTTTCCATGCCGACAATGCGGAGCGGTGCTGAAATACGAACCCGGCACCACCCATCTGCTGTGCGAGTATTGCGGATTCGACAACCCCATCGCCGAACGCGGCGGCACGATCGAGGAATACGATCTGCAACAGGCGTTGAAGGAACTGGCTCAGCCGCGCGCCGAAGCCGCCAAACCCCAGATTCATTGCGACGAATGCGGCGCCGCTTTCCAGTTCGAAAGTAACCAGCACGCCGGCGAATGTCCGTTTTGCGGCACGCCGATCGTCTCGGCCACGGCACAAATCAAGCCCATTCAACCGAAGTCGCTGCTGCCATTCCGTATCGATGAAAACGAGGCCAGGCGGCAATTTCAGCATTGGTTGAACGGTTTATGGTTCGCCCCGAACGCGGTCAAGAAATACGCGCGCGGCGAATCGAAATTGACCGGCGTCTATCTGCCATATTGGACTTTCGACAGTCAAACCGAAACGAATTACAGCGGCGAACGCGGCGATATTTATTATGTCGACCAGCCGGTTCAGGTCGTGCGCAACAACCGGGTCGTCACCGAGATCAGACGAGTGCCTAGAATCCATTGGACGCCGGTGAGAGGCCATGTCAGCCGTTTTTTCGACGACGTATTGGTCGGCGCCAGCCATTCGTTGCCGCGCAAGGTTGTGGACGCGTTGCAGCCCTGGGATCTGGAGAACCTGGTGCCTTATGACCCGGATTACTTGAGCGGCTTTCGCAGCGAGTTTTATCAGGTCGACCTTGACGAAGGCTTCGATGTTGCCCGGCAGGTCATGGATGGCGTGATCTATCGCGATATCGCCTTCGACATCGGCGGGGATCATCAACGCATTCATCAGGTCCAAACCCGCCATAGCGACACGACTTACAAGCATTGCCTGTTGCCGGTTTGGTCCGCCGCCTTTCGCTACCGCAATAAAACCTACCGTTACGTCGTCAACGGCCGCACCGGCGAAGTCCAGGGCGAGCGTCCCTACAGCGTCTGGAAAATCGCCTGCGCCGTCTTCGCGGCGCTGCTGCTGGCTGCAAGCATTTTCTATTACCTGGAAAAAACGGGCGCTTTGCAAAACGGACAACCGCAATATCAATACCAGGCCCCATACGATGAGGTTCCGCCTTACTATTTACGGTGACATCCCAATCATCATCGCTAAATGATTTATTCAAAAAGACGTTTCTCTAAGCCACCTCTATCCGGTTCCGTCCATTTTTTTTAGCGTCGTAAAGCGCGTCGTCCGCCAATTTTATCAATAACTGCAACTCCTCTATGTTCCTTCCCTGGCGAGAACACACACCCATGGATACCGTCGTCGGTATTAAAAAATCGTTATAGCGGAAATGGTGATACTCGACCGTGTTACGCAGGCGTTCCGCCCATGAGCAAGCAAGTTCCGGGACGGTTCCGCGTAACAGAATGATAAATTCCTCACCGCCATAACGCGCGGCAATGTCCTCTTGCCGTACGTTTTCCCTTAAAATGTTGGCGATCTCTTTCAGAACATGGTCGCCGGCAGGGTGCCCGTAAGTGTCGTTTTTATGTTTAAAATGATCGACGTCGGACATGATAATGGTGATAGGAGCGTTCGTTCTTTTGCATAACGACAGTTCTTGTTCGGCCCTGAGCAAGAAGGACCGCCGGTTCGCCAACTGCGTTAAACAGTCGGTATGGGCGGCCGCATAGAGCGTCTCTTCATGGATTGCTTCTTCGTCTCTTTTGAAATCGACCTTCATCTGGGTATTGCCGACCCAAATACGCGACATCGCATCCAGGCGACATTTTTCGACACGGTCGTCATTGATGAAGGTTCCATTGGTCGAGTTGTAGTCTTCTAGGAAAATTCCGTCCGCCTGGATAATCAAAGCGCCGTGAATACGGGATACTTTGGGATCGGACAATACGATATCCGCTTCGGGACTTCGTCCGAATATCGTACACTGTCTGGTAAGCTTGAATCGTTTGCCTTGGTCGCCACCATTGAGAATCTCCAAATACGGTTCCGGCATTCCCCCTTTGCGGCAACTAAAGGAAGAAAAGGTTTCCAGGGTGGTGGATGGAATCGTAGGAGGATCTTGATCCTGGTCATTCATAAGCAAGGTTTTAAGTATATGATTCTTTGCTTAACGATAATCTTTGTGCGGAAATCTGAAACTCGGGTGCACGGGCTCTGGATAACCGCGCATGGCTTGCCTGTCCGGCCGATTTGGCGGAGGAGGCGCGCCTTGCGGCGCACAAACAAGCCGACGAGATTCCAACGACCTACACGACCCTCGCTCGATACCGAAAGGCGTACTAAATTGACAGCCGGCATTTAACGATTGGTGTCGACAGGCGTCGTAAGCCGGTTCAGACGGCTTAGGCAAAACGGCGGGCCTGAACGCATCGGCACTCCTTACTATTGGCTGACGATTAATTACTTGCGCTTGCCGATTGTTGACAATGTTTGGCTCCGCTGCAGGCTGCGAAATTGTGTCGATGACTTCTCGTTGAGCTTCGTTAGGCAATTCACCCACAGAAGCAAACGCTTCCTTCATCGTACTTTCCTCCGTCTGAAGAGCAGAAGATACATTAGTTTGCGCCATCATAGCGCCACCCTCCTGGTAAGGCAATTTTCGACCGCTCCAATAAAGATACAATGTCACCGAGAGCAGGGCCAAAAAAGCAAAGCGGCCGATCGCACCGCCCTTTTTTTCCGTTTCGTAGCGAATAATCACCGAGGGAGTCGACTTTTCCTTCGCTGTTTTTTTCTCATTGTTCGATGGGAACGCCAAAACCTTTTCGAAATCCTTGTTTTTCACACTTTCGTTAATCTCGGTCGCACAAAGACGATGAAATGAATTGCCGAGCAAAAGACGTTTAAAGCCGCCTATACTCCGGGGACGCGCCATATAATCGACCGACATGGCCTTCACTATGGCCATGTTAAAAGATTCGCTGATCGCCGGATTGAGTTCGATCGGCGGAACAAGCATATCGCTATGTTGCCGTTCCAGCGCATCGGGAGGAACCTTTCCTGTCACCAGATAGTAGAGCGTTGCGCCGCAAGCATAAATATCACTCCATGGCCCTTGTTTACCCTTTTGATGATATTGCTCGAAAGGCGCAAATCCGGCCGTCAACATGACAGTCAACGTACTCGATTTTTCCACCATGGCGTAGCGTGCCGCGCCGAAGTCGAGCAGTATCGGGACGCCTTCATCGGTTAAATAAATATTCTGCGGTTTGATATCCCTGTGTAAAAAATTTTTCCCATGAACGCATTCCAGACCGTTCAATATCGGTAGCATGAGTTCCAGAGCGTGATCTTCGCTCAGCTTACCACCTTTATTTTTGACATACTGATCAATCGGAATACCTTGGTGATAGTCCATGACCAAATAGGCCGTATTGTTCGCGGTAAAATAATCTCTGATCCGAACAATGTTAGGATGGAAGAACTGAGCCAATGTCTTCGCTTCCTGCAAAAAAATGCGTAAACCTTGCTGAAAAAATTCACTATCCTGCTCCGAATTGGATAGTACGGTATTATCTCCGCTTGAACGGCTAGCCGCATGAAGTGGTAGATATTCCTTGATTGCCGCCGTAGTTTCCAGAAGGGAATCCCAAACCAAGTACGTCACTCCGAACCCACCGGGCCTACCCAACACGCGTCCGACCCAAAAACGATCTTTCAAAACCGTTTTCGCCGGTAATGCGATCGATGCATATGACGGAAAGACTTGATCGCTACAAGTTTTACAAGACACTGAGCCCTCAAAGGACGTCATACAATTCGGACAGAGAGATTCGAGAGTTAACATGATTCAAAGGAATTTCGACGCACTCATTAATAGTTAAACTTTGTTTACGAAATAGATTATCGGTCCGCTAGTCACTTATTATTCCTTTACGTTTTAAACAACTTAAAAATGCTAATCCGTTTCATGTATGTCAATTGAGTGTAGTCTATTCAAGAAATGTCGTTGATCGATTCAATAACGGGAGGGATTGCCGCTTACATCGGACGATCATGAAGAAGTTTTCATCGCCCCGGACTATGAAAGTGCAAGGAGTGGGGGGGGGGGTAGGTGCGGTAAATCGCTCCGGCAGTCGATTGTGATTTTTAGCAAAGACCACGTGTTGGATCACTTAAAATATCGTAATCCGTGAAATGTGGCGGAAAAAGGAGACCGGTATAAGAGATACGGCGCAATGCCCTGTTGGTTATTGCGCCTTACGACCCTAGTTGTAGCTAGAGCAACGTAATCGGAGAAATTAAATAGGCAAAAGTTCGTAGCGAGTGCTTATTCTGTTTTCTTATTCGCTTTGTACCACCATGACCCAGCCAAAGCCATCACGCCGGCCATAGAAATGAACAAAATAGTTGGATGTTGATACAACGTATCGAAAAACGCTCCGATAAATTTCGGCATGCTGCGATAACAAGCATCCATAAGTCGCTCCTGTATATTCACAAAAATGCGTAGCTTATCCATGATAAATCGGAATGTCCAGTCGCTTGCTTTGTCCCGAAGATTAAAAAGCCTGCAGGAGCCGAGACTGATTTATGGCTGGCAAAAAAAAACAGAATTATCCAGGAAACCAAAACACATAGATCTTGAAATCAAGTCGCCCGATTAGGAATATGCTTTATCGCAAAACCTAACTGACTCTTGGTTGAGCCGGGCGGCAAAATGACATTTGCGTCAACATCTGTTTTGCATGGCCAATCCAGGAGGGCACTTTTTATGATGTTTGTAGCGAGGACGATAGTCATCATGGCGGTCGTCACGATAGCTATAATCTCTTCTATCGTTATACCTCGTAGCTCCATTCAGGAAACGCGTATCGGTATTGGTCGAAATCGCGCTACCAATTGCTGCGCCAGCCGCGCTGCCAATGATGGCCCCCGCTTGGCCGCCGGTTTCCGAACCTATATAACCTCCTAGCGCACCGCCAAGACCACCGCCTACGGCAGCGTCGCCCGACCGGTTATCGGCCGACGTGGACGCCGTAAAAACTGTTATCAAAAGCAGAAAAGTCATTTTCAACAAATTCATAGGGAGAATCTCCTTTGTCTTTACAATCGTCCTAAAATTAACAGCAAAGATAAAACAAAAGTGTGTCATTCTTATCAAATATCCCATCAATGGATTTGGGATGTTCGACGCTGCATGAAATTGTTTGGCTTGCTTTGGCGTGATGTTATGCTGCAAAAAAATCGATTGATCATTAATAGGGCGTTTCCCACTAAAGAGGAGAGCTATTATGCCAATTTGGGGAGTAGATAGTTCCAGCCCGGCGCACCTTCCAGCAAACGGTACAAGAGGTGCATCCCTGTACGAGTACGTCTGCAGATTTCTCAGCAGGAATCGGCAGAGATTCAACGCAAAAGAAGCACCGCAATTCTGGGGACGATATCTCACCCAGTCACGTCCAACCTACATGCTTTCGCAGGACGAAAAGAACTTTCTCCATAGTCACGGATGCCGGATCGTTCTTATTTACAATGACACCTGCTGGGACCAGCATCATGATATAGACTGCAAGAGGAAAGTCGGCGAGCGAACGATCCGATACGCGCTAACGGGCTACGACAACGGTACTCAGTCCGCCGAAAACGCATGCCAATTGGCGGCATCTTTGGATGCGCCTAACGGAACGAGAATTTACGCTGACCTCGAAGGTTGGTTTGTCGATGCAGACTGGATCGATGCCTGGTGCACCGAAGTTCCCGACAAATCGCGTCGCCTGGGACGCCAATATACGCCGGGAATCTATGGCAGAATTTTGGTTGGTGCGGATTTAGCCACTGCCAGACGGCATTTTAGACGAGATCCCTGGAATGTTTCCATTGAGCAGACTATAAGCGAGCAAGAGCGCAGAGACCGCCTCCTCTCTAGGGGCTTCCTCACGTTAGGCGAAGGGCATCGTTCGGATACTTCTAGGCAGCCTTCATTGGAGTCGACAGCCGCGCCTGCTCCGCCGACTCGCCCGCCGATTCATATTTGGTCGAATATGCCGCGTTATCGCTCTGGTTGTAACGAAATTCCCGATAGTTTTGAAGGCTATTCCTTTCAAGGAAGTTTCTCGAACACCGTTCTCTGGCAGTACGGAATGGCTTGTTCAAACTTGAGCCGGCTTGTCGACATGGATTTGGCCACCCAGGAGGGCTTCGATGAAATGTGGAGAGTATAGTCAAAATTGTATCTATCAGATATGGACAAGGCGGCCCCAATTATTCTACGTTTAAAAGTGCCGATGGAAGGACCAAAGGAGAATAGGTTCGAAACTGTCCCCTTTGATTTGCTTTTGGTTTGAATTATGTTTTCTTAGGTCTTCACATGTCCATTAGCATCATCGGCATACCGTAAGTCAAGACGAAGTAGCTGAAAGCGAAGATCAGGCTGACACTAATCGATTGATTGAAAAAGCGGCGGAAGATATAGGCCACGATGGTCACATACCAAACGACTAAGAATATCCCCAGGCCTGTGGAGATTTCCTCGTAATAAGGATGGTGATTCATCACCATCCAAAAATACAGCGCTTCGACGCAAACCGCCAACGTCATAATGAAGTTTTCGCAGACGAAAATGGATGTGTATAAACGACTGAAGTAAGGCCATTTTTTTTCATACAATAATAGCGCGGCTATCGAACTAAAAGCCATGGTGATACGTCCCATTACTTCCAAGGGTCCTTCGACCGGATCGGCGATCAGGCCTTCCACGATGAAGCCGGATATTAAATAAAAAGCCACATTTTTCCACATGAAGGAAACAGGCGGCGTCAATTCTGCGGGATTCTTTCTAAACCAGCAAGTGGAAAGGTAGGCGAGTAATAGTTTCATGATCAGGCTTTCACGTATAAAAAGCGCGGGGCTAGGCGTAGTTAAAACCGATTATTATAGAATGGGCCGGCCGATTTAGGCTCTGAATTTGTGCCGTTTCGCGTTTTTTTTCAGCGCGAAAACAATTCAGTTCAACTTAGTTGGCCGTAACGGATTGACAGGCTTGCAGAGGACGATCGAATTTGTATAGAGGGAAACGAGTAAATCTGGCTACTATGGCGTTTGCGCCCTGCGGGTATGCACCTGACAAACGGCGCCGGAAATTACCGGATTATAAAGCGGCTACGCCTCGCTCGACCGCCATGACTCGCAGACCGAAAAGATCATCTATTATAGCGGGAATGCGGCCTATTTGATCCGCAAACCTTGCAAAAAAGATTATGGTGGCGTGTCGCAAGGTCAAACACAAATCGGACGTTTTACACGAAGCCGCACTGAATTTACCCTAAACCACCTGATAATTTTCGGGCAAATTGACGGGGTGGTAACCAGTTTTTTGCATCCTTTCGATCACGGACGCATGAATCAAGGCATTTTCCGGAATCAATCTAGGCTCCGATTTCGGCATATAGCATCCGAAATAAACTGGCCGAGCCGGCCATTCTTTATATTTGGCCAATTTCGGAATCCATTCCAAAGGCTTCCATCCCGCCGTCATCGAATCGTGCATTTTCGCCGCCGCATCCGCACTCACATAAGCGTATTCGCCACCACTTATTTTGCGGCCATTGACGATGTGGTTATACATAGTTTTGTTTATTTCCAAGCCGTTATCGATATTGGTCGCTTCGTCTATTATCCAACGCAAAGGAAACTTGGACAATCCGCTTTCCGTTTCTTTATAGCCGCCACCGATATCGGAATGCACGCCCGCGAACCAGACTTGTTTGATATCCTGCTGAGGGTTGTCAACTTTCTTAAACGGTTCTTTGACGAAGGTTTGCGGTTCCTGCCATGGACTTAAACGAAACATGCGCCGACGCTCGTCTATCGCGATCGCCTGTCTAAATACCTCGACGCTGGGATTCTTCCGCGTGTAAGGCAAGGTTTGCAAAGTCGGAATGAAAAAACGGTCCGGCCGCGGCACCAATACCGATGCAACGGTATCCCAAACACCCATAAACCTAATCGTCACATGGCGGGCCGACGTGATTTTTTGAAAGCGCCAACTGATTGAAAGGTCGTTCTGCTCGCTGGATTGCTTATAAGCCGTCAGGGCATAGCCGCACAGGTTCCTTTGATTTGGCTGCAGTAGGCCTATAAGCGTCAACATCCCGGCCAACGCCCTAACCGTATAAGCGCCGCGGCTAAAGCCGAATAAGAAAATCCGGTCGTTTGCCTGGTAATGATCGATCAGATAGTTATAGGCCTCCAGAATGTTGTCATCCAAACCATAGCCGGAAGCGAGCCCTAACACCCCTTTGAATTTATTGCGGAACTGCTCCCACGCATCGCTCCGACTCAGTGTACCGACACCCGGATCGTAAAAGACGCACTGGTCAGCATCCTTCTTGGCAATCCGAAACAACTTCAGCACATTGGAAATATTGTCTTTGATTTCATTACCGGTGCCATCGCAACAGATGACGATATTTTTGGGCATAAACCGTATGCTCCCGAAGTTAACAAATTAAATACCGTGTTGAATCATACTTCATACTGGGTTCTCATACCATTAAAGGAACGTCGTAAATTGTAAAACATATAGAGGAAAATCAGGTTGAGGAGCTCGCAAGAGGATCGTGCTTTGCAATCACACACATAAAAAGCCTGTGGGAGAGTAATAAAGCAGTTCCAAACTTTTCAATTGCTTGTGGTGTTGGTCATCAAAGGCGCGGTGGCGGATATACTGGGTTCGATGAAATGTGGAGAATATTATCCTGATTGCTTATTTATTTGGCTGGCAATGGTAAGGCACCCGTTATTTTTCGTTTCAAAAGTAGCGATGGATGGAACGAAGGGTAATTCGATCGAATGTACCAAGACATTTCAATCGGTACCGACCCTTTTGCTTTTGTTACCCCCGACCCGACCAAGCCTCTTCATTTATTAATTTCCCGAACTCAATCTTTTGACCCTTTTACCATTTGTTTTTCGGCCTTTTTTTCTTTAGACTTCCTACTTACAAGAAAATACGGAGTTTTCCATTGTCTTCCCTGACCGATTCAGCAACCTGGCAAGAACTCCATGAACATCATCGGGAAATTGCCGTATTACACATGCGGGACATGTTTGCGCAAGACCCGCAGCGTTTCGATAAGTTCTCCTTAAAATTCCAAGATATCCTGTTCGATTTTTCCAAGAACAGAATCACCGAAAAAACCCTGCCCTTGTTGCTCAAGTTGGCCAGAGAAAGAGACCTGGCGGACAAAATCGCCGCCATGTTCAGCGGGGACAAAATCAACCGCACCGAGAATCGCTCCGTTTTACATACCGCGTTGCGCAACCCCGGCCAACAGCCCTTTATGTTGGATGGCCGGGATATTCATGCCGATATCCATCGCGTGCTGAACAAAATGCGCGTTTTTTCCGATGCTGTGCATTCGGGAGAGTGGCGAGGCCACACCGGTAAAGTCATCACCGACGTCGTCAACATCGGTATCGGCGGCTCGGACCTGGGGCCCAAAATGGCGGTCAGGGCCTTGCAGCCTTACGCCAAGGGCACTATCCAATCGCACTTCGTATCCAATGTCGCTCAGGCCGAGCTGATCAATACCCTGAACAAATTGAACCCGGAAACGACACTGTTCTTGATCGCCTCGAAAACCTTCACGACGCTGGAAACCATGACCAATGCGTTTTCGGCCCGTGCATGGTTAGTGGACGCCCTGAAAGCGCCGCAAGCGGTCGATAAACACTTTGTCGCCATCTCCACCAATTGCGAGAAGGCGGTCGAATTCGGCATTAATCCGGACAATATTTTCGAGTTTTGGGACTGGGTCGGGGGCCGTTATTCGCTGTGGTCGGCAATCGGTTTATCCATTCCGCTTAATATCGGCATGGATAATTTCGAGCAACTGTTGATCGGCGCCCACGAAGCGGACGAATACTTCAAAAACACGCCTTTCGAGCAAAACATCCCCGTGATCATGGCCCTGCTGGGCATCTGGTATAACAACTTTTTCAATGCGGAAACCCATGCCATTCTGCCTTACGGCTATTATCTAAGGTATTTTCCGGCCTTCATGCAACAAATGGACATGGAAAGCAACGGCAAAAGCATCGATATCGACGGCAATCCGGTCGATTATCAAACCGGGCCGATCGTCTGGGGACAAGCAGGCACCAACGGGCAGCATGCCTTCTATCAGTTAATCCATCAAGGCACCAAACTGGTACCGTGCGACTTTCTGATCCCCGGTACCAGCTGCCATTTCCTGCCGGATCACCGCAATATCCTGGTCTCCAACTTTTTGGGCCAAACCCAAGCCCTGATGCAGGGCAAAACCGCCGATCAAGTGCGCGAAGAACTGGAACTGGCCGGCAACGAATACGACGAGGCGCTGGTAAATGCCAAGGTCTTCCCCGGCAACATCCCGACCAACTCGTTCTTATTCAAGGTCTTGTCGCCGAAAACGCTGGGCTCGTTAATCGCCTTGTATGAACACAAAGTCTTCGTGCAAGGCGCTATCTGGAACATCAATTCATTCGATCAGATGGGCGTCGAACTGGGCAAAAAACTCTCCGGCGCCATTTTTCCGGAATTGCAGAACGACCAGCCTGTGCATAGCTACGACAGCTCGACTAACGGCCTGATCAATTATTTGAAGGAAATTCGTTGATGTGTCGGCTTATAGCCACAGGGCACAAGCGGCTTCGCCTAGCCAGACCTGTGTGGCTACCATGACACTTCAATCGATACCGACCCTTTTGATTCCTTTTGATTCCGGCAGCACCACCCAGCCATCAATGTGAAAAGGTTGTTTCTCCCGGCCAACGCGCACGGCTTGTCGTAACTTGTCGATATGATCAATCAGCAATCGGGGTTTGCGTTCGAGCAAATTGACCGTAAAGAAGTAAGTTCCGCCAGGAACACGATTGCGTCGATAGTTTGGCATAGCGTAAGTTTATGCCAATTTGGCGGATGGCGCTCCGCTTATCCGCCCTACGGTCCTCTTAAATAACTCGAGGGAAGCGTGATTTTCAATGTCATTTTTGAAACTTCTCATCAATCCTATCACTTCATCACTTATTTCTTTATAGCTATCTTGAGTAACGTCAATATATTCTCCATGTGCAATAGAGTTTCTTCTAGCTAGTAGACTTTCATCAATAAAGTTACTCTTTGTTAGGTAAGGGGTTTCGCTAATACCTATCAAGCTCAATATTTCCTTCAATACTTCTGAGTTCAAATTGGATTTTGTATTAATAACACCTTCTTTTGGAAAAACGGCGGTCTGACTCATTTTATTTCTCATAAAGTCGACAGACATGATATTTCCTAATTTTCCTACTTTGACGCCATATTGAGATAATTCTTTGTACAGCCCGATTGCTACGAAGGAATCATGCAATTCTTCGTATTTTAAGTTCTGGCAGGATACAAACTCTAAGTAGCATTTAGCCGCAATTTTAACAAAGCCTTCCCAATGAGCGTACAAAACTGGAATATTTGCGCGGATAACTGAGTTTTTCTTCCTTTCAGGAGCTGATCTCAGAAGGCTATTCAAAAATGATACTTCTACCACTCTCCAACTAAAATCCGTATCCAATCGCTCTTGGAGCTGATATACCGACCTAATTTTACTCACGGCTTAAAAAAGTCTTTAGAGAATGGGATAAGATTCTGAAGCCTAGTAGTACCCCTAACCCCTGCTTTTGTAAACTCCTTAAATGTTTCATCACTCCACAACTCTTTCGTTCTTTCAAAAATGAATTCTCTTGATCTATCGTTCCCAAGCCCTTCTATATCTTTTAGATTAATTGAAATTCCATGAGAAAGAGCTTCAAACCCAGAAATCAGGAATCCGCCAGAAAACTTTCTCCCATTAAATTTTCTGAAAGCATCCTCTCCTAGTGAAGTATCGATAAGGGAAAAAGTCCTAAAGAAGACATCTAGCTCCCTTTCTAAATCAATTTCTCTCGAAGTAGCTAAGGAAATTGCACCTTCATCTAGATACTCATTTATATCCAGTCGTCCCTCGTATGGTATATTTCGTACAACAAAGAATCTAAGCGCTAGCTCTATATTCTTTTGTTGTTGTTCCGCATTTGTAGTAATTGAAAGGGTGTCGAGAAAAGGTTTAATCTCAGCCGTCTCTTTGAGCCATTTATAGAATGATGAATTAACCTTAACAATAACGCAGTTCCTCACCTCTTGGGCATTCAATGATGCACCACCTGTATTCAACCGCTGAAATAACTCATACTTGCTTTGTGAGTCACTTTCCTTGGTTAAAATCTCAACCCTAATACGTGATCGGCGGATTTGAAGTTGCAGAGGCTTACTAAGACCATTCTCACCTGAAACCCATTTAACACCCACTAATGAAGGGAGCATTTTTGTAGCCTCAAGAGGTTCGGGAGTTACAATATCGCCATCCGGGCCTTTTAGTATTCCAACAAACTCGAATATAGTAGAAAGCCTTTGTAGGCCATCTATGAGCTCCCATACACCACTTTCATTCTGAAATACAAATATTGGCGGTATAGGAATACCCAAAAGAAGCGACTCAATGAATCTAGATTTTCTAGTCAAATCCCACCGAAAGTATCTCTGGAACTCAGGATCAATAATCAGCTCCTCATCCCGATACAAGTTCATTAGCTCTCCGATTGACATCTCGTATCCATCTTTAACGATATCTTGAGAAGCTTTTGTTATTTCAGACTCTAAACTCATTATATTTCTCTAAATTTTATAATAGGCTTAACGTTGCGCTCAGTCGCATCGAGGCCGTGCAGCTAGTTCGACGTTGACTGGAGCACCTTGTTAAGCGCTCCCACATTTTTCCTGGATCTGCTGCTTGAGCACTTCTATGCCCTCAGCCAAACATTTCATGTGCAGGCTGTTCTTCTCATGATCGAATTTTTCTTCCGCACCATTGGCGATTAAGTGATCCGAGGGGGAAACATGGTCAGGTCTTGCAATGGTGCAAATAATAAACATCCCTGTTCAATCTCCAAAAATTATTCCACCGTCACCGACTTGGCCAAATTCCGAGGCTGGTCGACATCCGTCCCCTTCAGCACCGCGACATGGTAGCTCAGCAATTGCAGCGGGATCGTGTAGATGATCGGGGAAACGACGTTCGCGACCTTGGGTACTTTGATGATTTGCACGTTTTCGGCTGGCTCGGTTTCCAGCGACTCGTCCATGAACACGATCAGCTGGCCGCCTCGGGCGCTGACTTCCTGCATGTTGGACTTGAGTTTCTCCAGCAGGCTGTTGTTCGGCGCGACGGTGATGACCGGCATTTCCGCGTCGATCAAGGCCAACGGTCCGTGTTTCAGTTCGCCGGCCGGATAGGCCTCGGCGTGGATATAGGAAATTTCCTTCAGTTTCAACGCCCCTTCCATCGCGATCGGGTATTGCGTGCCGCGCCCGAGGAACAAGGCATTTTGTTTTTCGGCGAACTGTTCCGACAGGTTTTGTATTTGCTGGTCGAGTTGCAGTACCTTTTCCAGGTTGCCGGGCAGGGCGAACAGTTCCGAGGAGATATGTTGCTCGATTTCCTCGGTCAACTGGAAACGGCGACCGACCGCGATCACCAGCATCAGCAACGAAACCAGCTGGGTGGTGAAGGCCTTGGTCGAGGCGACGCCGATTTCCGGGCCGGCGCGGGTCATCAGCACCAGGTCGGACTCCCTCACCAGCGAGCTTTCCGGGGCGTTACAAATGGTCAGCGCATATTTGACGCCCAGTTTTTTCGCTTCCAGCAGCGCGGCCAAGGTATCGGCCGTTTCGCCGGATTGGGAGATGGTCACGACCAGCGTATCGGGCTGAATGACCGGATTACGGTAACGGAATTCGCTGGCGACATCGATATTGCAAGGCACCCTGGCGAATTTTTCGAACCAGTATTTCGCCACCAGTCCGGCATGATAGCTGGTGCCGCAGGCCAAAATCTGCACGGATTTTATGCTGTCGAATACTTCGGCCGCTTTATGGCCGAAGGCGTTGTCCTGAAAACGATTGTCGACGAAGCGGCCTTCCAAGGTTTGCGTGATGGCCCAGGGCTGTTCGTAGATTTCCTTCAACATGTAGTGGCGATAGGGGCCTTTTTCGACCGCATCCGCCGTCAATTGGCTTTCCTTGATCGGCCGTTCGACGATGTGGTCGGTTTTATCGTAGATGACCAGGCTGTCGACCTTGAGCTCGGCGATGTCTCCTTCTTCCAGAAAGATGAAGCGTTGGGTGACCGGAAGCAGGGCGGCGACATCGGAGGCGATGAAATATTCGCCGATGCCGACGCCGATGACCAAGGGGCTGCCCTTGCGGCAGGTGACCAGCGTATCGGGCTGATCCTTGCTGACGACACCCAGGGCATAGGCGCCTTCCAGCGTTTTAACGGTCTTCTTGACCGCCGTCAGCAAGTCGGGGGACTCTTGCAACTGATCGTGGATCTTGTGCACGATCACTTCGGTATCGGTTTCCGATGTGAAATGGTAGCCGTTTTCCTTCAGCGAAGTTCTCAACAGATCGTGATTTTCGATGATGCCGTTGTGGACGACGGCCACGCTGTCCCTGGAAATATGCGGATGTGCATTGTCCGTGCTGGGTTTGCCGTGGGTGGCCCAACGGGTATGAGCTATGCCGAGCGTACCGCCGACCGGGTCCTGATCGATCATTTCCTGTAGGACGCTGACTTTACCCAGGGCCCTTTTTCTGAAAACCTGCTCGCCGTTGACCACCGCCAAGCCGGCCGAGTCATAGCCACGATATTCCAGTCTGCGTAATCCTTCCATCAAAATCGGCACAACATTCCGTTGCGCGATTCCACCGACTATCCCGCACATATTATTTCTCCTGTTTCACAGGTCTTTTCCAACCGTTTACACTGATTTGTTTGACGCGGCTCAAGGTCAATTGTTCGTCCGGCGCATCCCGCGTGATGGTCGAGCCGGCGCCGATGGTCGCATTGGCGCCGACGGTAACGGGCGCGACCAACTGCGTGTCAGAGCCTATGAAGGCGCCGTCGCCGATGATGGTCTTAAATTTATTGACGCCATCGTAATTACAGGTGATGGTGCCGGCGCCGATATTGACCTTGCTGCCGATCTCGCTATCCCCAATATAGCTTAAATGATTGATCTTGCTACCGCTGGCGACGGTGGATTTCTTGATCTCGACGAAGTTGCCGACATGAACGTGATCGGCCAACTTGGCCTCCGGGCGAAGCCGAGCATAGGGACCGACGCGACTGCCTTGACCCACCACGGCATCCTCGATCAGGCTGTTAGCCAGTATTTCCACGTCGTCCTTGATCACCGCATTTTTGATGATACAGTTCGGGCCGATGCTGACATTGGAGCCGATTTCGTTGTCGCCTTCGAATACGACGTTGACATCGACGACGACATCCCGGCCCAGCTGTTTGAATTCGCCTCGGACGTCGATTCTGGCGGGATCGCGCAAGGTGACACCGTGCTCCATCAACAACCGGCTTTGCTCCGCTTGATAGGCTCTTTCCAGGTGCGCGAGTTGGACTTTGTTATTGACGCCCAATACCTCGTCTTGGCTGGCCGGATGAGTGGTTTGGATGGTCAAACCGTCGGCCACCGCCATTTCGATGATGTCGGTCAAATAAAATTCGTTCTGGGCATTGTTGTTTTGCAAGCGCGACAGCCAGTTTTTTAGTTTGTCGCCCTTGGCCGCCAAAATACCGGTATTGCCCTCGTCGATCAGTAATTCGGATTCGCTGGCGTCTTTTTGTTCGACGATTTTGACCACGGCATGGTGTTGGTCCCTGACGATGCGGCCATAGCCGGTCGGATCGTCCAGCATGACGGTCAGCAACGAAATCGTCTGAGCGGTCACTTTATTCAGGATGTTTTCGATGGTATGGCTTTTCAACAACGGCACATCGCCGTATAGAATCAGTACGGTGTCGTCGTCATCGATATATCGCACGGCCTGCTGCACGGCGTGGCCGGTGCCGAGCTGTTCCTTTTGCTCGATCCAGGTAGCATCCAAGTCACTCAGAGTCGACTTTACTTTCTCGCCGCCGTGCCCGTAAATGATGTAGACCGAATTATTCGCTATCGTCCGGCTGGTGTCGTAAACATGTCGCAATAACGGTCTATCGGCTATTTCATGTAAGACCTTGGGTAAGGAAGAACGCATCCGGGTTCCCTGACCGGCGGCCAAGATTATGGTTTTTATGGTCATCTGAAGTCCTTGATCAGTAACTATGTTGGATTGGTTTTGTATAGAAATTCGGCTTGGAGAGCAACTTAAGCGCAACTTTGCGTTGAGCGCCTTGCTTATTTTCCAATTATAGCCGGCCAGGCTTTATATACAAAAAAGCCCGACAACGTAACCGTTATCGGGCTTTTCCTGGCGATAAAAAGAAAGTACTATGATCCTCTTTTTCTGAGTCTGTCCAGTGTCCGTAATTGCATGATCGCCTCGGCCAGTTGGGCCTGTGCCTTGGCGTAATCGATCTTGCCGGACTTATCGCTCAGCGCTTCTTCCGCTCTTGCTTTCGCTTCCAAAGCGGCTGCCTCATCAATATCTTTCGCTCTGATCGCGGTATCCGCCAAAACGGTTACCACGTGCGGCTGAACCTCAAGGAGCCCGCCCGATACATAGAACGACTGACTTTCCTTGTCGTTGATCTTAACCCTGACTTCGCCAGGGTTAAGTTTAGAGATTAATGGAGCATGACGCGGCGCAATACCGACTTCGCCGAGTTCAGCCGGAGCAAACACCATTTCCGCCAATCCGGAATAGATCTCCGCTTCTGCACTGACGATATCTACATGTACTGTCATTGTCATGTCTGTCACCTATGATGAATTACTTCTTCATTCCCTTGGCTTTTTCGATCGCTTCGTCGATCGTGCCCACCATGTAGAACGCTTGTTCCGGCAGATCATCATAATCGCCATTGATAATGCCTTTGAAGCCGGCGATGGTGTCTTTCAAGGAAACGTATTTGCCAGGCGCGCCGGTGAAGACCTCGGCCACGAAGAACGGTTGTGACAAGAAACGTTGGATCTTACGCGCCCGGGCAACGGTCAGTTTGTCTTCTTCGGACAGTTCGTCCATACCCAGAATCGCGATGATGTCGCGCAGTTCTTTATAACGTTGCAGGATACCTTGTACGCGGCGAGCCACGTCGTAGTGTTCCTGGCCGATCACCAACGGGTCCAGCTGACGGCTGGTGGAATCCAGCGGGTCGATCGCAGGGTAAATACCCAGCTCGGCGATTTGACGTGACAATACCACGGTCGCGTCCAAGTGAGCGAAAGTTGTCGCCGGAGACGGGTCGGTCAAGTCGTCCGCAGGTACGTAGACGGCCTGGATCGATGTGATCGAACCGGTTTTGGTCGATGTAATACGTTCCTGCAATACACCCATTTCTTCAGCCAATGTAGGCTGATAACCTACCGCAGAAGGCATACGGCCTAACAATGCCGATACTTCGGTACCCGCCAATGTATAACGATAGATGTTGTCGACGAAGAACAGTACGTCGCGGCCTTCCTCACGGAAGAATTCGGCCATGGTCAGACCGGTCAAGGCAACGCGCAGTCTGTTGCCGGGCGGCTCGTTCATCTGCCCGTAAACCAGCGATACCTTGTCGATTACGTTCGATTCGGTCATCTCATGGTAGAAGTCGTTACCCTCACGCGTACGCTCGCCGACGCCGGCGAATACCGAATAACCGCTGTGCTCGATCGCGATGTTACGGATCAGCTCCATCATGTTTACGGTCTTACCGACACCGGCGCCGCCGAACAGGCCGATTTTACCGCCTTTCGCGAACGGGCAAACCAGGTCGATAACCTTGATGCCGGTTTCCAGCAATTCGTTGGCCGGCGCTTGTTCGTCATAAGACGGCGCTTCGCGGTGAATCACCCATTTTTCTTTTTCGCCGATCGGACCTTTCTCGTCGATCGCTTCGCCCAGCACGTTCATGATGCGGCCCAGGGTTTCCTGGCCCACTGGAATCTTGATCGCTTCGCCGGAGTTGCTGACTTCGGCGCCACGCGCCAAGCCGTCGGTGGAGCCCATCGCAATGGAACGTACCACGCCGTCACCCAATTGTTGTTGAACCTCTAAAACCAGGCCACTGCTTTCCACTTTTAACGCGTCATAGACTTTCGGCAATTGTTCGCGTGGAAATTCCACGTCGACAACCGCGCCAATAATCTGAACGATTTTACCCAAACTCATTATGTCGTCCTCTTAATACTCTTTTAAATTCGCTTTCGGTTCTAAACGGCTGCGGCACCACCGACGATTTCGGAAATTTCCTGCGTAATCGCGGCCTGTCTGGCTTTGTTGTAAACCAGTTGCAGTTCGTCGATGATATTGCCGGCGTTATCGGAAGCGCTTTTCATCGCCACCATCCGGGCCGCCTGTTCGCAGGCATTGTTCTCGACGACGCCTTGATAGACAATGGATTCGATATAACGCGACAGCAGGTTATCCAACACATCCTTGGCATCGGGCTCATACAGATAATCCCAATGGCCGGACAGGTCTTCTTCCAATTCATTTTCCAACACCGGCAACAACTGCTCGATGCCCGGTCTTTGCGTCATGGTGTTGACGAACTCGTTGTAGGCAACATGCAGCTCATCGATACGGCCTTCGTAAAAAGCATCCAGCATCAATTTGATCACGCCGATGACGTCATTGACATGCGGGGTATCGCTCAGTTTGGTAATCTGCCCGACGATATTGGCGTTGATGCCGCTGAAAAAGCTGGCACCTTTGTTACCGATCGCAGCGACATCGACTTCAACATTACCGCTTTCCCAATCCTTGAATTGGCTCAACACGCGTCGAAACAGATTCGAGTTCAAGCCGCCGCACAGACCGCGGTCTGACGTAATCACGATGATACCGACCCGCTTGACATCGCGCGGAATCAAAAACGGATGCTTGTATTCGGGGTTCGCATGCGCCAAATGCTTGATGATCCGGCTGATTTTTTGCGAGTAGGGGCGCGTCGCCTCCATTTTATCTCTGGTTTTACGCATCTTGCTCGCCGCCACCATTTCCATGGCGCGGGTGATTTTTTGCGTATTCTTGATACTCGCAATCTGGGTGCGTATTTCTTTACCGACAGCCATTATTCAGACCCTTACCAGCTACTTGTTTTAATGAAATTCTCTATTGCCGAACGCAAGCCTTGAGCAATTTCATCATTGTAATCGCCTTTTTCGTTGATTTTCGCCATCAATTCGGCTTCATGCGCTTTCATGTATGATTGCAGCGCATCCTCGAAATCGCGCACTTTTTCGACTTCGACATCGTCGAGGAAACCTTCGTTGGCGGCAAACAGGGAAACGGCCATTTGAGCGACCGACATCGGGCTGTATTGGTTTTGCTTCATCAACTCGGTAACGCGTTGACCGCGCTCGATTTGTTTACGCGTGCTCTCATCCAAGTCGGACGCGAACTGGGCGAAAGCCGCCAATTCACGATACTGAGCCAAGTCCAGACGAATACCGCCGCCCAGTTTCTTGATGATCTTGGTCTGCGCAGCACCGCCAACCCGGGATACCGACAGACCCGCGTTGACCGCAGGACGGATACCGGAGTTGAACAAATCGGTTTCCAAGAAGATCTGACCGTCGGTGATCGAAATAACGTTGGTCGGTACGAAAGCCGATACGTCCCCGCCTTGCGTTTCGATGATAGGCAACGCGGTCAATGAACCGGTTTTACCTTTCACTTTGCCGTCGGTCAGCTTTTCGACTTCTTCGGCATTGATACGCGCGGCGCGTTCCAACAAACGCGAGTGGATGTAGAAAACGTCGCCCGGATACGCTTCACGACCTGGCGGACGGCGCAGCAACAAGGAGATTTGACGATAAGCCCAGGCTTGCTTGGTCAAGTCGTCGTAAATGATCAGCGCATCTTCACCGCGGTCGCGGAAGAATTCGCCCATCGCGCAACCGGTGTAAGGGGCGATGAATTGCAATGCGGCGGATTCGGATGCGGACGCCGAAACGACGATGGTGTGTTCCATCGCGCCGTGTTCTTCCAGTTTACGTACTACGTTGGCGATCGACGAACGTTTTTGGCCGATTGCGACATAGATACATTTAATGCCGGTGCCTTTTTGATTGATGATCGCATCGACGGCGATCGCGGTTTTACCGGTTTGACGGTCGCCGATGATCAACTCACGCTGGCCGCGGCCGACCGGAATCATCGAGTCGATGGATTTCAGACCGATTTGCACCGGCTGATCAACCGATTGTCTGGCGATAACGCCCGGCGCAATTTTTTCGACCGGTGAAGATTCGTTGCTGTCGATGGCGCCTTTACCGTCGATCGCGTTACCCAACGCATCGACGACGCGACCCAGCAGCGCTTCGCCAACCGGCACTTCCAAAATTTTACCGGTACATTTAACGGTGTCGCCTTCGGTGATGTGCTGATAAGCACCCAGCATGACCACACCGACGGAATCTCTTTCCAGGTTCAGCGCCATACCGTAGGAGCCGCCGGGAAACTCCAGCATCTCACCTTGCATTGCTTCAGACAGACCATGAACCCTAACGATACCGTCAGTGACGCTGACTACGGTACCTTCTGTACGAGCTTCGACTTCTACGTCGAACGACTCGATCTTCTTTTTAATCAGATCACTAATTTCAGATGGATTTAATTGCATTTTGTTTTCCCACTCTGGCTTTTAGAGCCTTTTCGCTAATTGTTGAAGCTGGCCGCTGATTGAACCGTCGATCACCTTGTCGCCCGCTTTAGCACGGATGCCGCCGACCAGTGATTTATCGACCGTTACCGTGGCATGCACCTTCTTGTTGAGCAGCTTTTCCAGCATCGCGACGTATTTTTTTTCCTCTTCTTTGGTCAAGGAATAGGCGCTGTAAACTTCAACATTGACGTAACCCTCGTCGTCGGCTTTATATTGCTCATAGAGCTCGGCAATCTGAGGCAGTAATTTCAACCGGTCGTTTTCTATCAGAATTTTCAGAAAATTAACGGCTTCGTCGTGGATTTGACCTTCGCAGATATCCACCATTAACTGAGTCAATTGATCCTTGCTGACTCTTGGGTTGTCGATGATGGCAGCCAGTTCTTTATCCTGTATCGCTACGGATAAAAAGGCCAACGAATCGGACCAAATGCCGGCAGCGCCGACTTCCTTGGCTCGCTTAAAAGCCGCCTCCGCATATGGCCTTGCTAATGTTGATAGTTCACTCATTGCTTAACCTAATTGTTCAGAGGCTTTATTGATAATGTCTTTGTGCTTGGCCTTGTCGACTTCTTGTTGCAGAATCTGTTCAGCCGCACGCAAGGCTAAAGCGGAAACTTCCTTGCGCAAGCTTTCTTTGGCTTGCTGCATTTCCTGCTCAATCTGCGCGTTCGCGGCTTGAATCATGCGCTCGCCTTCTTTCTGCGCATTGGCTTTAGATTCCTCGACCAATTCATTGGCGCGTTTCTGTGCCAGATTGACGATTTCCGCTGCTTGATCTTTGGCTTCCTTCAGAACTTTTTTAGCTTTCTTTTCGGCCAGCTTGATTTCTTCCTGACCTTTCTCCGCAGCAGCAAGTCCTTCGGCGATTTTGTTTTTACGCTCCTCCAGTGCCTGCATGATTGGCGGCCAGACATACTTCATGGTAAACCAGACCAGAAGCGTAAAGGTTATCATCTGCCCGATCAGAGTAGCATTGATACTCATGATGCTTTCCTCGTGTTGCTGTTGTTAATAGGGTATAGACCTCAGCCTGCGGCAGACTGTACAGCAGCAAGGAACGGATTCGCGAAAGTGAAGAACAATGCCATACCAACACCGATCATGGTTACCGCGTCCAACAGACCCGCAACGATGAACATTTTAACCTGCAGCATGGGAACCAATTCCGGTTGACGCGCCGCACCTTCCAGAAATTTACCGCCCAACAGACCGAAACCGATCGCGGTACCGACGGCACCCAAGCCTAAAATAATACCGACAGCGACAGCTGTTAAGCCTTGAACATCAGCGATTAAAGATGCGATTTCCATAAAATCTCCTAGTTATATTAATAAAGTAAAAGAAAAATTCGAAATTAGTGATCTTCGTGCGCCATGCTCATATAGACGATGGTCAGCACCATGAATATAAAAGCCTGCAGCGTGATGATCAGGATGTGAAATACTGCCCACGGGAAACTGAGCAATGGTTGTATTAAAGGTGGCAGCAATGCGATCAGGATGAAGATCAATTCACCCGCGTACAGGTTACCGAAAAGCCGTAGCCCCAGTGAAATGGGCTTGGCGATTTCTTCGACCACTTTTAATAACAGGTTGAAAGGCATCATCCACGGCCCAAAAGGAGTGCACGTCAACTCCTTGGCAAAACCGAAGACACCTTTTACTTTGAAACTATAGAAAATAATCAGGAAGAATACGCTGAGCGACAACGCAAAGGTGCCGTTCAGGTCGGTACTTGGCACTACACGCAGATATTCCATCCCCATCAAACTGGCGATCAATGGCAGCAAGTCCACCGGAATCAAATCCATGAAATTCCACAAGAACACCCAGCAAAAAATCGTCAAACCTAGCGGTGCGATCAACTCACTGCGTCCGTGAAAGGTATCCTTAACCTGACCGTCGACGAATTCGACCAGCATTTCGGCGACATTCTGCGTCAAATTCGGCACCCCGGCCGTAGCTTTGTCAGCCTGCGACTTAAAAAACCAAATAAACAGGCCGCCCAATAGCGCGGAAAAAAACAAGGTATCCAGATGCAGAGTCCAGAACCCTTCACCCACCGTCAACGGGGTCAAGTGATGAACAATATAACCGGTTGCTCCACCTTCGCTAGCCATTTTTCCTCACATTAATAATCACGCCACAATATCAGGGCAAACCAAAAGACAGACAACACCGCCAGATAACCGACCAACAGTGTCAATAAATTCACTTCAGGGATTTGAAAAACGAGTGCAAACAATGCCGCCGTTAAAACGATTTTTCTCGTCTCGCCAGCATAGAAGGATCGAACGATTTTTTGCGCGTTCCAATTCCTGCTCAAGTACAAGCGATACGCGGCATAACAATTCGGCAACAGTGCCACGACACTCCCCAAAAATGGCGACAACGCATTTTTCCATCCGCCGAGCACGAAAAATCCCGACGCTACCGAAATAGCAATCAGGACTTGCAACAAGATTATATTTTTGACTGTAGAAAACGCACTTCTACCCGTCATCCAAAACCCCATACATTAGTGGAACGATTATATCCAGCCAGCTATTTTAAAGCAAGAATGAAATCAATCATAAAAAGCAAACAAACCAATTGAATACACGAAATAATTACGGATTTTTCTTCGTTCTTGCTCTTCATAAACTTTTACACCGCCACAGTCTCGACCCAACTCTTCCCGTCAATAACCGCCGCGTTGCGATACCAAAATCGATTGGCATAGGAACTTAATTCAACCATGATAAAATTTGCATTTCACAGTTTTAGACAACACTCACTTAATGCCTCGCTATAGAACCGCGCCTCTTGCCAGCCGCGAATTGCCAACCGGAACGCCGTTCATCGTCGTCAACGAAGCCGCCGAGCGCTTCAGCTATTATGGCATGCGCGCAATTCTGGTCATCTTCATGACCCACTATCTGATGGACGCCGATGGCAATCCCGACCTGATGACGGAAAATGAAGCCCAAGGGTATTTCCACTTATTCGTCTCGGCCGTCTATTTCATGCCGTTATTGGGTGCATTACTGGCCGACGGGCTTCTTGGCAAATACCGGACAATCTTGTATTTGTCGTTGTTTTATTGTGTCGGCCATTTTACATTAGCACTCGACGACACCCGCCTGGGCTTACTGATAGGCCAAAGTTTAATCGCACTGGGCGCTGGCGGCATCAAACCTTGCGTTTCTTCGCATTTGGGCGACCAATTCGGCCAATCCAACAGCCACTTGCTGAGCAAGGTCTTCGGCTGGTTTTATTTTTCGATCAACCTAGGCGCTTTCGCCGCCATGTTAACGATACCGTGGCTGCTGGAACATTACGGCTCCTCTGTCGCATTTGCAGTGCCCGGTATATTAATGTTGTTTGCGACGATTGTGTTCTGGAGCGGACGCTATCGCTTTGCCCACATCCCGCCCGCCGGCATGAGCTTTGTCCAAGAGAGCCTGAGTAAAACCGGCCTGCAAACGCTAGGCAAATTGGCTTCGATTTATCTCTTCATCGCTATGTTCTGGGCCTTGTTCGAACAAATCGGCTCATCCTGGGTTTTACAGGCACAAAAAATGGACCGTATGATGTTCGGTCTGGAATTGTTGCCGTCACAGATTCAGGCCGCCAACCCATTGTTAATCATGCTCCTGGTGCCGTTGTTTTCCTACTGGCTCTACCCGTTGTTGAACAAAATCATCAATCTGACCGAATTGAAAAAAATGGCGATCGGTTTATTCATCACCGTTCTCGCCTTTGCGATTGCGGCACTGATACAAACCCGGTTGGACCAAGGTTATTCGGTGCATATTAGCTGGCAATTACTGGCCTACCTATTGCTTACCGCAGCCGAAGTCATGGTCTCGATCACTTGCCTGGAATTCTCCTATACCCAGGCACCGAGAACGATGAAATCCTTC
Organism: Methylomarinum vadi; assembly: GCF_000733935.1. NCBI lineage: Bacteria > Pseudomonadati > Pseudomonadota > Gammaproteobacteria > Methylococcales > Methylococcaceae > Methylomarinum > Methylomarinum vadi. The sequence continues at coordinate 2,558,875 of NZ_JPON01000001.1, forward strand.
ATTATGGCTTTTTATTTTCTATCCGTTGCCGTCGGCAACCTGTTTACCAGCGCCGTCAATTTTTTTATTCAAAACGCTGACGGCAGCAGCAAACTGGCCGGCGCGGATTATTTTTGGTTTTTTACCATACTGATGTTGCTGACAGCCTGCCTTTTCTTATGGGTTATTCGCTACTACACTGAAAGAACGTATTTACACGATGAATTGGCCGATCAACAGTAACAGCCTTCACATACGATAGCGGGAAATGCAATGAACAAAACCCTACTAATCCTTGCCGCGCTCTTTTCCAGCGTCAGTGTTGCCGGCGTCTATAAATGCACCGATGTATCCGGCAATACCACTTATCAATCAAGCCCCTGCGAAGACTTGAATGAGGCGTTCGAAATGAATGTCAAAACCGGTTCCGCCGTGGATTTGAACCAACAACGCAAACAACAAGAACTGGCCGAGGAGGAAAAGCTACGTTTGCAACAGCAAGAGCAACAACGCCTACAACAAATTAAACAACGCAAGAAAGCCGCTCTTGCCGAAAGCGAACTCACCCAGAAACTGATCAAGAACAACCCGCGCCAGTATTCCGCCTTCGCAATCCCCCCCTATGACCCCGACAAGTTGCCTGAGCTGGTAAAAAAATTCGAAGAACGCCTTCCCGAGATAGAAAAATTTCGCCGCCTGGCCGCGCAGAAAGCTTTGGCAAGCGGACAATGCTCGCGGGTGGAAGGAGACGAGTTGAATATCAAGAGCACAATGGAACATTTTGTCTTCCAAATCGAATGCAGCAGCGGCAAAAGTTTTTTTTATAACGAAACGGATCTAACCAGACAGTAATGACGCCCAAAACCCTATTCATCACCGGCTGCTCCAGCGGTATTGGCTATGTCACGGCACAAATCATCAAGCAACGCGGCCACCGAGTTATCTGTTCCGCCCGCAAACAAACCGATGTGGAACGCCTGCGCAACGAAGGCTTTGAAACCTTGCGATTGGACCTGGCCGACTCCGACAGCATTCGCCAAGGCGTAAACGAACTGCTCAAGCTATCCGGCGGCAAGCTCGACGCGTTGTTTCATAACGGCGCCTATGGCCAGCCCGGCGCAGTCGAAGACTTGAGCCGAGCGGTATTGCGCGAACAATTCGAAACCAATTTTTTCGGTACTCACGAGCTGACCAACCTGCTGATTCCGCTGTTTCGCCAACAAGGACACGGCCGCATCATCTACAACAGCTCGATACTCGGTTTCGTTGCGATGCGCTATCGCGGCGCCTACAATGCCAGCAAATTTGCCTTGGAAGGGCTAGCCGATACCCTGCGTATCGAGTTGCACGGCAGCAACATTCATATCGTCTTAATTGAACCCGGCCCGATCGAAAGTAAATTCCGGCAAAACGCTTTTGCTATGTATAAAAAGAATATCGACCCGGACAACAGCTTTCACAAAGACACCTATAAAGCGATGGAAGCCCGCCTGCAAAAGCAAGGACCCGCGGCGCCCTTCACCCTGCCGGCGGCAGCGGTTGCCGACAAGGTTATTCATGCCCTGGAGTCAAAGAAACCGAAAATTCGTTACTATGTGACCTTTCCAACGTATTTGTTCGGCTATTTAAAACGTCTGCTGCCGGTATCCTGGCTAGATTTTCTGTTACGCTCGGTACAATAAATGCCGCAATTACAGGAGCGTCTAATTTGTTGTCCTTATTGCGGTGAATTTATTACGGTTTTGATCGATAGCTCGAGTGGAGAACAACAATATTACGAAGATTGTCAGGTTTGTTGCGCGCCGATTCTTTTCGATTTAGTGATTAATCATGACGAGAATTTCAGCCTGATTGTCAGGCGGGAAGACGAGTAAATTCAGCTTGAATTCAGCGATCTACAGATCATTGAGGCAAGACAAGAACCTGGCATTCCATAATAATTGTGTTAGAATCGGCTTTGGCATGTAGCTAATGAGCATGAAGTTGATAGTTATGTGCTTATTACAAAAAACAACAATGAGGTTCTAATTTCATGAAAATCTTAAAAAGCGCAATCGTTGCTTTCTCTTTAGCTGTTTCAATGGGTGCTTTCTCGACTTCTGCAGTAGCATACGAAGAAGGCCGTCTCAGCTACACACCTCTTAATGCGATCAACATGTCTGTGGAAAAAGCCCAGGCTGCTAAAGCCGCTATCGGTGCGGGCGCTGATGCACAAGAAGTAGCTGATCTGATCAAAAAAGCCAGTGATGCGACTAAAGAAATCAATGCCAATGACGTCGTCGACAGAAACCGTCAACGCGCCAACAGTCATTTGAAAAAAGCACGTAGAGCTGCTAAAAAAGGCGATTTAGAAGCTGCTTCAGCTCATCTGGACAAAGGTATCAAAGGTCTGGAAGCTTTGAGAGGCATGCTGTAAATATCTGCCTTGCACAGGGCGTCGGAGAGACGCCCTGTTATTTCCATCCCCCCTTTCATTGTTCCATCCTTCTTTCATTATTATCCCCTGTCTCGATCCCTTTTTTTACAAGCTATCCGCGACCGGCCTGTGATAACAAGGCCATCGCTTGACATGCAAATGTCTTATTCGGCGTCTTTTTGATTACTGAAACACAAACTTAATTGCCCAGCCCCTGTTGCTTAATAACCTATTCGGGCATGAATGCAAGCCCCCATCTCAAACGAGAGAACGGGGTAAAACAGCTAAAAGCAACGCCAACCTTAAAGACTCAATCCGACGCCTCGGCATACAGCTCGCTGCTGTCATCCATGTCGCCGGTCTCGTTGTACAGCATCGGTTTCCCCCGATTTAACAAGCCTGCATCGAGCACTTGGCAAACCGCCAACCGATGATCGCCGGCTTCGGCATAATGGCTGACCTTGCAGTCGAAATAAGCGAGGCTATCCGCCAGAATCGGCGCTCCGCTCACCGCTTTTTGCCAACAATAACCGGTCATTTTGTCCTTCAAGCCGGATGTGCCGAAATGCTCGGCGACGGCATATTGCCGTTTGCCCAAGACATTGATGCTGCAGATACCGCCTTGCTGCAACAATTGCCAGGAATAATGCTCGGGATTGATACTGAAGCAAAGCAATAAGGGGTCGAATGAAACCTGCATGACCCAGGCGGCGGTAAAGGCATTTTGTCGTTCGCCGTCGCTGACGCCGATAACATAAACGCCGTGAGTGATCTGTTTGACTAATTGTTCGGCATTTTCAATCATGATCATCGCTCCAGGCTGATACGCATCGACAAATCGATCGCCTTGATATTTTTGGTCAACGCGCCGATGGAAATATAATCGACGCCGGTTTCCGCTATTTCCCGTATGTTATCGAGTCCGATATTGCCGGAGGCCTCCAGCTCAAGCTTCCCGGCGTTGGTCGCGACCGCGGCGCGCATATCCTGCAGAGAAAAATTATCCAGCATGATGCGGTCGGGACTCGCTCTAAGCGCCTGCTCGAATTCGTCCTGGTTTTCCACTTCCACTTCGACCATCAAATCGGTCATCGCCCTGGCATTCTTGATCGCAAGTTCGATCGAGCCGGCGGCGATAATATGATTTTCCTTGATCAACACGGCGTCATACAACCCGATACGGTGATTATGACAACCGCCGCAACTAACTGCGTATTTTTGCGCCATTCGCAAACCCGGCAGGGTTTTTCGCGTATCCAGCACCTTACAGCCGGTACCGGCCACGGCATCGGCATAGCGTTTGGCGACCGTCGCTGTTGCCGATAAAGTCTGCAGCAAATTCAACGCGGTCCGCTCGCCGCTTAACAGGGCGCGGGCGGGACCATGGAGCCGGCACAAAACACTGTCCTTTTCCACGTAGTCGCCCTCGTCGACTTGCCATTCGATCACGATATCGGCAGCGAGCCGGTGAAATATCGCATCGAACCAGGCTTTGCCACACAACACGGCGGCTTCGCGGGTGACCACGGTGGCGCTGGCACGGGTCGCAGCCGGAATCAACGCGGCGGTGACATCGCCACTGCCCAGGTCTTCAGCCAGATAGGCGGTTATTTCTTCGACTGTGGGGTTAGCTGACATAAGAAAACAAAATATTCTGAATTTGAGTTGTTGAAATGGCCATTATAAGCACAATCCTGCTGTTTGTTTGTGAATGCCAATACCATTGATGACAATGATCAATTTGAAAATGCAAAGAGACGGGGGAGGAAAATAACATGGTCAGGCTATTTCTTCCCCAATCCCCAAATCTGATTTCTATCCAGGTGCACCCTATCGGGGCGAGGAATCACTTTGACGATGCCGTACAAATCCTGTTGCAAGGTATCGATGCGCCGAGGATTCTTATAGGGCGCCCCCTGCGGCGAGAGAATGCTTAACACCATCGGCGCATTCGCTTGTTTGCTGCCGCGGGTTATGACGATTGCAGTATCGCCGTTGGCCAATCGCACAAAAGATCCAGGCGGATAAATGCCGATCTCCTTGATCAGTAATTGGGCCAACTCGGTGTCGACGGCGCTGCCGCGCTGCATGAAAATATCGCGTAATGCCTTTTTGACAAAATAGCCGTCGCGGTATTCGCGCGGCAACACCATCGCGCTGTAGATATCGCTTAAGGACAAGGTACGCGCAAAGAGGCTGATTTCCTCCCCTTTAAGGTTATAGGGATAACCCGACCCATCCGGGCGTTCATGATGCCTCAGCACCGTATCCAACCATTCCTTATCGGTAATCCCCAAGCATTGCAGAATGTCGTGGCCGATGATGGGGTGCTTGCGGATGGCAATTTGTTGTTGTTTGGTCAGCGGCGCGGATTGCTTGTTCAACAAGTCCTGTAAATCCAACATGCCGATATTTTGGGTCAAAGCCGCAGCAATATAGAGCAAGCGGTCCTGGCTGGGGATTTTTTGCCGTCGCAATAATAGTTCGGTCAGTAGCGCGCACATTACCGGATGTATATGCGAATAGAGCGCTAGTTGATCGAAAATGATGGCACCTAAGGCGGCATCGGCATTTTCCTGGCACAGCTTTTGGATTACCGTGGCGACCTTGATGACGCGTTGGTGGTAATCGCTGTCGATGGCTGCATTCATGTCGTCGAGAATACGATTGACATTCTGCCTGATCGCATCCAGGACATTGAACGGCGAAGCCAGGGAAAATTTTTCCTGCTTTTCCAGTTCGCGAGCTTCCTCGGGACTGGCCTCGCGGTACAAACCGCGCGTCAATAAAATACGTTTCTGCCGTTCGCCGGTAATCGCTCGCCCTTTTTCCAACAAAAGCTCGCCGTCCTCGGCATAGACCGGCCAAGGCAAAGGCTGGCCGACACTTAAATCACTATCCTGCAACTGAATTTTTTTCATAGCGAGACCGTCTATTTGCCTCTTAGGACGACTTTTCCTGGAACAAGCGTTTAGTTTACATCATCTGCCGATCGATCATGAGTTATCGGATAAATATCGAACATTTTCAATCAACAATAGTAAAATAGCGTTAATTATAGTTTTAAGTTACAGCAGTGAAAGCAACAATAGAAGATATGGTGCAAACCCGCATCCCTACCGCGCACGGTGAATTCATCCTGCATTATTTCAGCAACAGTATCGACGACAAGGAACATGTCGCCTTCGTTAAGAGCGAGGTCGCCGGTAAGGAAGATGTCCCCGTTAGAATACACTCCGAATGTTTTACCGGCGATGTGCTGGGTTCCCGTCGCTGCGATTGCGGTGAACAACTGGAAATGGCCTTGCAGCTGATCGAGCAGGCCGGTTACGGTATTTTGATTTATCTGCGTCAGGAAGGACGCGGCATCGGACTGTTAAAAAAATTGCAGGCTTATAACCTGCAGGATCAGGGGCTGGACACCGTCGACGCCAATATTCATTTGGGTCATCTGGCCGATGAGCGGCAATACGATATTGCCGCATTAATTCTGGAGCATCTACAGGTAAAATCGGTTGCGCTGATTACCAATAACCCTCAGAAGATCGATGAATTGACCCGCTTGGGCATCACCGTCAGCAAGCGTATTCCGATTGAAACCAGCGTTCACGAAGACAACCTCAGTTATTTGAAAACCAAGGTTGAAAAAATGCGCCACATGCTTTCCATGCATAAAAAAGATAAAGATGGATAACGATCTAAAACTACCCGCCTCAGCCCTAAAACTCGATATCGATTCAAACTCCCTGCAAATCCCGGAAGTTCCGCGCCGCGATCACACCATTCTGGGACAGACGCGGGCCAAATCCGCCCTCAGTTTCGGCGTGGCGATGGAATCTCCCGGTTACAATGTCTACGTCATGGGCGAACCCGGTACCGGCCGCCTGTCGCTGATCACCGATTATCTTCACAGCCATGCCGAACGCCAGGAAGCGCCATCCTCCTACGCCTATGTGGAAAATTTCGAAAACGGCCGTGAACCGGTGGCAATCGAGCTTCCCGCCGGACAAGGCCATACTTTCAGCAAGGACATCGAAAAACTGATCGGTAACCTGCTGGCCACTTTCCCGGCGGCCTTCGAAAGTCCCTCCTATCAACAGAAAAAAACCGCCATCGAGCGCCGCTTCACCCAACGCTACAACAGCGCGGTCGATCTGGTCGATGAAAAAGCCCGCGATATGAACGTGGCGCTGTACCGCGACAGCGAAACCATTACCTTTCTGCCGATTCGCGACAACAAGGCGGTGGACGAAGACCAATTCACATTATTGCCGCAAGCCGAACGGGAACAATTCCACAAGCACAGCGAGGAACTGGAGGAATATCTGGGCGATGTACTGTTGGAACTGCCGCAGTGGCGCCGTAAAATGGTCGAGGAGCTCAGGCAGCTGGATAAGGATACCATCAGCCTGGCAATCGAACCGCTGTTCGCCGATTTGACTAAAAAATACCAGAACATCGATGATGTCATCACCTATTTAGCCGAATTGAAAAAAGACCTGAGCGGCACCATCAGCGATTTCCTGATGCCGTCCCGCACCCAGGAGCATCCCGATAACAGCGCCAGGCGGCTGATTCTCAGCGAACAATACCTGCCCAACATCCTGGTCGATTGCAAGCAAGAAAGCGGGGCGCCGGTCATTTACGAACCGCACCCCATTTATCAGAATCTGTTCGGCCGCATCGAATATGTCAACGAACAGGGCACGTTGGTCACAAATTATCGCCGCATCTGCCCGGGCTCGTTACACCGGGCCAACGGCGGCTACCTGATCCTCGACGCCGAAAAGGTGCTGACCTATCCGTTCGTCTGGGAAGGATTGAAACGGGCCTTGAAGGCCGGCAAGATCGAAATCGAATCGCCTTTCGCCGAACTGGGTATCAATACGATGACCTTGAAACCGGAGGTCATCCCGCTCAATGTCAAGGTGGTTCTGGTCGGCTCGCGCCATATTTACTATTTGCTGGAAGAACTCGACAGCGAATTCAACGAGATGTTCAGAGTGTTGGCGGATTTCGATAACCACATCAAACGCACTCCCGACAGCATCACCCAATTCGCCGTGCTAATGAGCCGGCAGGCCCGGGATTCGGGCGCCAAGCCCTTGACCAAAGACGCCATCGTCCGTCTCATAGAACACAGTTGCCGCCTGGCCGAAAACCAGAATCGCTTGTCGGCCAGAATCAACGATTCGCTGGAAATCATCGGCGAAGCCAATCTGCTCAGCGCCGGCAGCGGCACCGAGCAAATCGACAAGGAACATATCGAATTGGCATTGGCCGCCAGGGAAGCCCGAAACGGCCGCATTGCCGAGGAGATCCTCGAGGAAATTCTCGATGGTACGATACTGATCGACACCGAAGGCGAAGCGATGGGCAAGGTCAACGGCCTGACCGTGCTGGAAGTGGGCGGCAGCAGCTTCGGCGCGCCAGCGCGCATCAGCGCCACCGTCTATCCGGGCTCGCGCGGTATCGTCGATATAGAACGCGAAGCCGAACTGGGCCAATCGATCCATTCCAAGGGCGTGTTGATTCTGACCGGTTATCTCGGCCATAGTTACGCGCAACAGTTTCCCCTGGGAATCTCCGCCAGCATCGCGCTGGAGCAATCCTACGGCTACATTGACGGCGATAGCGCCGCGTTGGCCGAATTCTGCTGCCTGATTTCCGCGTTGACCCGGATTCCGGTCAAACAAAGCTTCGCCCTGACCGGTTCGATCAACCAATACGGCGAAGTACAGGCCATTGGCGGCGTCAACGAAAAGATCGAAGGCTTCTTCAGTCTGTGCCAGGCGCGTGGCCTAGACGGTCAACATGGCGTCATCATTCCAGCCTCGAATCAACGCAACCTGATGTTGAAACAGGAAGTCATCCATGCGGTAAATGAAGGGAAATTCGACATTTATGCCGTTTCCACTGTCAACCAGGCCCTGGAATTGCTGATGGAACAGCCGGCCGGAAAAATGGACCAGGACGGTAATTATCCCGAGGGAAGCATCAACGCCAAAGTGGTCGCCCGCTTGAAGGAAATCTCGGAAATGGCTAACGAAGCCGACAAGGAGCATGAAGAGGGATAGCCAGTCCATCACAGGCGACAATAGAGAAGGCTAGCCGCTGTTCAATCTGCAGTGTCGGCGTGTTCTTATGCTTGTAAACCTTGCAATCTGTAAAAAATGCGACAAATGGTCGCGCGACAATTAGTCGCATACCACAACTAAACAACCACCCGCTCAAGCGGGTGGGTTCCAATAACGGACTGAAAGTCCGGATACGCGTCGACTAAACGACGCGTCTTAGTCGGGCTCCATCTTGAAATTATCGTTTGGATTAGGTTCAAAGTGATGCTCCAAATATTGCTTTATCATCTCATCAGTCATTTGCCCCACTGTGGCGCAAAAATAACCGCGGGCTCAAAAATGTCGACCCCAATATCGCTTTTTCAAGTGCGGGAACTCTTCGAACAGATAGCTCGAAGTTCGTCCCTTGATTCGCCTCATGATTTCGCTTGGGGCCATAGTCGGCGGCGCACTCACCAAAATGTGCACATGATCTTTGCTCACGACACCTTTGATAATCCGTATCTCAAAGGCTTCGCATGTCTGCCGCACCAAGTCTCTCACTCGTTCGGCTATTTCATCCTTCAGCACTTTATAACGATACTTCGTAACCCAAACAAAATGATACTCAATTTGGTAAACCGTATGGCTGCCGTATCTATAGTCCATCGCCACCTCCTTGGGCAAATTATCGCAGCTAAAGCTGACCGGCTAAAGCCGGTGGTTTAAACCTTATGATGGATAATTAAAGACTAGAGCTAGGATTATATTCACTGATCAGCCACATGCGATCAAATTCATATATCCTTCTCTAAGTGCGGCCCTGCGGCCGCATTTTTTTGCAATCAGGCAGAAGCCATCGGGTTCAAAGAGTTCAGCGCTTGAACCAATGTTTCAACCAACTTTTTCTATTAGCACCATTTGCAGTGGGCGCTTTCAATTTTGCCTCGATCGCTTCCAATGTCACGGATTCTTGAAGCCCCTCATAGTCGATTTCCTTGACTCGATGTCCCGTCAGCCGCAAAGCGCGTTTGACCAGCAGGTATTTGTTTCTCAGCAGCGCTCGTTGCAGGGAACTGGCGGACATCGGTTAATGCTCCAGGTATTTGTAGAACACCGACTCGATCGTCAGTAGGGTGGTCTTGAAGGCTTTTTTGCTGGTATTTGGATCGTCGTGGATACGAACGAAGTGCCGGCATTCATGGCTTTTGCTCCATTGGAAAATAGGCGCGGCCTTTGCCTGAAAGGCCCCTAAGGACAAAGTCTGCCCGGCCAATTCAGCGGCGCCCGGCAATCTGGAGGCATCGGCGGCGCGGCTGTCCGGCCAGGCCGCCTCTACAGTGACGGTTTGTTCGTGGATGGTAATGCGGTAAAGATACTGGATCGCTCCATTGTCGGGGTCAGCCCAGCAGGGCGGGTGATCCAGGCCGTTGCCTTTTAACTGTTGCTGAAGAAAATGCAGTTGGCCGCGCAGGTCCTGCTGTTCGCGTTGGGCGTTGCGGCTTTGTTCGATCAGTTCCTGCAAGGTCTGTTCGGGCGCCGTGTCCGGTTGCAACTCTTGTAATTGTCGCCTAAGTTGCGTCAGTTCTTGCAATTCCTGCCGCAAGCGGGTGTTGTCCGCCGCAAGCCGGTCCAGGTCGCCGGCCGCCTGCAATTTGGCAAAGGCCTGTTCCAACAGTTCCCGACTGGCATCGCGACCCAACCCCGTTATGCGGCCGACCATGTCTTCTAGCAGACGCAAACGCTTGAACGAAGCGTCCAGGTCTTGCCTGGTTCTTTCGATTTGCCGTTCGAGTTCGTTGCTTTTCGACTTTTGCTGCTCCAATTCGACGCTTTTGTCATGCAAGGCGGCGGTACTGAGCAGCATCAACAAGAAGAACATCATGAACGCCAATTCGTTCAAGGTCATGCCGAACAGGAAGGAACGCCTGCCTTCGTATGACATCGTCAATCCTCCAGACGCTTGGACAAATAGTCGATACTGTCGACGAAATGCCGGTTCATCATCGCCATGGCGGTGCGCGAATGTTCCAGAATGGCCGCCATTTCCTGCTGATGGGTCTTGATCAATGCGATGTCGGTGTCGGCCAAATTTCCCATCGCCTGGAGATTGCGCGTGTGTTGTTCGATGGCCTGATTAAAGGATTCCAGACGTTTGAATGCCGACGTGACATGCACGCCGAAATCGGAAATTTGCTTGATCGTCAGCTGGGTCTTGCTCAACGCTTCGGCGATGGTTTGCAGATCGCTGCTGATGCGGGCGCTGTTCTCCGTCTGACCGCTGATGCGGGCGAACAGCCCGACCACCTCGTCGCTGGCCTGATTCAGCCTGGCCGCGATGCGTTCGGTTTCATCCGGCAGTTGTCCGAACGAAGCCAATAACGTTTCGAAACGCTCGGCGGCGGCGGACGAACGCTCGGCCTGCTCGCCGATAGCCGCGGTGATGGCATCGCTCGCTTGCGCCAGCTGCTTGAAGCGCTCGACCAGCTGCACGAACTCCTCGCTGCTTAAATTATGCGCGGCAATGTTATCGTTGAAAGCTTCCAGCGAACGCCCCGAAGCGGTCAAGGCGCTGTTGAAATGGCCCAATTCCAACGTCATTTGCCGGTAATCCGCCTTAATTACCGTTTGCTCCTGAGCCAGGTCGCTTACAACCGTGCGGGTTTCGACGAGTTTCTCGTTTAACGCGGTCAGCGGCGCCTCCAAGCGGCGGGCGAAAATATCCTCGGGCAATTCCAGGCTTTCCAGTTTCTGCTGCAGCGCCTTGATCGTCTCTTCCATCGACCGATTGGCTGTTTCGCTTTGTTTCCGGAAAGCCTCGGCGCTTTGTTCCGCCTGTTCTCGAATCATCGCTGCAGTCTGGCTCATACTCTGCCCGGCATCCTCTAGCGCGCGACGGATAGCGCGCTGGGTTTCGTCGTGGGACAGTTCGAGCTGCATCGACAACGTCTTCGCCTTGCGTACGAAATCGTTGGCGGCCAGCTCGACCCCTTCGAGCATTTGCCGTTCGGCGCTGCGTAGGTCGACCTGGAAATTATTGATATAAATGCGCACCGCCAGGCCGAATATGGTCGTGGTCAGGGCCAGGCTGAAGTTGGCGATGATCGCATCCAACCCCAGACTGTCGCCGCGGTAATGGTAGAGCGAGACCACCAGTGCGATCAGCGTGAACAAAAAGCCGAGATAATAGACGCTGTCGGCGAATTGTTCGAGAAAGGGGCTGTCCTTGCCGCGCCGGTAACCGATAGCGGCGTAAAGCGCCATCAACAAGAGCGGTATCGCGACCGACAGCTGGTGATAGCCGAAGCTTTGCGGCAATACGATGCCGACGACGCCGAGTACCAGCGCCGCGAGAAATATCTTGCGGATATCGAGCACGTAACCGGCATGATGATCGGCTGAAGGCGGTTTTCCTAACATCGTCTCAACCGTCGATTTTCTCGATCAACGTGACTTTGCCGCCGATCGCATCGATAAAATCGGCCCAGAAATAAGCATGGCGTTTGCTTTGCAGCTTTTCCGCACCGTCGCGGCGGACATACAGAATTTCCACTTCGGCCCCTTGCAAGTCGGTTCTGATACGCTGGAAATAGGGCGTATCCCTGAGTTTGGCGAAATCCATCTGGCCGCGATAATGCGACCATTCGGGAGTATGCTGCAACATATCGGAAACGATGACGATTTTTTTCTTGGCCGATTTCGCAGCGGGAGGAAAGGCGCTGAGCGACACTACCTGTAAAATTTCCATGATCGGCGAATAGTCGGCATTGCCGGGTTGCATGAAGCCGGCAATGACCCTATCCAGCGGCTGTTCGAAGCGCTCCAGCCAACGCTGGCGGATCAATTTCGGATTTTCGTACCAGGCGTTGGCGTCTTCGCTGCTACGCGGCGCGCAGACCTCGAAATCCGGGGCGATAACCTCACGTTCGCGGTCGTCGATGACATAGAGCGCGATATGGGTACCCGCCTGCAACTGCGCCTTGAAGTGGGCGAAATAACGCTTGAGAAAGCGCTGTTGCACCAGATTATAGGCATCGGTTTTGTCGAATACCACCGCGACATAGGCCGGGCTACCCTGCATCGGACATAGCGTGGCGGCATCGAAACCCTGCTGCCGGCTCTGGCGGTCGTACCAAAAATAACCCAGGGCCGCGACCACGGCCAGCACCGCGATAATCAGCGAACAGCCGAGCAGGTTCTTCAGTTGTGTCCGTTGTTGCCGACTGCGATACCGTGCCATGATAACTTACTCTTCTGCCTGCTTAGTTCGAGTATGACGGAAATTCGGATCCATTTGCCGTAATTTGTCAAAAAAGAGCACATAAAGCTGCTCGATTTCGTTGGCCCGATGCTGGCAATAAGCGGGGAAATTCCTGAACAACTCCTGTTGCGCGTTCACCAACTCGATGTCGTCGTGGGCGCCACGCAAGATGAAAGTCCGCTTCGGCTCCCAATCGCTTTGAAAATAGTCGGGCGGCGGGGTCCGCCGGTGGGCCCGATTGATATCCCGGTAACGGTGGATCAAGGCATTGGCGCAGGTGATGAAATTGGCGATGCCGTGCTGGTATTCGGCGATGAAGGCCTGCTTTTCCTCGACCAAATGGACCAGGCGGGTATGTTTCATCGCAACGGCCTGTTTCATGCGCTCCAACCTGCCCAGAAAATCGCGGCGAATGGTTTCGATTTGCTCGATCACGTCGTCGCGCTGTTCCTCGTAGTTATCGAATAACTCCCGCAGCCGCCGGTGCAACTTGCCATATCCGGGATAAGGGTCGTCCCGTTTATAACCGTCGATCAACGCGAACACGGAAAACAACAGGCCCATGCAAAACAGCATCCAGGAATTGAAATCGGCCAACGTCAGCGGATTTTCCTTGAATTGTTGTAAAGCCTGGTTTCCGGCGCTGGCGGGATTGACCGCGAACAAGTCGCGGTAATGCGCCACCAACAGATTGAAGGCAACGGCGGCCCCACCGTAAATCAACAAACCGATGTAGGTACACAGGCGTTTCCACCAGGACACATGATTCTTGTAGCGAACTATCGTGCCAATGATGAAGAATGCCGTGGCGATATTGATCGCGGCGATAATGACGGCTTGGGCGACGCCGCCGAGCAGGCCCAATTCCGAGCCCTCGGCGAAAAAATAACCGTTGCCGGCCGATTCGACCAGCCAGAAAAGCAGGATGATGGCGAAATTCAATAACTGCGAATCGGGATAATGAGGAATTCTGTCCAGCTTGTTGGCGCGGCGAAATTGGCGGAATTCGTCTTCCAGCTCGTCGCGTTCCCGCCTCAAGGTCTGCAACTCGCGAAACTCTCGGCTCATCAGGCTCTCTATTTCCAACTTGATGTGGTTGGTTTGGTTGGTGATCTCCGCGCGTTCGTCTTCCAAATGGGTATCGGCGATCGAGGTATTGCGGCGGCTCAAGCCATCGTTGGCGATTTTATTGATCACCGCCATGCGCTGCTCGAAATAATTCATGATTGCGCGTTCGTTGCCGTCCGGCGTGATCGCTTGCGTCGCCGGCAATTCCTTGCTTCCGGCCTGCATGGCTTTATGCTCCAACTCCAGTTCATCGTACAGCCGGTCAGGCGCGACCACGCAGGCGCTGGTCAGATTATTCGACGACAAACCGGGCGATGAAAGCAAGCGTGAAATTCTCAAGAACCAATTATCCATATTCAGTGCGATGGGCCATGTTACCGATAAGTTCGAAGACAAACTGACATGTGAAATGTCAGGAAATTATTGCCGACTTCGAGCCAAGCGGAGCACGTCAATGATTAAAATATAGCCGAAGAAGGAATCAGCTGGAAAATTGGCGCGAAAAAAAAGATGGAATTAGTCAGTGCTAGGCACTTTTTGCTCAACGTTATTCAGCAAATAGTTCAGCGCATCGATAATGCCGTTCGCTACTTCGTGAGGGGGCAATTGATAGAAGGCCTGACAAGATAACGCATCGTCTTGTTGATAGTGATCGCTACGCTCGGAATGTTGTTGCGACCAGCAAATGCGCATAGCGTGGCTGATCAGCGTCTCCGTTATCAGTATATCGTCGATATAAAGCTCGGGATGGTCCTGAAAAATTAGCGCGAGAGCCTGCAAGGTTTCGACCGTCATTTGCCGGTAATCCGGCGATTGAATTTTATTCAGGCGGTGATTGACCAGCAGCTCGAAACTTTGCTCGCCGGCGGTCATTTGCGCCAAGATATCTTCGCTAGGCAACAGCCCCTTGCCGTTCAAACCGTCGCCGATGATCAATCCCTTGCAATGCTGCAGAATTTCCCAAACCGCGGCAAAAAATGCGGCCGGTTCCCGTCCGACGCTGCCGCGTTGTTCGCGCCATTCGCGCCAATCCTCGGCCGACCCTTTATCCTTCGGGTTAAGTTGTTCGGAAAAACGGGCGCAGCCGAGATGTTTGTATTGGCCTTCGTAACGCAGTAATTCGCTCGCTTTCAATTCGGTTTCCGAATTTTGAAAGTCGGCCAGGGTCTCCTTGACCTGTCTGGCCAACTGATGCGGCGCCAGCGTAAGCAGTATCGCGAAGGCTTTTTCCGTGGAAGCTCTCAATTTGCGCCGTTGGCGGGCGGTGATCAGTTGCATGATGTGCCCGACGCGCACCGTATGCATATCGGTGAACAATTCGGGATGCGACTTGATCAGGATGCCGAGATAGACGATCAGTTCCTGGATGATGATATGGACGGCGGCATCGTTGCCGTTACAGCTACGGATAGTATCCAGGATTTCGCCGGTATTAGGCGGGCGGGAAAAGGTCGCCCGGTTGCTGTATTCGCGGCCTACGCTGAGGCGTTTTTGCCGCACAATAATTTCGGCGGCGGACTGCTCCAGGTCGACATCGTGTTTACCCAATAAGCCGGCGCTGCGGCGAACCACATCCCAGCAGTGCATATTGCCGGCCCGAGCGTAAACTTCTTCCAGTAAATCGCGCAATGCGATATCCGACCCTTGTTCCTCCGACTTTATCGCATAATCTGAACCATGCCGGCTCAGCAAAAGAGTCAAAATTTCGAGGTGAGCGTAAAGATTGGATTCGTGTAGCAACAGTTCCGACAGCTCCGAATCCTCACGGTTCTCCCAATGCGCCAGGGTTTGCCGGTCGACCGGTTTAGTCTTCAGGGGATCGAAGGGCAGCCTGTTCGATTCGCCTATTTCCCCGTCCTGCCAATCGTTTTCGGCAAAACGGAAATCATGCAGATAATCGATCCGCTCAAGGCTGGCGGTGGGAATGAATTCCGCCAGCCGTCCCAATTGCACCGGCACGCCGAGGACAGAGCTTTGTTTCAATTCGGCCATGAATTCAAGCATGACCTGGCAACCATCGTCATCCAGCATATTGCGCTTGACCACCATCACCACCAGCGGCCTACCGGGCCGGTCCCAATGCCGATAAATGTAGGCCAATTCGTGGCGTAGGCGTTCGACCAGCAAGCGATTGTCCAACGCCAGATAAAAACCGCGCTGGTTCATGAATTGAGGCAGGAATACGATCCGCTCGTCGGCCAGCTTATACAGCAAGGCCGTGCCCAATGCGCGGATTTGCTTGTTGGGCCGTCCGCTCAGGCCAAGTCGTTGATTGCGGCCGACTTGGGTATAGGCGGCGGCCAATTCGCCCGATGCCCTGATCTGGATGGGGCTGATCTGATCGAAAGTCTGCGCGACGATGCCGAATTCATCCAACTTGTTCTGCACCGAGGCATCCTGGGCCAATAACGTGAACTGAATCTTACGGCTGCGATTGCGGCCGATACATTGCCGCCGTCCCAACGGATCAATATCGCCGATCTCCAATAACCCGTCCTGTATCAGCGCGCCCAGCATATAAAGGCTTTGCGCCCAGACCAACGGCACGTTTTCGTTGGCGACGCGGGGTTGGCTACCGGGCTGGGTGCGTTCCGCCTCGATGTTCTCGAGCGGCACTCTGTACAGTTCCGGCAGCAGGCGTTGACCGTTTTGTTCCACCAGCAAGCTATCCAGTTTGTGCCGATAAGCCGACGCCTGTTCGGCTTCGCCCCTGAATAACTTGTTCAACAACAGATAACAAAAGAACAGCGGCCATTCGCATTCGATATGCTTGAATTGCTTTAATTCGTGGGCTTCATAATACAGCCGATGAATGTCTTCGATGACTGTTTGGTGGCCGTCGCGCAAAAAGCGTTTGCAACCGTAGTTTCCCTGCAGTTTTTCACAGACTTGTCGCTCGGTTTGCAGTAATAACTCGCTGTTTTCGACGGCGAAGGCCGGATAACCGATAATACCGAGCACAGCCGCATCGACTTCCTTCGACATCGATTCGCGCGGCAACAACGACTCCAGGGTAATGCGGGAACGGGCGATTTCATCGCTGAGCACGTGAATCACCGAGGCCTGGCCGCCGTTCGGCCCGAACAGGTTGAAACCGGACATCGCCTCCAAGGCGGCCTTGGCCATGCCGACCGAACTGGCGTTCAATTCGGCGATGCCATGATTGCTCTTGTTGCCGCGTTCCCAAATGCCGTAATCGGGCGTGCGGTAGGCGCGGGCGATGTAGTGCACCAGATTCTGCACGAAATTGACTTCGTCCAGCGTAAAAATGATACGCAAGCCGGATGCGGTCATCTGCGCCAGCATTAGCAAAAACAGCGAAGTGGCGTCGAGCTGGAGATGGCCCCACTCATGATCGCCGACCACGACATTGCCGGTCTGTGTATCGTACTTGGCATGCAAGGCATCGGCCGGATTCTGGCTGTATTTGAAGCGTTCGACCTTATCCTTTTGCCGCATCATCGCGACCAGCAATCCGCGCATCAATTTAACGACGCTTTGCTCCAGTTGATAGGTTCGGCCATCGGTTTCGTCGATGCGCCGGTAGGCCAAAGCCAATCCCCAGGCGGCCAGGATACTGTAAACGTTATCGCGGACCCAGGCGTCGGTATAATTGCCGTGGACATTGACCGCGGTGCTGGCCGGCAGCAAACCGCTGACGGGGTCCTGCCGGTCCAGAATGATATCGCGCACCTGCCGGTAATAACTATCCAGTTGTTGCTTGCGGATCATGATCGTGTTGATTTATCGGCGCCGCGAACACGCCCGGTAGTCCCGGCCATGTCCGCATACGCTTTGCGGAAGAAATAAAGCCGTTAGGCATAACTTCGATCCGGTTGCAACGGGCCGGCGATACGGTCGCCATGACTTTGAGCCGGCGGCTCCAATCGGTCCGTAGCGTCCTCGAAGTCGGCGGGCGGTCGCGCATTTCCCCCCGCCATCAAATCATCGATTTGTTCGCGGTCGATGGTTTCCCATTTCATCAAGGCGTCGGCCATGCGATGTAAAATGGCGATATTCTCCTTGAGAATTTTCTCCGCCCTTTGATAATTGCGGTCGATTATCGAACGGATCTCTTCGTCGATCATCTGGGCGACGTTACTGGAGACGGTGCTGCCTTGCGCGCCGGGGTAGCCGAATAACGGCTGTCCGCTTTCCTCGCCGTAACTCAGCGGACCGAGCTTGTCCGAAAGTCCCCAGCGCGTCACCATTTTTCTGGCCAGTTCGGTCGCGCGCTCGATATCGTTGGAAGCGCCGGTCGTGACCCGGTCGTCGCCGAAGATCAACAATTCGGCCAGGCGCCCACCGAATAAGCTGGCGATCTGGCCTTCCAGCTTGCGTTTGCTGGCGCTGTACTGATCGTTTTCCGGCAAAAACATCGTGATGCCCAAGGCCCTGCCACGGGGCATGATGCTGACCTTATACACCGGATCGTGGTCGGGCATCAGCCTTCCGACGATGCAATGGCCGGCCTCGTGATAAGCGGTCAGGCGTTTGTCCTCCTCGGACATGACCATCGTATGCTTTTCCGCGCCCATCAGGATCTTGTCCTTGGCTTTTTCCAGATGCGTCATCGTTACCACCTGCATATCGGCGCGCGCGGCCAGCAAGGCGGCCTCGTTGACCAAATTGGCCAGCTCCGCCCCGGAAAATCCCGGCGTCCCGCGAGCGATTAAACCGATTTTCACATCGTCGGCGGTAGGCACTTTTTGCAGATGAACGGTCAGAATTTGTTCCCGGCCGCGCACATCGGGTAGGCCGACATTGACTTGACGGTCGAAACGGCCGGGCCGCAGCAAGGCGTCGTCGAGCACATCGGCGCGGTTGGTCGCGGCAATGACGATAATCCCTTCGTTGTCCTCGAACCCATCCATCTCCACCAGCAGCTGGTTCAAGGTTTGTTCGCGTTCCTCGTTGCCGCCGCCCATGCCGGCATTGCCTCTTTTCCGGCCGACCGCGTCGATTTCATCGATGAAAATGATACAGGGCGCGTGTTGTTTGGCCTGGGCGAACAAGTCCCTGACCCTGGAAGCCCCCACGCCGACGAACATTTCGACGAAATCGGAGCCGGAAATGGAAAAGAATTTGACCTTGGCCTCGCCGGCGATGGCGCGGGCCAGCAATGTCTTGCCGGTGCCGGGCGGTCCCACCATTAACACACCACGCGGAATCTTGCCGCCCACTTTTTGAAATTTCTGCGGCGCCTTCAAGAAATCGACCAACTCGACGACATCTGCCTTGGCTTCTTCGCATCCGGCCACGTCGGCAAACGTTACCTTGACCTGGTCTTCGGCGAACATTCTGGCCTTGCTTTTTTTCAGGCCGGAACCGCCGCCATTATTCTGCATTCTGAACATGAAGATCAGCCACATGACGACCAATAACAAGAGCGGAAACCAGGATATGAAAATCTCCATCAGCAAAGAATGTTCTTCCGGCGCCTTGGTTCTGATTTGCACACCGGTCGCCAGTAGATCATCGATTAAATGGGAATCGCCAGGGTTATAAGTGGCGAATTCCTCGCCCTCGGAGGTACGGAATTCGATAAGCCTGCCGGTAATCTCCACCCGCTCGATTTGACCGGCCTTGACCCTCTTGATGAATGAGGAATAGGCCATTTCGCCATCGTATTCCGGCGTAAAACTGATCCGGTCGTACAACACGACCGCGGCACCTAGCAATAACCCGAAGAATAAGGTCGTCAATACTGCTTTCTTCATGACAGATCTCCAATTGGGAGCCGCTCCAGTCCGCCATTCAGACACAATGCCTGGCGCGCTGAAGCAGGGAATTTATGCAAGAAATCTGCGCGAGTCGGTTCCGACAAGGCATAACTCGATTCATAAAGCCGCTATTCCTTCAGCGGCAAGTTATTGTCAGCATTTTTGATGCCACAAGCAGAAGCACTTGTAAGAACTTGATTATAAAAAGGGAAATTTCAGCAATATAAGCATATGTTTAAAGATACGATACAATTAGGGCAAAAACGCACTGTTTTGGCGCCAAAAACGAACTAATTTAGCGCTTATATCTACCCTCCTCGTTTGGCCAGATAGTTTTATGGCAAACCAAACGCTTGCCGAATCTGAAATCTTCCATGAAATTTGCATGGCAATTGCTTAAAATACGGAACTTTAAAGCCTTCCTTTCGTCATACCAGCCGTTTCCCGGCTGATTAAAAAACGGAAAATCATCGGTATGACGACAAAACCGTGCAAAACTTAAAGGAAACCGAGCATCATGGCTGAAACCAACCCAAGCAATACCCAACTCGCTCTGCAACAACTTAAGGCGATGATCGGCAGGCAGATCATCGGTCAGGAGATTCTGGTCGAACGCATGCTGATCGCGTTGCTGGCGGACGGCCATATACTGGTGGAAGGCGCGCCGGGACTGGCCAAAACCCGCGCCATCAATGTTTTAAGTAAGGGCATCGAAGCAAATTTCCACCGCGTCCAGTTCACCCCCGACCTCTTGCCCGCCGACTTAACCGGCACAGAAATCTATCGTCCCCAACAAGGCAGCTTCGAATTCCAGAAAGGACCATTATTTCATAATCTGATTCTGGCCGACGAAATCAACCGTTCCCCGGCCAAGGTCCAGGCCGCGCTGCTGGAAGCGATGGCGGAACGACAAATTACCGTCGGCGGCGCGACCTATCCATTGCCGGATTTATTCATGGTCATGGCGACGCAGAACCCGATCGAGCAGGAAGGCACCTATCCGTTGCCGGAAGCGCAATTGGACCGCTTTTTATTGCATGTCAAAATCGATTACCCGCATGCCGACCATGAACAAGACATCTTGCGCCTGGCGCGGACGGAAGCCAGGGGGGAATTGGTCAAGCAGCAGGACGAATTCCATAAAGTCAGCCAACAAACGCTTTTCAACGCGCGCCGCGAAGTCCTGGACATTTACATGGCCGACAGCCTGGAACAGTATCTGCTGCAACTGGTACTGGCCACGCGCAATCCGGGAGCTTATGGGGAGGACCTGGCGTCCTGGCTGCAATACGGCGCCAGCCCGCGCGCCAGCATTGCGCTGGACCGTTGCGCCCGCGCCAAGGCCTGGCTGCAACAACGCGACTTCGTCGGACCGGAGGACATCCAAGACATGGCCTACGACATATTGCGGCACCGTTTGATCTTGTCCTACGAAGCCGAGGCGGAGGGCGTCACCACGGACCGCTTTATTCAGGAATTGATCGGCCGCGTCGCCGTACCGTAAAGACATTTAATGTTGGGGACACGCTAGCGCTTAGTCCAACCTACAGATCATAAGTTGTAACCGCGCTTAGCTTAATACGGCGTAGGTCGTACTAAGCAAAGCGTGGACGACAACAACCAAATGGAGCACATGAAGGCAGCCACAGATAATCAACTAACGAACAGCGAGCTGGTCTCGGTCAAACTGAAGACCTTGGTCGCTCTGGCGCAGAAAGCGAGCGCGCTAAATCTGCGCCACGACCAGATCCGTTCCGGCCAAAGCGGCGGTTATCTGTCTCGTTTCAAAGGCCGCGGCATGGAATTCGACGAGTCCCGTTTGTATCAGCCGGGCGACGATATCCGCAGCATCGACTGGAAGGTCACGGCCCGCACCGACATGCCGCATACCAAAATATTCCGCGAGGAACGGGAACGGCCGGTGTTCATCTCGGTGGATTACCGGCGAGCCATGGCCTTCGCCACCCGCGGCGTGTTCAAATCGGTGCAGGCGGCCAAACTGGCGGCCCTGTTGGCCTGGGCCGCGCAGCAACACGGCGACCGCATCGGCGGGCAGATTTTCGGCGACCATTCATGTCTGGAACTGAAACCGCAAAACGGCAAACACGCCGTGCTAAGGCTGTTCAATGCCTTAGTCAGCCCTAATTTTACCGTCAACAGCGACAACATGACGTTGGAACGGGTCTTGTCACGCTTGTTACAGCATGCCCGCCCCGGCAGTCTGGTCTACATCATCAGCGATTTTCGCGGACTCGACGAAAAGTCCGAAACCCATCTGCTGAAACTGGCCCGACATTGCGAGGTCGCGTTGATCCACGTCTACGACCCGCTGGAAAGCCATCTGCCGGCCAAGGGGTGCTATCGTTTTACCGACGAACGGCGCGATATCGTCATCGATACCGGCGACAAGCAGCGCATCCTCGGTTATCAACAACGTTTTCAGCAACGATTAGAACATTTACAACATCTCTGCCAAAAACCGGGCCTGACCTTGCTCAATTGCAGTACTGCCGACGATCCGCTGGAGGTATTCAGGTAATGGAACAATCCCTGCCGATCAGAGACATCCACCTCCCCGAAGCCGTCAGTTGGTGGCCGCCGGCAATCGGCTGGTGGCTGTTATTGCTACTCATACCGTTGCTGCTATTTTTGTTATGGCGGCTTTATAAACGAATCATCCGCCGCACCGCCGTAAAAAGCGCGAAAAAATTATTGATCGCTATCAAACAGGACAAACAATCGACCGATCTGGAAAAGCTGCAACAACTGTCCACCTTGCTACGCCGGGTGGCGATCAGCCTGGAACCGAGAGATCAATGCGCCAGCCTGACCGGAGCAGCTTGGCTGCGCTACCTCGACCGATCGGTCAAGGGCTCGCCGTTCAGCGAAGGCGCCGGACGCTGCTTGGCCGATGCCCATTTTCGGCAAACCGCGCCCGAAACGATCGATATGCCGGCCTTGATCGGTTTGTGCGAACAATGGTTGAAAGGACAAAAGCCATGATACATTTCGAATGGCCCTGGCTGTTGCTGTCCTTACCATTACCGTTGTTGATCCGCTGGCTGTTGCCGACGCATGCTCCGGCGGAACAGGCCGCCTTGAAAGTGCCTTTTCTGGAAGATTTCGCCGACGCCGAGACCAGAACCGTTATGCCGGCACGACGCTGGCCCTTGCTGTTGGCCGCGATCGCCTGGGGCTTGCTGGTGTTGGCGGCAAGCCGGCCGCAATGGCTGGGCGAACCGATCGAGCAGGCCGTCAGCGGCCGCGACCTGATGCTGGCCGTGGACGTGTCCGGCAGCATGGAGGAGCAGGACTTCGTCATCGACAAGCGCATGGTCGACCGCCTGAGCGCGACCAAGCAAATCGCCGGCGAGTTCATCAAACGCCGCGCGGGCGACCGGGTCGGCCTGATTCTGTTCGGCACGACCCCCTATTTGCAAACCCCGCTGACCTTCGACCGCAAGACCGTCGCCACCTTGTTGAACGAAGCCTTCATCGGCATCACCGACGACGAGCCCGCCACGTCGATCGGCGACGCCATCGGCTTGGCGGTCAAACATTTGCAAGACAAGGAAGCCGACAGCCGGGTGCTGATCTTGTTGACCGACGGGGCCAATACCGCCGGCCAGGTTTCGCCGCTGCAGGCGGCCGAGCTCGCGGCGGAAAACCATCTGAAAATCTATACGATCGGCATCGGCGCCGACGAAATGATCGTCCGCAGTTTTTTCGGTTCCCGCCGGATCAACCCGTCCCGCGATCTCGACGAACGCACGCTGAAGGCCATCGCGCAAAAAACCGGCGGCCGTTACTTTCGCGCTCGCAATACCGAGGAATTGGACAAAATCTATCACTTGCTCGATGAGTTGGAACCGGTGGAAAAAGACAAACAATATTTTCGGCCGCGCAGCGAATTGTATCCCTGGCCCCTGGCATTGGCCTTGTTGCTGGCAGCCATACTTGCCGCCAGTCGTTCGAGGTGGACATGAATTTAGCGGAATTCCATTTTATCCGGCCCTATTGGTTGTTGGCCCTGCTGCCAGCCATTGCGCTGATCGCATTGGAAATGAGAAACCGGCTCAAGCGCGGCAACTGGGGCGAAGTCTGCGATGAGGCCCTGCTGCCTTATATTTTGCAGGACAAGGCGGTGCGGCAAAGCCGCTGGCCGTTGACGGCCGCCGCTGCGGCCGCGCTGTTAAGCATCTTCGCCTTGGCCGGCCCGACCTGGGAGCGCCTGCCGTCGCCGGTCTTCCGCAACGACGCGGGACTGGTGATCGCTCTGGACCTGTCGCGCTCGATGAATGCCGCCGACATCCGTCCCAGCCGTTTAATCCGGGCCCGTTATAAAATCGCCGATATTCTGAAGCAACGTAAAGACGGGCAAACCGCGTTACTGGTCTATGCCGGCGACGCCTTCACCGTCACGCCGCTGACCGAGGATAACGCGACCATTGCCAACCAGTTGAATGCGCTAAGAAGCGATATCATGCCGAGCCGTGGCAGCAACACGATGGCCGCCTTGCGCCTGGGGGTAAACCTGCTCAAGCAGGGCGGTCTGCGCCAAGGGGAGATATTATTAATCACCGATGGCGTCGACGAGAACACGATCGAGCAAGCCTCCGAGCTGTTGGGCCCTTATCGGTTATCGGTGTTGGGGGTGGGCACGGCGGAAGGCGCTCCGATCAAGGCCGCTACGGGCGGCTTTGTCAAGGACGCCGAAGGCAATATCGTCGTGCCTAAATTACAAGCCAGCCGCCTGGCAAAATTGGCCGCCGCGGGCGGCGGCAGCTATCGCAACATCAGTAATGACGATAGCGACCTGAAAGCCTTGCTCGCCGCCGTCGATCGTCCAACTACCGAGTCGGACAAGGAAGATAACGCGCTGAAACTGGAACAATGGGACGAAAAAGGCCCTTGGCTATTGCTGTTGGTGCTGCCGCTGGCGGCTCTTTGTTTCCGCAAGGGCTTGCTGGGCATCGTTTTGATCCTGCTGTTGCCCTATTCGCAACCCAGTCATGCCCTGGAATGGCGCGATCTGTGGCAAACCCAAAACCAACAGGCGCAACAGGCCTTCCACCAGCAGAAATTCGAACAGGCCGCCGAACAGTTTCAATCACCGCAATGGAAGGCCGCCGCGCAATACAAGGCCGGCCAATACCAACAAGCGGCGAAAACCCTGCAAACCGTCGACACCGCCGAGGGCCATTACAACCGCGGTAACGCGCTGGCCAAGGCCGGCCAACTGCAACAGGCGCTGGAGGCCTATCGGCAGGCCTTAAAGCTCGACCCTGACAACGAAGACGCCAAATACAACAAGGAATTGGTCGAACAGGCGCTGCAACAACAGCAACAGCAAAACCAGCCGCAATCGGGCGAAGACAGCCGGCAATCCGATCGGCAACAAAACCGACAAGACCAACAAGGTGAGTCTTCCGAACAACAAGACGAGCAAAAACAAGATCAAGGGCAAGAACAGCAAAGCGATTCCGCAAACGCCGAGCGACAACCGTCCGAATCGTCCGAACAAAATGAACAGGATACCAACCCCGAAGCACAAAGCGCGGAACAAATGGACCAGCAAGCCGAACAACCCGACGAAGCGGAAGCACAGCAACAACAGCCCGCGCCGCAAACGCCGATGGACGAAAGCGAACAAGCCAGCGAACAATGGCTGAAGCGCATTCCCGACGATCCCTCCGGGCTGCTGAAACGCAAATTCAGATATCAATACGGCCAGCGCGGCCGCAAACAATCATCACAGGATCAGTCATGGTAAACATCACTGAGTTGGCACTGCCGTTTATGACTCGTCAAGCACTCCCTGTTAACAAAAAGACTGGCGTTACAAGCGCCTTAAGGTTTATCGCGGCCGTCATATTGACCCTGCTGTGCGGCTCCCTAGCGCAAGCCGCCGAGATAGACGTTTCCGTCGACCGCAACCCGGTCAGCATCAATGATTCGTTTCAATTGACCTTCACCGCCAGCGAGACGCCCGACGACGACCCCGATTTCTCGCCGTTGGAACACGACTTCGACATCATTAATCAACAGCAAAGCTCGCAATCTTCCTGGATCAACGGCAGCTTCAGCAAAACGGTTCAATGGACTTTGACGGTGATGGCTAAACACACCGGCAGGCTATTGGTGCCGGTTATCCGTTTCGGCAGCGACAGCACGCGACCGCTGACGCTTACGGTCACCGAGGCCGATACCGCCCACAACAGCAATGACGAATTATTTCTCGAAGTGGAAGCGACGCCGGAACAACCTTATGTGCAAGCACAAGTCATTTACACCTTGCGCTTTTACCGCCGGGTGCAAATCACCCAGGCCAGCCTCAACGACCCGGAGGCGGATAATGCCGTCGTGGAAAAACTGACCGAAGACAGCAATTACAACACCCGCATCAACGGCGTCGCCTATGCCGTGACCGAGCGTAAATACGCCATCTTTCCGCAGCAAAGCGGTCAATTGACCATACCGCCCTTGGTATTGACCGCGCAAGTGGTCAGCGATGCCAGCTCCCGCTTTAACGGTTTTTTCAGTTCCCAAGTTACCAAAACCAAGCGCATTACCTCAAGGCCGGTTAGCCTCAATGTGCTGCCGGCGCCAATCAGCGCCAAGGGGATATGGCTGCCGGCCGAGCAGGTCCATGTGGAACAGCAATGGTCCAACGATAACTTGCAAGTCAAGGTCGGCGAACCGTTGACCCGCACACTGACGCTGCTGGCCAAAGGCTCGACCGTCGGGCAATTGCCGGAACTGTGGAGCGGTAAGGACATCGACCAAGTCAAAAGCTATCCCGATCAACCTACGTTGAAGGAGAAGAAATCCAGCGAAGGGGTGATTGCTTTCCGCGAGGAAAAAATCGCCTTTATTCCCTCCCGGCCCGGCACTTACCAATTACCGGCCATCGACATTCCCTGGTTCAACACGAAGACGCAAAAAATGGAAACGGCCCGGATTCCTTCCGTCACTTTGACCGCGATCGCGAGCACCGCAGCCGTTGCGTCCCCCCCGCAGGCAGCGCCACCGCAAGCCGCGCTGCCGCAACCTGTCGCACTTTCTCCGCAATCGGCGTCCGCCAACGACTTGTGGATGTGGCTGGCCATCTTTTTCGGCAGCGGCTGGCTGCTGACGCTGCTTTTCTTGTTGTATCGGCATCTGCGCAAAACTCCCGAGAAAGAAGCGCCTGTCGACCGCAAACAAATCCTGTTGAAAGACATTAATAAAGCGCTTAAAGAGGCTTGCCGGAAAAACGATCCGCAAGCCGCCAAACAGGCTTTGTTGCAATGGGGAAAAATCCAGTTCAGCGCCAACAGCCTGGGCGCCATCGCACCGTTTTGCGAAGCCCGCCTGCGTGACGAAATTCTGCGTCTGAACCAGTATTTATATGCGGCGGAAAACAGCGCATGGGATGGCAAAAGACTCTTTCAGACCTTCGCCGAGCACAATGCGCGTAAGCAGATTAAGCAACCGGTTGAGGACGAACTGGAACCGTTGTTTCGGGTTTAGCACAACGCCACTTTGGTACCAACGTCAGCGTGTCAACATCATAGCGTCATATAGGAAATGATGGGTGACGATAATCGTTTTGCCGTGATCGTCACCCATTTCTTTAAGTCTCGAGGTTAAAATCTTGGCCAACTTTGTCTGGAAGACCAGGCGACAGGTCCTTTGTCTCTTCGAAAGTGGTCGTGTTCTCCACGAAAATGCCGAGCATATCTATCATTATTTTTCAGTTTTTGAATATGGCCGCTGGCTTTGTCCAAGTGCGCCATAATTTTTCTTCTTTCGCCATGACTCAGCCAGCGTTGTTGTCGCAGGCGGGCGATCCGTTTGTCGATGCGGCGATGTTCGCGTTTTAATTTTTTCGCCTCCCACCGCGTCAAATCACCCATCTGAATTCCTTTTTCTATTCTAAAATATTGGCGATCCAAACGTTTTGCCACTTTATTCCAAAAATGATTTACTCGGAAAGTTCTATCATGCTGCCATCCCCAATCGGCATGAGCTGCATATGGAAAAACTATTAAACTGATGATTACAAGCATTCTTTTCATTTCTGTCTCCTGCTGTTACCAGCATTTTCAAAGTCGGCTACAGATTAACGGAAGCATGCTGAATCATTACTGAACATCGTTTAATTTAATGAGTAAACCTGACTCCTAGGTTTAAAGATTTGGTTAATTAGGAAATATAGTTTTCTTAGATTCTAATTTTGAACATGTAATAATTCGTCCACATTGCCGAGATAATCAGTCATGGAGTTCTTTTCATCATTTTGGCAGAGTATCGGCAGGCATTTAATTTTGCTTGCGATTGCTAATGGTGCACCGGTATTTTTCCGGAATGTATTCGGTCCACGGTTTGCCTGGCCGATTGATTTAGGCCACAGTTTCATCGATAAACGCCCATTATTAGGCCATAGCAAAACCTGGCGCGGTCTTTTTTCGTCAATCTTGTTAACGTCTCTCTTGGCGCCTTCACTCGGATTGCCGATTTCACTTGGAGCTCTATTCGGGATATTAGCCATGTCGGGCGATTTGCTATCGAGTTTTATCAAACGCCGCCTTGGGTATGAGGCAAGTAGCCGTTTTCGTTTACTTGATACGATTCCTGAGTCGCTTTTCCCCATGTTTTTTTTACGGGAACAATTGGGAGTGACGATCACGGAAATCATTCTAATCGTCATACTTTTTTTCACTTTGGAGGTCATTCTCTCACCGCTGCTTTATCGCTTACATATCCGTAACCGCCCCTATTAAGGGCGGCGCACCAAGTAGCAATCTGCTACATTTAATGAATCACTACTCAGTTTATGAAAAATAAATGCAGGACAATCAATTACGTGTTTTAACCTATAACATCCACAAGGGCTTCAGTTGCAGTAATCGCCATTTTATCTTGCACCAGATGCGGGAAGCCTTGGTGCAAACGGATGCGGATATTCTATTTTTTCAGGAAATGCAGGGAGAGCATAAAGAACATGAAGAAAAACATCGTAACTGGCCGGAATGCTCCCATTCGGAATTTCTTGCCGAAGAAGTTTGGCCGCATTTCGCTTACGCCAAGAATGCCGTCTATAGCGTTGGCCATCACGGCAACGCCATACTCAGTAAATATCCCTTAACAAGCTGGGAAAATATCAATGTTTCTCCATTCACCTGGGCCAGCCGCAGTTTGCTACATGGAGTTATTGAATTGCCTCAGCTTGCACAAGAATTACACGTGATATGCATTCACTTGGGGCTGATTGGCATGGAGCGCAGGCGCCAATTCGGTTTGTTATGTCAGCGCATCGATGAACATGTACCGCATGAGGCACCCCTGATCGTTGCGGGCGATTTCAATGACTGGACCGGTCAGGCTGAAAAAAGGTTTTATCAGCATCTGGGACTGAAAGAAGCCTATCGTTCCCAGCATAAACGTTATGCCAGAACGTTCCCCACCTGGCTGCCGCTGTTGCAGATGGATAGAATTTATTTCCGCGGCTTGCAGTTACAATTCTGTGATCGTCTAACTCAGGAACCGTGGAATCGCTTGTCCGATCATATTCCCTTGCTGGCCGGTTTTGCGCTATGAAAACCTATGCCTTCAAACAATTACTAACACTACCCAATTTATTGACCAGCTTTCGTTTCGTCAGCGCGCCCATATTACTGGGTTTGGCATGGCATGGTTATGAACAGGGTTTTTTATTGCTTTTGATGATCACTTTTCTGACCGATGTGCTCGATGGAATGGCGGCCAGAATGCTTGACCAGGAAAGCGAATTGGGTGCCTTACTCGATACTTGGGGAGATTTGCTGATTTATACCACGATCGCGTTGAGTTCGTGGCAATTATGGCCTGAATTGATGCAACGCGAATTGCTGTTCGCCAGTATGGTCATTATCAGTTATTTGTTGCCATCCATAGTCGGTATTGCCAAATTCCACGCCTTTCCCAGTTACCATACGTGGTTGGTTAAAGTGGCGGTGGCGTGCATGGGTTGTTCGTTTTTCTTGCTGGTATTGTTCGATATCTCCTGGGCGTTCCGCCTGGCGGCGGTATTGTGTGTATTGGCCGCCGGCGAGGAAATCGCCATCAGTTGCATACTGCCGGATTTACGTTCCAACGTTAAGTCTTTTTGGCATGTCAAACGACAACTGGCATATACCTCAAAAAACTAACGACGCATTCTGTGTTTTACTGCTCGACAATGGACATGCTAAACATGCTCCAAGGCGATATCTCTTTGTAAAAAATCTTCGATTGCATGGGAATCGCTGAAATTACCATAAGCCAACAATAACTTCGCATAAACCGATTCCAAAGACATGTTCCAGAGCATTATCGCCCCCGCGCCAACAATTCTTGCGTACTCCGATAAAGCTCGGGATGCTCCAACGCCGGCGCGAGATAAACGGCTTTTCCCTGCTGGCGACATTTGTCGATAAACTCCGGCAAACTATATCGATTGCCGAAATCTCGGGATGAGCAGGCCGTACCGGAATGATAAAGATCGTGCAGCACCGCAGCGACTCCGTTTAGGTTAATATGAGAATAATCCAACCCAGGGTAGGGGCGCAACAATATTATCGAACTGGAGAACTTCGCATTCAATGTTATTTTGACGCAATTACTTCGCTCTATTTCATGTAATTGGGTAAATCGGCCGTGCTCGAATTGCATGAAAGGGCGCGATTGCACACTGACGAAATCGCCGCTTAACTGTAAGGAAGAGGCCAATCTGGTAGCAATGTGAACCCACATGTGCTGTCCCGGATTTTTATAAGGAACCCACACGCCCCTCGGCTGTTGCTGGACGATATACTCCACCGCACAGATAAAATTGTCCAATCCGTTAGCATCGGGATGACCTAAAGGATGATTGCTGGAAACCAGCAGCAGCGGAATTTCCAGACTATTGAAATACAATCCCAAGGCCGCGGCCGTGAAGGCCAATGTATCGGTTCCGTGGGTTACAATGACACCGTCGTACTGATCCGGGTTTTCCGCCTCGATAGCACCGATCAATCTGTTCCATACAGAAGGGTGCAAATTTTCGCTCAACAGCTGCAGCGGCTGCGAAATTTTGAAACTGACTGTGTCTACTCCGATGTAACTCCGTTCGAATGATTCAATAAGCTTGAAACGCGCTTGATTTGATGTGTCAATCGTACCCTGGTCGCTGCTGGAGCCGATGGTTCCCCCGGTAAAAACAAGCAGAATCTTCTTCATTATTTTAGGTATGATGTGCAATCGAAATATAAGCATCATAAACGAAAATATGAAAATATCACTCATCGTCGCGATGGCCAGCAACCGAGTCATCGGCGTGGACAATAAAATGCCCTGGCATCTATCGGCCGATTTAAAAAAATTCAAACGAATCACCATGGGGTCTCCCATTTTAATGGGCAGAAAGACCTTCGAATCGATCGGCCGTCCATTGCCCGGCCGGCGCAATGTCATCATCAGCCGCAATCCCGCTTATCGCCAGGAAGGCTGCGAGGTTTTCAACGATCTGAACCAAGCTCTTAGCAGTTGCGGCGATGCCGAAGAAATATTTGTCATCGGTGGTGCCAAACTTTACAAAACCTTGTTACCGCGCGCGGACTATTTGTATTTGACCGAAATCAACCAGGAATTTGCCGGCGACACACTGTTCCCCGAGTTCGATAGACAAGATTGGCGTGAAATTGACAGAGAAGATATCGCCGATGATCCGACGGTGGATTTTTCCTACAGCTTCATCAAACTGGAAAAAATCGATGTTGGCGAGGAATATGCCTATAAAGACGTTGGCTGTTGAAGGTTGGCAACTTGCAAAACATTGCAACTTTATGCGGTCGCGATGTTATTGTTTGATCGAGTAAAAAGGAGTATCGTCGAGAAGCTGATAATAAAAATAAAGTGATAATTCTAATAATAGAGGAAGGATTATGGCTAACTACAATAACTATAACCGACGCCAATTTCTGCAACACTCAGTATTAGGTGTCGCGGCTTCTGTTTTTCCCAACCTATTATGGGCGCAGGCTGGATATATCAAAACGTCACCGACACCCGGATTTAATCCG
Organism: Methylomarinum vadi; assembly: GCF_000733935.1. Lineage (NCBI taxonomy): Bacteria > Pseudomonadati > Pseudomonadota > Gammaproteobacteria > Methylococcales > Methylococcaceae > Methylomarinum > Methylomarinum vadi. The sequence continues at coordinate 2,590,443 of NZ_JPON01000001.1, forward strand.
GATGTGGAGATTGAATTTACCTCCCGTCTTGCCCATATACAAATACTAAAAACCGGCCCGACCACTCGGGTACAAAAATATTACGCCAGATTGCTCAAGGGCCCCAAACATACCCTGCAACAACTTCCAGGCAATTACCTGGGCCCGATCTTAAATTTACAACAAGGACAAAAAGTTCGGGTTTATTTTCATAACCGTCTCCCCGAACCTTCCATCATCCATTGGCACGGCTTGCACGTGCCGCAAAAAAGCGACGGCCATCCGATGTATTCGATTCCTTCCGGCGAGGGCTTCGTCTATGAATATGAAGTTTTGAACCGGGCCGGCACCAGTTTTTACCATTCCCATACCCATGAACTTACTGCCGAACAAGTCTATAAGGGCTTGGCCGGATTGATCACAGTAACCGACGGAGAAGAACAAAAACTAGACCTGCCTTCGGGTGAATACGATTTACCGCTGGTCATACAAGATCGGACATTTAATGCCAGAAACCAACTTCGTTATGTCCATGGCATGCATGGCCGCATGATGGGTTTTTTGGGCGATACCATCCTGGTCAACGGAAAACCCGATGTCGAATTTTCGGTCAAATCGCGCGCTTATCGATTTCGGGCCCTAAATGGTTCCAATTCGCGCATTTATAAATTGGGCTGGGACGACGGCACGCCCTTAACGGTCATCGGCACCGATGCCGGCCTACTGGAAAAACCTGAAACCCGGCCGTATATCATGCTGGGTTCGGGTGAACGCGTCGATTTATGGCTGGATTTCAGTGGTCGTGAAGTTGGTTCCAAACTGGTGCTATACAGCCTGCCTTTTTCCGGCGCGATGCCGCCGATGGCCGAAAGAATGCGCAAAGGCCAGAGCAACAATTCTATGGGTATGGGTAGAATGGGCGGTAAAAGAGGCGGCATGATGGGCGGAGGCATGGGCATGATGGTTAGCCGGCTTGCCCAAGGCGAGAAATTTCCCATTGCCACCTTTAAGATCAGCGAGAAAGTCAGCGATTCGCCGAAACTGCCGGAAAGATTGGTCGCCTTTCAGCGCCTGACCGAAAAGGATGTCGATAATGCCGATAAACCGATTCCGATCGCCATCTCGATGAAACCGATGGCGCCGCAACTGAACGGCAAATCCTTTTCCTTGGATCAAGTGATGGATTTTGAAAAAGTACCGCTGAACTCGATCAAGAAAATCCGCATTTTTCACGACCATGGCATGAACGAAGGCGAACATGAAGCAATGGCTATGGAGGGAAAAATGAAGAAAGGCGGGGGCATGGGCATGATGTGGTCGATGGCCCATCCCATCCACTTGCACGGCCAGCAATATCAGATTATCTCGAGAAAAATGGAAGGCATGCGCAAGGAAGAATACGCCACCGTCAAGGACGGCTTCATCGACTCCGGCTGGAAGGATACCGTGCTAATCATGCCCGGCGAGGAAATCGAAATCATCAAACCGTTTCAGGACTACAAAGGCTTGTTCCTGTTCCATTGCCATAACCTGGAACATGAGGATTTGGGGATGATGAGGCAGTTTTATATCGGTTAGTTATATTCAAGATTAGAATGGCCTGGATACGTGATTATAGACCGTATGTATCCAGGCAATAAACGTTAACGCTCCCAGCACCCTGTTGAAGCATTATCATCGCTATCGGTCGATGTCTTGCTGCCATTCTGGTCTATAGACAGGGTCTTACAATTAGTGTCTCCCGTCTGGACGCCTTTATAGGTGGCAGTTAAAGTATAGTTAGCCCCGTCAGCTCCAGAAATACTCAAATCGTAATTATTATCTGGAGAAGCAGTGCTATGCTCCACTGTGTAAGTTGGGGTCGCTGTATCACACACCGAATCATTAACGCCATCATTATCGTCGGCGACAATATTATCCGCGTATTCAATACAATTTGCCCTGAATTTTTCTTGCGCTTGCTGCAAAGCCAATAAGCCTGCCTTGGCATCCGCCCGTCTCGCCCTCATGACATAGTCCTGGTAGGCAGGATAGGCTATCGTGGCCAAAATAGTCAGAACAACAACGACTATCATCAGTTCAATCAACGTAAAACCTTGATTTTTTTTCTGCATAGTTATTCCTTGAGCCATTAACTATTAATTACTAACAACATTTCTAAATCAGCCGATGTTATCGACATATTCGCTTTAATTACAACATGCCCTGGTCGATAGACATATCCCTTATCGTCGGCATTTATCTAAGATAAATTATCGAAACCATTTTTACTTTATGCCAGGGGTTTATGGTTTAACTACTATCAGCATAGTATAAAACCTATTGATATTATGAAAGTTTTACGTCAATCAAAAAATGACAACAGCGTAGCAAAAAATAAAAATCGATAGCCTATAATGAATGGAACATTGGAGAAAATCATGATTTGTTATGAATAAGCAAAAAAATGCTGGGTTCACGCTACTGGAAGCAATCATTGTAGTTGCAATCATCAGTATTGTTGCCGTGTTCGCAATTCCGGCATATCAAAATACTGTCGAACGTAACAGATTAAAACAGGCGGTGGAATCGTTTAAATCGGATTTACAACTGGCTCGCACCAAAGCAATCAAACGCAGCCAGAATATTTTGATTACTCGCACAGCAGGTAATGCTGGCGCATGGTGCTACGGCCTAACGGCGAAAGCAGCTTGTGATTGCACGCAGACGAACGCGAGCGCGGCTGATTTTTGTGAAATAAAACGCGTTTCTGGTAACGATTTCGATTCCACCAACCTGATTTCAGCTTCGGGTAATAGCAGTTTTGATTTCCGGCGCGGAACAATTGGGGCGAATGGCGTCAGCTTCAGCACGGATAACTACACGGCCAGGGTGGTTTTCAGCTCTGTGGGCAGAGTAAGAATATGTACACCCGCCGGAACTACCGGCTTACCTACTTATCCAGGTTGTTAATTTAGGGCGAGGATTCTATATGAACAAAAACTCCGGTTTAACCCTAATTGAAATTTTGATCGCTCTAGTGTTGGGTTTGTTAGTGATTGGTACGACGATTACCCTTTATATCATGACCGTCAAAAGCAGTAATGACACCCTACAATCCACTCGTCTGAATCATGACCTGGATTCCGTGTTGAGTCTAATGATGAACGATATTAAACGGGCCGGATATTGGGGAAATGCAGTGATTAATGCAGACAGCAGGAATAATCCCTTCACTGTCAATCCAACAACCGACATTCAAATCCGTAACCTGGCAGCTCCTACTACAGTTGCCGACCCGGGAAACTGCATACTCTACAGTTATGACGCAAACGACGACGGAGTGGTTGATAATAACGAGCATTACGGTTTCAGACTAAGCAACAACAGTATTGACATTCGCAAATCAGGAGTCACAAACGACAATTGCAATGATGCTGGCAATGATGATTGGGAAGAGATTGTCGTAGGAGATGAATTGAATATAACCAATCTTCAGTTCAGTATGTTGCCGCTCGGCGCTCTGAATGCCACGACCCGGTGTATGAACTTTTCTCCCGATCCCTCGACCTCATTTAATACGACCTGTGACGTTGCTGATAACACCGCCGGAAATATTAACTCCGGAGATACTGTCGTTGAAAAGCGGATTGTCAATATTAGTGTAACAGGCACTCTGGACAATGATGCGGCCGTGACAAAAACTCTTACCGGTACAGTGCAAGTTCGCAATGAACGAATATTTACCCAGCCGTAAGAGAGAGGAATATCGATGAAGTCAATCAAAAAAAGATTAAACAAACAACATGGTGCGGCTGCTTTATTAACTTCAGTGGTGCTATTGATCTGTATCACCCTTGTTATTCTGCTTACGGCTAAAACTGTTTTGGTGGAAACCCAGATCACATCCGACAATTACCGAACCAGTCAGGCTGCATCTGCGGCGAGTGCGGCCATGAACCATGGAATCGCCTATTTCATGGAGGATGGATTGGATCATGATGGCGATGACGCCGTCGATTTCACTATTGGCTCGCGGTTTAATCTCACCCTCAATTCCGGTGGACAACAAACCACAGCCCAATTTTATTACGACAATAATCCGGGAAACGCATGCGATTGCCCACCACCCGGTTGCATGGCTACAACGAACATGACCGAAGCGATGATCATTGCACGGGGATGGAGCGATGATGGAGTCGCCACCAGGACAATATCGCAGTGCTTAACAACCTTCGATATTTTTGACGGAGGCGAAGGCCCTAAGCAACCCTTTGTGAGCCGCCAATCGGTCGGCGTTGCCGGTAATGCCAGAATTATCAACCGCTACACTAACAGTAGTGTTTGGTCGGGCGGCAGTATCGGCATACTCGGTGCTTCATTCGGTACTTATTTACGACCATCCAATACTCTACGCACTGATTATACCAAGGCTGAGCTTGACGATGAGGACGAAACAGTCAACACCCAACGGGTATCGGACAGAGACTCTGGCGTTGGCATCGACGTGATTACCAATGATCCCACGCTGGGTAATAAAACGCCCGATCAATTGTTCGATATGTTCTTTACAACCACCAAGACCAAAATCATGAATCTGGCTGATAGCGTTGACCAAAAATTCGCTGTCGGTGTAGATCTTGATGCTGTCACTCCAGCCGTCTCAGGGGTCGTCTGGGTGGGCGATAACAGTGCCACGCCATCCACGACAGATACCACCATTAGTACCGGCGATGTCATTGGTTCACCCGATAAGCCGGTGATATTGATCATTAATGGGGACTTAAAAATGACCGGGGGTACCGTCCATGGCGTCATCTATGTGATGGGGGAGCTAACTGTTACAGGTAACCCAATTATGAAGGGTTCCTTGATTAGTGAGAGCGGTAACAGTAGTGGAACAGGAACATTGAACTTGGTTTACGTACCTTATGGCGAAGAGGGCGATCCCAACCCTGCTTTTATTAAAGGAACGGGGGCGGTTGTGAGCGGCTCCTGGACGGATTGGTGATTTATAAAATAAAAGGTGTTTGCGATGCACAAATTGAGTAACAGAAGTCATAGGGGTATCGGCCTCATTGAAGTGCTGATCACTACTGTCGTGATCGCGGTCGGCTTATTGGCGGTCGCTTCCTTACAAAGCGGCTTAACCAGCGAAAGCGGTCTGAATAAGACGCGTTCGGAAGCAAAAACTTTATGCGATAACAGGATAGAGCAACTCCGGGATGCGTTAAGTGAGGCGGGGTATAATGCCATAGCCAGCTCGACCGCAGATGAAACAATCACCGGTACCAATGAGGTATTTACCCGCAGCTGGTCCGTCGATGATTTACCGGACGCCGGAGCAACCGATCCTGCCGATCAGGTTGGCCCCGAGCGCAAGCGCATCAGCGTTACTTGTAGCTGGGGCGCCGGCGGTGCGAATGAACGAGTCGTAGTGCAAAGCGTTATCAGCTACGAAGATTTGGGCGCCGCCGCACTAGCCGCTATTACCTCCGGGCTGGGCGGATTAAATATCAACGACCCAAGCACGAACGCCAACTCTTCCGATGAAATCATTGATGCAACGGATGTTCCCATTCCCGAGGATGCGGTAGCCGGCGACAATGGCCTTTACAGCCTTCCCGGACTCGAAGAGGGCCAATACGTCAAGGACAACGGTGATGGAACTGGAACAATAGTTTATTTATGTAGTAGCTTAATTCCCTTTGAAAACGGGTTGTATACCCGTCGGGTACACTATAAACCGGCAACCACCGATTTCAAGGAAGCGATCGAATTATTCGAAGATAATGAAGATGCTTTCGGCAGTTGCACCCGCCGCATTCGTTTTAACGGCGGCATTATTTTACCGATCAAGGGAGTCGTGTATTCTAGGGCGACCACGGGAAATGGAGCTAACGTTACTTTGCTGGAATTGAGGGACGCCTCCAATACGCAGCTTTTCACCTTTAATGCGACGGAAAGCGGCAGTTATTGCGTGTTTAACCCCGAAGAAAGTAGCACTAGTGCTCCCTATATTTGCTATGTGGGCGGAAACTGCGTCAATGGACCTGTAGGAACCACGGCAACTACGGATGGAATCAACTTTTCCAACGCAGGTGTCGGCGATAATACAGTAGTGACTCAATGTCCGGCGCCGGTTGCCAACCCATCTCCAACACCGCCTTATCCAACTGGAGTCTATCAGGAAGTTGGGCCTGGCGGTTGGCGTGGCAAAGTGGGATTGTTAGGTATTCCGGAAAGTAGTAAGAATGTATGCTTTGCAGAAGAATTAATCGAGATTCAGCAACAGCAAGCCGACCAACATACGTTAGATACAGCCAGGAACTATTTCACCCGCAGAGTCAACAACGGGGTCGAAAGCAACGAAGGTATCAACCGACCTTATAACTGTCATGACATGGTCATTATCAATGGCCAATCTACTACCGTTCAGGTCCATGACGAATGTATTCAGGAATCAGCAAGCATCGTTGGTTTGGCTTTGGCATCAAAAAATATTCAGCGCAATTTGACTGGATCTACGATAAACAGCGTTATCTTAACGCCGGATATTACCTTTTGCACGAATGATACACCTACCGAATACACGATTGCGGGAACTGTCACCAATGCCGCCAGTGTTCCGGTTATCACTATCAATGATGGTTCCAACAGCGCTAATTGTACGGCCACCATTTCCAGTTATTCTTGTACGATCAGCACAACTGCCAATGCGGTCACAATCACCGGCACAGACAGCAATGGAACAAGCAGTTGTTTTATGACTCCACCGGACTCACCAGCATGTGAACTCAAATTCACTCAAATCGAGGGCCAAAGAACCATAACAGCAGCGATCATAAAAACTGGCAACGGCACTTTATCCAACATTACTGTTAGCGGTACCGATGCCACCTGTGTCGGAACCGAATGTACGGTGGCCAACGACTGGACTGGAACATTGACGGCTACGGCGACCTGTAGCGGTACTCCAACATCGGTTAGCGCTACTAGCGCAACGATCGCTGCGGATGCCGTCACAACCAGTATCACGATGCCTGAATGTACCGATACAGTCGTCAATCGGACGATTAGCGGAAGCATTTCGATATCGAATCAGGTGGACAATTTGGAATCGATCAGCGTAAATCTCAATGGCAGCGTATGCGGTGGCTCGTTATCTAAATTATCCAACAGCACAGGAAGTTACAGCTGCACTGTTCCAGATGCCACTAATGTCACCATTGAGATCACCATATATCCGGTATGTAGTAACAAACAATACACGATTTACGCGAATACTCCTTCCGGACAATTTAGCTCTACTGGTGATGGCGTGTTGACTATTAATCTTGGAACCATTAGTAGCGACTTAGTTATCGATGGATCTGTTACCCGTTCTAACTTAAATTGTAATTAGACATATTAAATATGCATTTCAAACTCGATAAATGGGACTCCTTTCGTTCTACTCACTCGAAAATAGAACGGAAGGTGCTTCAAAACGGTAATCCTAACGATCATGGCGCTTGGGCGCCACCCCAGCCAATGAAAGTGTCAAACGCCTGATCGTTCCCTCTCCCCAGCCCTCTCCCAGAGGGCGAGGAGATTAAGGTACACTTCGCGACTTTCATCGTAAAAAGAACATTACTATTCAGTGTAATTTAGGTTAATCTAAAAAATCTGAAATGCTTTACAGTATTAAGCTCGGTAGCTTACCGCAAACAGCAAGAAAGGAGCTGAGTAATAAAGGCCCGTTGTTTTTCGGCAGGTTGACAAATAACTATGCTGACGACAGAAGATATCTGCGCCGTCTTGAGACCGAAAGCAGCCGGATATCTTCTGATAAGCTTTAGTCATGCTAAGAGCGTTTCCCCTGGTTATGGGTATAAGGCACAATATTGGTAATCATGAAACGCAATACGCCCCGTTCATAAAGATGCAGGCGTCCGATAAGTAATGCGCTTTGCTGTGTGCGCTTGCGCCGGACTTTTTTGACCGGGCCTAGGGGTTTCTTCTTTCGGTGCCGAGCATTCCAATTCGGCTTGTTTCAGTAAGGTACGGTATCGCGTCTTGTGATCCTCGGCCAAGGCTTCAGGCAAGCTCAAATTCGTATTTAATCAGCAAACCGAAGGTGAGGATCGTAAAACTTTCATATCCGGTTCGCATAAAAGATAACAACAAGGTTTCAGGACGGTATTCTTTCTAAACTTTATTCGGTCAAAAGTCTTTCTTGTATTACCCTGGCGCAACCCAGAAAATAAATACCTTTGATTTATCGTAACCCATTGAATTTTATGGAGCCAATGGCAGAGTCGAATGAATTTCTCAAGCCATTGAAATTATTACAAATAGAACCAACTAACCAATTAAATAATCACAAATTAAACTGTAATAATTAAAGGAAATCAGACGAGTATGAGGTAGAGTCCATTAATCTCCACCGCATCCTCCATCACAGCCTCCACCGCTATCACCATCGGACCAATCGCCAAAGCCGTCGGGAGAACCGCCGAAATCTCCACTAGAAAAATCACCACCGCAATAGGGAGTGGCACCTTGGCTGTCGTTTCGGACAGCCCGGCAATCCGGGACGTAAACAAAACCATCCGCGATATTGAGTCTTTTGTCGATGTCGAATAACAACGGCAATCTGCTGGGTTTGCGCGGGTCTATATTTTCCTCTCGGCAAGTTTGCCACCAGACACGCCGCAAACCGGTGTTGTTTTGCCTGTTTTTGCCTAGCACTATGGCTGGCGTGTGGTGTAGAAACCGTCCGAACGCTCTCTTGCAGAATGCATCATAGTGGCGAGTATACAGAATTAGCTCATGCCAAAGGTCGTCGACAACTTGCGAGGGCATCGATACAAATCGGCAACCGCCCTTCAAATAGGCCAGGAAAAATTGCCGTAACGCTCGGCCAACCAATTGACAGTCCTTCGGCGACAATTCCGGCCGGCGCTTTTGCAACTTGTCATATAAACCTGGCGGGAAAGTATAGGTGCGAATAAAGTCGACCCTGTACCGCATCCGTCGCCGGTGCACGACGACCACCAAAAATATCAATAATGTGACAACCACTCCTATAACAACGATGCTCATGAACTTTTCCGATTGAAAACATGGGTTATAACTATAGATCAAATGAATAAGCCATTAATCATCGGGCGACAGAGCTCAATTCAAAAGTAGAGTGATTTGCTGCTTTAATGTATAAGGAAAGCAGACCAAGATAATAAAAAGTCCGGCTCACTAAAAACGAGGAACATCATTATGGCAACCGATTTTAACAGATTGAAGTCAGTCATCAGACGTTGGACCTTAATTTTAGGAGTTAGCCAAATCACTGTCGGTTGCTTGATTGGGTTCATTCCTCCTGATGCCGTGTTATGGTTTCGCGGAATTGTAATGGCGCATATCGAATTTACCATCAATGGAATTCTGATGATCGTATTCGGTTTTTTGCTCAATGAGCTGCATCTAAACCATATTTCGCTTAAGGGGTGGTTTACGGCTTTACAAATCGGCACTTGGACAAATGGAATGGCAGGACTGATCGGCGCCTTTATTGGTGCTTCGACACCGCTCATGCCGACAATCAACGAAAAATTCCCTCCTCCTAATGGCACCGATAACACGATTGTGACAGGTTTTCTTATACTCTGTAGCGTGGCCATCGTGACAGCACTACTGCTCACGCTTTACGGCCTGATTCGATCTAGCACAATTGACGAGAATCAGAATGTCTAACAACGTTTTGGGAAGTATTCCACATCTTGGCGGATGTGTTTATCGATGGCGAAAGCCTGGCAGCGAGTTTGATCAGCAATGGGCTTGCCAGGGAATATCACGGCGGGAAGAGATTGGGGTGGTGTTCTAATTAGTTTTAAAACACCTAAGTTTGGTATTCGAAAGGTTCCAATTGAATACACTAATGATGTGACAGGTTTCTTATTATCAAAGTAGGAAGCAGTTAACATTCTCTATACTCAATTATTAATGCGATGCTCTCAGCAGTAGTTGAGTGATAAAGATGAAAGAATCAGCCTGGAAACGGCCAGCATGGATTACCGCGATAATAGGAGTTGTCAGTGCTTTCCTGACGATTGCTGATATTATTGGAAATTATATTTAACGAATTTTATTGCCTTAAAGATTTGATTCGATTCCACCAATACAGATTTGTTTCTGAATTCGGCCTTTGCCGTGATCTAAACAGTGCAATTTCTCCGCGCACTCTTGATAATATAAAGTCCTTAGCTATTATCCTTAGAATGATTAGGATGGAAAGTTGTGCGAGCGTTCAATGTATCAGGCTTATATTTCGCCGTCGTATTGCTGTTTTTGCTTTATCTGTTATGGATGATGATACAGCCATTTTTAGCGGCCATCATCTTTGCTTCAATCATTACGGGTAGTGTCTATCCGTTCTATAAGATACTGCTAGATAAAACAAAATTAACGCGACAGCTTGCCGCCATCGTCATTTGTTTTTTGATCATCGTTGTCGTTTTTTTTCCGACCATCTATCTTTCCTTCGTGCTTTCTAAGGAAGCCGTGACCTTATATGAAGATTTGGTTCTGCCTCTCAGCAGCGAGTCGATAAAAGATTTTTTCATGGGCAACGGCCATGTTGCCAGAGCATTGCAAAAATTGAACACGATGCTCGAAGTCGAGGTACATTTCGATAATTTAATTAATGAGATCGTTAGCCAGGTTAGAAATATTTCCGCTCTGGTGATCGTGACGATAAACAATATCGTTGAAAATATCATCAATTTCTTATTCAACTTCATGATCATGATCCTGGTCATTTATGCATTATTGACCGAGGGCATTCCGCTGAAAAAATTTATGTTAAAGCTTTCTCCGCTGCCAGATGATCAGGAAGAATTGATTATCGAGAAATTCAATCAAATGAATTTCGTAACTCTCGTTTGTAATGGAGTCGGCGGATTGATACAAGGTATTTTGGCAGGAATCGGTTTTTGGTTGGCCGGAATCAATCTAGTGGTGTTATGGACGACTATCATGATTATATTGGCGTTCATTCCGTTGTTGGGAATCTCGATAGTCTATATTCCGGCCTGTATCTATCTGGCCAGTAAAGGTCAGATTGTTTCCAGCATCATGCTGTTTATCTATTGTTCTGTGGTGGCGTTTGTCACGGAAAACTGGTTCAAACCCATCTTTATTGGCAATAGAATTCAGATCAATTCGCTGTTTGTGTTGTTCACCATTATCGGTGGGATGACGGTTTTTGGCTTAGGCGGGATTTTCTATGGCCCGATCATTGCGATTCTTTTTTTGACGATGGTCGATTTGTACCATAAATTTTATTCAAGCCAGTGATGACAGAGCGATGACGGCGTTAATTCTCAAAGTCGTCATTGCAAATCCACTGATGATTTGTAAGCAAGAGAATCGAAACCTATTTTTAATTCTGATCATTGGTCTCTAATGCGGAGTTTTGTCGTCTTTGCCGGATACATCTTCGTGATTGCGGTGACGAATACCTGGACCACTATATGATCGAACAACTCGCGGACAGAACCGAAGCGGGAGAATCGGTCGCGGGAGCCTTGTTCATGGGCGGGGCGACTTCTCTGATAGTTATACATACAAATTTTGTGAACGTCCTGTTAGTGTCGGTTTTACTCCTTCAATTTTGACTGAGCAAGTTCGGCCAATTGCTGACACAGAACAGACCTTTATAAATGGCTGCAAACTGGCTCATTGCCGCCAATGATTTTACTTGGGTCAAAATCAAAGGGTTTTAGCTTCCTTTAGTTGTGGCCCAGCAATTTCTGTATAGTGCGAATATCTCTTTGGAACCTGTTGGTAAAGTTGGGCGGACCATATATCCCCCCATTTTTTGACCCATGTTGAATGCGTAGAATACAAAATAGACCTATTCCTATACGTTAGATTTCAGGTCAGGCTTTTAGTACTTGCTCTAATGCCGGGAGATTCCTGGTTGAACCTTTACTTAGTTGAATCCTGAATCAAGGTTTTTATGTCTCGTATCGGAGGAGCGCCGAATAAACGATTGTACTCCCGACTGAACTGGGAGGGACTCTCATAGCCAACCTCGAATGCGGCTTGCGAAGCTTCGAGATGGCTCGTCAACATCAACCGCCGCGCTTCATTCAACCGCATTCTTTTTTGGAATTGAAGCGGACTCATGGCTGTCATGGAACGAAAATGTTTGTGAAAGGCTGAAACACTCAATCCTGCTTTGCCTGCCAACTCTTCGACTTTTACTGGCTTGCTGAAGTTATCCTTAAGCCAATCGATTACCCGGGCGATTTGATAGCCATGATTTCCAATGGTGGAAATTTGTCGCAAGCGTGGCCCCTGCTCACCCGTTAGCAGGCGATAAAAGATTTCCTGTTGAATGAGTGGTGCCAGAGCAGGGATGTCGTCCGGCTGTTCGATAAGGTCGAGCAGCCGATTAAAGGCATCAATCAGAGGGACGGAGACTTCACTGATCGCTATTCCAAGACGGTCTTTTGTTGGGGCCTGCGATGACATGTCATTGTCCAGCATCAGTTGGCCGATCATGCGAAGGTCCAGTTCCATCGTTAATCCCAAGTAAGGCTTTTCGCCACTGGCCTCTAGAATTTGCGCGACCACCGGAAGGTCGACGGAGGTAATGAGAAACCTGTGAGCATCGTAGATATAGACGTCCTCGCCAAGAAACAGACGTTTTCGTCCTTGCCCAATCAGGCAAATGCTTGGAGCGAGCATGTAACTCGTGGGCTCGGTCGGTGCATCCCAACGATGCAGGCTGAGCCCACGAATCGGGGTATCGAGGCTGTTTTTTCCTTCGGTCCATCGCGCAATCCTTTCCGCCATTCTTGCCGCTCCACTGTTGATTCCACTGGTCTTTTCGTTCTGTGTATTTGAACTATCGCTAGCCATTGAACTTCCTAGTCTTTGCATTATCGCTATTGATGCCTGCTAACGAGTCTAGCACCGCCATGTTTGATTCGACAACGCCGATATCTCAAGGCAAATAGAATCAGGCAAGAAAAGAATAGAAACGCGATACCGTGTTTTTTGTTTCACTGCTTAAATGGATGGCGAATCCTATTTAATTGAAAGCGGAGAACCAATCATGCAATTTGAATATCAAAATCCGACCCGTCTCGTTTTTGGTGCCGGCTCTCTGCCCCGCTTGGGCGAAATGGCTGGGCAATATGGCAAGCGCGCATTGCTGGTGACCGGTGGTGGCAGCGTTAAACGCATCGGTACGTTCGACAGGGCACTCAAGAGCTTGAAAGATGCCGGTATCTCGGTATTTGAGTGTGAGGGCGTGGAGCCGAATCCCAGAATCTCATCGGTGAAACGCGGCGCGGCAATCGCACGCGCAAACGAATGCGACCTGGTCGTTGCGCTGGGCGGTGGCAGCACCATGGACGCCGCCAAGGTCATTGCGGCAGCCGTGTTATATGACGGCGATCCATGGGATATGATTTTCCACGGTCAAGCGGCCCCGCATATTCCAACCCAAGCGCTCCCGATGATCGCGGTTCCGACCCTGGCAGCCACCGGTTCCGAGATGAACTGCAGCGCAGTGATTTCCAATGAGGAGACGAAGGAGAAATCCTTTGTCTCGGCAAATTGCCTTTATCCGAAGGTGGCGCTGCTCGACCCCGAATTAACGGTGAGTGTTCCCAAAGACCAAACCGCCTACGGTGTTTGCGACCTGATGACGCATATCACCGAGAGCTACTTCAATGGGGTCGGCGATACGCCAATTCAGGACCGTTTTGCGGAAGGCGTCATTTTGACCGCAATGGAATATGGCCCTAAAGCTATCGCTAACGGCAACGATCTGAATGCGCGTGCGCAGATCCAATGGGCAGCGACCGTCGCATTGAACGGCTGGATTAATTCCGGTAGCGGCGGTGCGGGGTATCCGGTTCACATGATCGAACACACCGTCTCGGCCTATCACGACATTACCCATGGCGCAGGCCTGGCAATCATCAACCCGGCGTGGATGCGATTTGCCGCGCAAATCAACCCGTCTAAGTTTGTTCAGTTTGCCGAACGCATTTTTGGCTTTTCTGCAAACAGCCCGGACGATATAGAGTGCGCTCTCGCCGGAATAGACCGTTTCGAGTCGTTTCTAAAATCCATCGGTTGTCCGACGCATCTATCCGAAATGGGCATCGATGCACAGTTGATCGAGACCTATGCCAAGGAAACCTTGCGGATTATTCATGATGAGAACGGCCGACTGCCGGCCCTTCCGCCAATGACCGAAGCCGATATCGTCTCGGTGTTGCGTGCCGCGGCGTAGTGAACTACCTTGGGAAAAACCCTGTTCTGATTAAACGGTAATCGATAGGAGCTTTTGATATGCCAACGAAAAAGCGTTTTTTTAGCACGATGATGCTTGCCTTGACAGGTTGTGTGACCAAGTTCGGATTGGCGGCCAAAGCGAAGCCTGCTGGCCAAACCTTATATCAAGCCGGCTCGCAAAAGTCTTTCAAAGGACCGGAAGCCTATTTTACCGGCGAGGTTCGGGTCGACATAATATTTCCCGGCAATGAAACAGCCCACTATTCCGGCGCTTATGTTACCTTTCAGCCCGGCGCCAGAACGGCATGGCATCTTCATCCGGCCGGGCAGCATATGGTCGTTACCTCCGGCGTCGCACTTACGGGAACCCGAGACGGCAAAGTCATCGAATTCAACGTAGGCGATGCCGTTTGGTGTCCGCCGAATATCGATCACTGGCACGGTGCGACGCCGGACGAGCAGATGACCCATCTGGTGATCACAGGTAGCCTGGATGATCAAAATGTGGTCTGGAAGGAAAAGGTTAGCGATGCGCAATATTACGCGAGTCGCCAAACGAAGGAGAAGTCCTCGATCAATGTTGATGCTTTGACTGCAAAGCAGCAGAGCATCGTACCGATTGCAGCCTTTACCGCAAGCGGAGACTTGGAGCGATTGAATAAGGCAATAAAAGCCGGACTGAATGCCGGCCTGAGCGTTAATGAAATCAAGGAAATTCAAATTCATCTCTACGCTTACGCCGGATTTCCTCGCGCGTTGAACGGTCTTGCCACGCTGATGACAGTCCTCGACGAGCGAAAAGCCGAGGGCATTCAGGATGAGGCCGGCAAATCGGCAAGTTCGTTGCTCACGGATAAGAGCAGCACCGAATTGGGCAAGGAAGTACAAACCCGGCTGGTCGGCAGGCCGGTTTCCGGACCGCTATTCGATTTTGCGCCCGACATCAATCGGCTTCTGCAAAGCCATCTATTTGGCGATCTGTTCACCCGCGGCATTCTGGATGATCAGAGCCGGGAAATTGCCACGCTCTCTGCACTGGCAAGCATCGATGGCGTTGATTCTCAGCTCAAGGCACACGTCGGAATCGCATCCAACGTTGGGCTCACGCAGAACGAGCTAACGGCGCTGGTGACAGTGCTGAAAGAGACGGTGGGGAAACAGGAAGGAGGTCGAGCCGAACAGGCGCTCATGGCAGTTCTATCCAACCGAAGTAAAAATCCATAATGCAATATATAACGCTATCACTATTCAAGCAGAAAAATTTACTCCATAAGAATAAACTGATTGCGGTGAGAATACGGACTTCGACGGGCGAGCGAGCCTCGTCCTCTTGTTTTCACCTAATCAAAGGTTCAACTGCGTTTAGGTGGCCGATTTGGCTACGGTTTCCTTCAGACCCCGCATTGGCTCGGCATTATCGTCAACCCCCTTGGAAGCAGTACCAAGTTTCTTGGGAGGGACACCCTTGCCTTTGTATACATCTTAGCTTCTCACAGTGCATTGGCTGAACTTTCATCACCTATCTGCCATGCCAGCGCACCGCACTAGTTGGTTCACTCGCCATTGAATCTAGGTGTTGAATGGCGGCTCATCGAACCACTGCCGACATTGAACGCAAATCTTCGAATATCAAATAGGGGTTACACTTTCAATTTTGACAGATCAAATTCTGCCAGTTGGGGACTGCCACGTTGGTAAACACTAGTGACAGCAGTTGATTCGTGAGTTGCCTATTAGTTACCGCTATAGATGCTTGATTGTAAGACGTGGTAGCGTTTTCACAAAAAATATATGCTATTTGACTTCGAATATTCGTCGATCTTCAGGAATAGGTTATTACACGCAATACGAGATCAGTCCCAGTGAGATTTACTTTCCATTGTTACCAACAATCGCCTCTTTTTGCTTTTCTATCCATCGTTCTGAATGCCAGTTGCGCAAGGCTCACAGGTAATACCGTGGAATTGTGATGTCCCAGTTCCGGGAAAAAACCCGTTTTTCTCCCTCCCAGGCATCCAGCTCCGCCCAGATGTAAAAATTGTCGGCGTCTGCGGTCAATATCGTATGGGTAGTTGTCTCTACCTGCCAGTCGCCGCGACGGAAAACGCGTTTTGTTTTCGTCTCGCCTTTCGGTGAAGTGAAGTCATCGTCCTGATAGGTATACCAATTACGCGTTGAATTGATGATCTCGAGATCGATTTCACTGATGAAAATACGTCCCTGATCCTGAATGACTTCGAGTATCGAACGATCGTCGGCCAGGTCGCGATGCACCAACCAGTTATGATTTGGCGGCTCCAGGTGGGTCATTTCTAGTGGTCGTCCCCCTTCCGGCTGCTCAAATGCAATTGTCTCGTCAATCTCGCTGCACGGCCTAACCGGCAGTCGAAGAGCAGAATCCGCCGGCTTGATGGTCAATCGCACGGGTTCCGGTGAAGGCCATGCCAGGGCCCAATAGGAGGTGGAAACGCTCACCCGGAGGCGGTGCCCCTTGGGGAAAACCTGGGCAATGTGATTCAGCGGTACGGTTACCGGAATAAATTCGCCGGGGGTCAGAGCCTGCGGCCGATCACTTCCGCAGTGGTGGTTGAGGTTGAACAGACCATAGGTGACCCTGGTGATCTTGTCGTCGGGTGCGACGTCACAAAGCCGCACCGCCACCATCGCAACGGCCCTGTTGCTGGACACCCGTAGTTCCAATTCCGGCGCGCCAAGAATCTCAAGATCCTCGGTGAGTGTCCCGCTTTCAAAAACCAACGCACCGCCGTCTTCCTCCCGCTGATCGTGGGGCAGGTCCGGCGCGGCGGTGTAGGAACACCATTTGCCGGCAAAGAGACCGACGCTCAAGGGTGACTGAATTGACAATTCTCCACCGGCATCTGCCGGTCGGCTCTCATCTTCCCGCAGTAATCGCCAGGGAGCCAACCGAAATTCGCGGGTTTCTATGCGTGCTGAAGGCCACTCCTGCTCCCCGACCCAACGTCCGGGCCGCTCGTGATAATAGCAGGTCGGCGGTACACTATCCTGCATCCAGGCCCGCAGAATCGGCTCCGCCATGATGCCGTTATCACATCCTTTCAGCCAATGGTCAAACCAGCGCAGGCTCTCCTGCAAAAAACCGATGGCCGGACCGGGAATTCCCTGGTGGGGATATTTGTGACCCCAAGGACCGATCAGTCCCTGTCGCGGCACCTCCAGGTGTTCCAGCAGGCGGAATATTGCGTTGGTATATCCATCCGCCCAACCTCCCACAGCCATCACTGGGCAGCGGATGGCACCGTAATTCTCACACACGGAGCCGTGCCGCCAGTACCCATCCCTGGACTGATGCCGAAGCCAGGTCTCCAGCCACAGGCCGCTGCCATCCAACCGTTCCAGCCACATGTCTCGCCACCGCTCGCCGACAATCTCCGGATCCGGAGGACAACTGTTGACGGAAAACATGGTAGTGGATTCGGAGAGGTTGTCCGTCAGTAGACAGCCGCCCATGTAGTGCATATTGTCGGCATAGAGATCGTCGGTGGAGCAGGCCGTCACAATTGCTTTGAGCTCTTCGGGCCGACGCGAGGCTATCTGCAGTGCATTGAATCCACCCCATGAGATACCCATCATCCCAACGTTACCGTCACACCAGGGTTGCCGGGCCAGCCATTCGATGACCGCGACACCGTCGCTAAGCTCCTGCTCCCGATACTGGTCCAGCATGACACCGTCGGAATCGCCGCTGCCCCGCAGATCGACACGAATGCAGGCGTAGCCGTGGCCGGCCAGGTATTGATGGTTAACGGCATCCCGGGCCCGGGTCATATCTCGTTTTCGATAGGGAATATATTCGAAGATGGCGGGCACGGGGCTCTGCTCGGCTTCAGACGGAAGCCATAGCCGGGCTGCCAGCCGTCCACCATCCGCCAAGGGTATCCAAAGGTTCTCGATAATATCAACCCGATAGGGTAGATCGGAAGGTTCGCACTGTCGCATAGCTATTCTTTCCTGCTTCCTTCCACCGCGCGAATCTCAAAGGACAGTAACCCCTCCGCCTGGTGGTATTTTGTCAACATCTCATGGTCGGTTTGTCCAGCCACCTCAATTTCCGCCAGCACGTAGCTGTAGGCGTCTTGGTCTACCAGAGAAGAGAGATACTGCCCCTTATTTACTTTTACCCGTACATCGGTGTCCGGCTGCAATGTTTTCAACTGGTCCAGTTCCTCATCGAGCGGCACCCGGATCACGACGCCATCCTCCTGGCTGTAATACCGCCGCAGGAATTTTGCCGCGTGCTTATAGGGACCTTTTCCGTGCTGAAAATGAGGCTGATCGCCAAGGGCTACGTGAACGGCAATCTCGTGGTTCGACATTCCATCAACTTTTTCGAATTGATAGCAGTGGGATTGGGAGATCCGTGGATTGATTTCGATGATCCACAACTTATCGGTTGCCTTATCCCAGAAAAACTCCATGTTGAAACAGCCATTGTCAAAACCTATCTGCAGCAACACTTTCTCAGCCACTTCGAGCGCCCTTTGTTGAATAGCGTGGGGAGCCTGCGAGGGGTATTCATAGCGCAGGAAACTCTTGTGATTGTGGTCGCGCACCATATCTACCATGCCGTGTGCGTGAAACCGTCCTCGCTGAACGCTGCCTTCAGGCGCAATTTCGAGACCGTGGATCAATTCTTCGGCGATCATACAGTTACCATCGATCCCTGCCACTTCGGGAGGAAGATCGACCCTCATGAGGAGGGTATTGAACGGATCGCCGATACGCCGAATCTTTTGGCGAACAATCTTTAACGCCCGCTCCAGATCACGGGGCCCGTTAATACGGAAGCCCAGCATCGAGCCGTAGCCCTTGATCGGCTTTATCCAGAAAGGGTAATCCAGCGTGACGCTGGCCACCGCGCTTTCATCAAACGGGTTTAGGGCACAAAAAGCCGGTGTGTTTTCCGGCACAATTTTTTGTTGCTCAATTCGGCTCCAGTATTTGTGGGAGCACTTGAGAACAGCATGGAGGGAGGGAGAGGGAAGCCCCCATTCCTCGCAAAGTACCGCCGTCATGGAGGTGGCCGGAAAATCCCAGTGACAGACAATGGCGTCCACAGACCCGCTGAACGAACGCAAAATCCGCCTGGCCTTGTCCAATTTTTTGTCAATCACGTAATTGTGTTGATATACGACCTCGTCAGATCGCAACAGAGGGTGGAAGTCAAACCGGTCTGCATCGGATATCTGTAATAGATCCGGGGCGTGTCGCTCGTCGTAACCTAGCACAAAGATATTTCTTTTTTGCAATTTTTCCATCACCAACTGACCTCGCAGGAGTCTTCAAAGAACTCCTCTATTTACCGGGAACCACTCTGGCGCCAATTTGTCTTCCTGATACTATTGATATTGATGATACCCGCCAGGGGTAACCTGCTCGTCCAAACCACCCTATGCCATGACGTGTTAGACATTATATGTCTCATATGCTTAGTTACGATGGTTTTCAACTTCACCAAGTTAATGACTGACTAATTCGTATGTTGGACGAAGCCGCTAACGCGGAGAAAAGCGGCAGTAGCCGGTAATTTATAAAATGTAATCTCACGCCCTCTTTTAAGAGGGATTATTCCATGACGAATCATGAGGTTACGCGACAATGACAACATCATTCGAATCCCATTTCAAGCAAAACTATCAAAGCCATCTGAAACACCTCAAACTTAAAGGGTTGCAGCCCAAGACGATCGAGGCCTATGCCCGTGCGATTCGACGTATCGGCCAGTATTTCAACGAAGACATCAATGCGTTGACCGAACAGCAACTGACCGATTATTTCACCGATTTGCTGGAGTCGCATTCTTGGAGTGCGGTCAAGTTGGACCTGTACGGTCTCAAGTTTTATTACACCCATGTACTGCGCAAGCCTTGGGTCGCGCCGCAGTTGGTCAAGCCGCCGAAGGCGCAACGTTTGCCGGATATCGTCACTGTCGACGAGGCGCGGTGTATCTTCCAGTCCACGCGTATTCTCAGTTACCGGGTGTTCTTTTTCACGCTCTACAGTCTAGGTTTGCGCCTCGGCGAGGGATTGCGTCTTGAGGTTGGGGATATCGATGCCGGTCGCCAACGCGTGCATATCCGAGATGCCAAGGGCAATAAGGATAGACTGGTGCCGTTGCCGGCTGCCACCCTGGATTTGCTACGCCGCTTCTGGCAAGTTCACCGGCATCCGGTCATGTTGTTTCCCAATCGCCATGGCGGTTTGAAGGGCGCGCAGCGCGCGCAGAGCCCTTTGGATCGCGGTGGCGTGCAAAAGGCTCTGCGCCAAGTCGCGCAAGACTGCGGTTTAAAAAAAAGATTACCCCGCACTGTCTGCGGCATAGCTATGCCACACATTTGATTGAAGCGGGCGTCGATCTACTGGAAGTGCAGAAAATCCTCGGTCACCACAGTATCCTCACCACTGCCCGCTATACTCACCTGACCGACGGCACGAATCAAAATACCGGCCAGTTGATTAATGCCTTAATGAATGGCTTCGACATCGACTGGGGGGCGGTCAAATGATCTTGCTTTCCGCCATCATCCAAACCTTCGAAGCCGAGTTTCTGGTCGCTTACCAGGGTCGCTTGTCACCCAGTCAGCGTCAGGCGCTGGCCGCGATGAAACACTGCCGCACGTCGCAAGGCCCTGTGATGTTGGCGCAATGCGATGATTGCGATCGGCAACGCTTGGTGCCGCATTCCTGCGGCCATCGCAGCTGCCCGCATTGCCAGTCGCACGAATCGCAACAATGGCTGGAAAGGCAGTTGCAGAAGCAGGTGCCGGCCGAATATTTTTTGCTGACGTTTACTTTGCCCAAAGAACTCAGGCCGTTGGCCTGGCAACAGCAACGTACGTTGTATGATCTGCTGATCCGCTGTAGTTGGGATACCGTCAACACCTTCACCCGCAACGATCAACAGCTTCAGGGCAATGCCGGTGCTATTGCTGTGTTGCATACCCATTCCCGCCGATTGGATTACCATCCGCATGTACACTTGGTGATGCCGGCGGCCGCCATCGATCCTGATAAACGACTGTGGCGCACCAAACAGGGTAAAAAGGGCCGGAAAGGCTATTTGTTCAATCACAAGGCAGTGGCCAAAGTGTTTCGGGCCAAATTGCTTGAAGCGATCTCGCAGGCCGGTTTGACATTGCCTGACTACTATCCGCAACAATGGGTCGTTGACGTCAAGTCGGTCGGACGCGGCGATAAAGCCTTGGTTTATCTGGGACGTTATCTCTATAAGGGCGTTATCCAGGAAAAGGACATTATTGCCTGCCGAGATGGCCAAGTAACCTTCCGTTACCAGGACAGCAAAACCAAAAAGTGGCAGACTCGAACACTACCCGGCGTGAAGTTTCTGTGGCTGATGCTCCGCCATGTTCTGCCCAAAGGCTTTAGGCGGACTCGCAACTTCGGCTTTTTGCACCCCAACAGCAAACGGCTGATTCGTCTGCTGCAAGTCTTGCTCGGCGTCAATCCCAATCGTGCTATCGCTTGGCTCAGGCCCCGCCCGAAACTCCAATGCCCATGTTGTGGTGGAACCCTGCAGATTATCAAAACGCGCATTCTCGGTTCTTCGGCTGTCATGGCATTGAATTCGACCAAAGCGTAGAGGCAAAACCGGTTATGTAAGCGGCATTTCTCACTGACCCAAACCGATCATCGGGCATTTTAGCACCGAGGCTTTCGTTCGGTCTGAATTCAGGGCAAAATGCCGCTAAAATCCGAAATTCCGGGTGTGATGATCAGCATCACGCCCATTTCAGCCCGTTTATCGACGTCAACGCTTGAAATGGGCCAACACATCCCCCAATCCTTCGAAAAGCTATTTTCTTATATAACGCTCCCTCCGAATACCGGGCTTGTCCAACAAACGGTTCAGATTGTGGCTCGCTCCGCGATTACAATCTAACCTTATTCGTTGTGGCATTTTCTAACCAGAGCCGGATAGGGAAACTCCCCCTAACCCGAATATTTCATGAGAGAGGCGGGCATGCTTGTTGATATTTGATAAAATTCAGTTGGTTAGATTGAATTTAACCAACAAGTAGCCCATGACAAATTGTACTCCAGCTCAAATAGAATTTCCTCCCCTAAAACGCCGTAAAATAGCGGCTCAATTCAGCGGTGGGGCAATCACCAGCGATGGCGGCGTGCTATTGTTAAGAACGGTGGATCAACGGTTACGATTAACGGAACGGATTGCCCAACACATTCCGGATTCTCGCGATCCGGCCAAAATCCAACATCCCTCTGTCGACTTGCTACGGCAAAGAGTTTATGGGTTGGCCTGTGGTTATGAGGATTTGAATGATCACGGCACGCTGAGAAACGATCTGGCCTTACAGACGGCGGTAGAGCAAGACCGGACATTAAGTAGTCCATCAACTTTGTGCCGGTTCGAACAGCGGGCGGATCGAGGGTTGATGTGGCGGGTTCATGAGGAACTGGTGGCGCAATTCATCGCCTCGTATGAGACGGCTCCGCGATCCCTGATCCTGGACTTAGACGCCACCGACGATCCGCTGTATCCCCCGTCTATCAAGGGATACGGCGATTTCACGTTTTCAAAGTAAGTTTTTTTATCGTACTCCTAACTACTAGTTACGAAAATACATCTCGTTCATTTTTTACCTATGTACATTTTTAATGAACAAGCTAAAATAATGAACAAGTACTAATTATAGCAATAGAGATATTAGAGTGAAAACGAATGATGTCGGACTAATAGACAAAGCAGTGGAGAGCCTCAGGGAGCAGACAGGCTTTACCATTGAGGTTGATCGTTATTTCCATAACACCATGGACGCAACAGGTAATTTGAATACCGGCGCTAGAGAAATACCTTTGGCTATCGAATGTAAAAAAAGAGTTACTATTCCGATCTTAGCGAATATACGCAATCAGTTTGTTCACTTAATCGAGGCAACTGAAAAAGGGATATTGATAGCCGACTATATAAACCCGGTCATGGCTGAGCGACTCAAGGCGATGGATATTTGGTTTCTTGACACTGTCGGCAATGCTTATATCAATGCCTTGCCTGTTTATATCTATATCAAAGGCAATAAGTCAGTCGAAGAACAAACGACTAGTCCAAAAATGAATCGTGCATTCAGCCCGATGGGTTTGAAGGTAGTTTTTGCTCTTCTATGCCACCCGGATCTAGTCAAAGCGCCCTATCGAGATATTGCGCAAACGGCGGGTGTTGCACTGGGAACAGTCGGCTGGGTATTCAGGGATTTAATCCGATTGGGACATATTATTGAGATGAAGACTCTCGGGCGCCGCTTGAAAAATCGGAAAAAACTATTGGAACGTTGGCTGGTTGCCTACCCAGAACAACTCAGACCCAAGCTTGTAGTAGGACGATACCGAGCACCTGATCCGGACTGGTGGCAAACAGTGGTTTTACATAATCTGTATGCCTATTGGGGCGGCGAAGTGGCCGCAGATAGACTGACTAATTATTTAAAACCGCAAACGGTTACTATCTATGCCTGGGAAAAGCGGGTCCGTGACCTAACGCGTGATCTAATAAGATGGTACAAACTACGCAGAGACCAAAACGGCGATATCGAAATCCTCAAAGCGTTTTGGGATGTCGAACATGAATCTGATCGAACGGATATCGTCAATCCGATACTTATCTATGCGGACTTGATGGCGACCGGCGACCCGAGAAACATCGAAACAGCACAAATCATTTATGAGCGAGAACTTGCAGAACATTTCCGGGAAAATTAGCGAAGCGATCGTTTCAATTTACGCGCTGATCGCCGACATAGCTGAACAAAATAACTATGTCGACCGTCTTTCCGCGATTCGGGCCGTTGACGATGAGTCGATTGGCTACGATTTAGCTACGGCCAATAAAAAAGGCTTGTGACAAAACCGCTGCAAACCTTGTAATCTGGAGCCAATGGCGGGAGTCGAACCCGCGACCTACTGATTACGAATCAGTTGCTCTACCGACTGAGCTACATCGGCTTATTTGTGGTAGATCGCTTTCGGGTCTTTCAGCACCGGTTCTACCGGTTGCCATTGCCCATCTATCAAACTGCGATAGAAACAGCTTTCCCGACCGGTATGACAAGCGATGCCGCCTTCTTGTTCAATTTTCAACAGGATGACGTCTTCGTCGCAGTCTAATTGTATGTCCAGCACTTTTTGCCGGTGACCGGATTCTTCGCCTTTGCGCCATAATTTGTGTCGTGAACGCGACCAATAAACAGCGTAGCCTTCCTCAGCGGTCAACTTTAGGGATTCTCTATTCATCCAGGCGAACATCATGACCCGGCCGCTATCGGCCTGCTGGGCGATGACCGGTACCAGGCCGTCACCGGTCCAGCGGACCTCATCCAGCCAGGAACCGCTCATAATCTCACCTCGATGCCTCTGGAGCGCATGTGTTTCTTAGCTTGTTCGATACTGTATTCGGCGAAGTGGAAGATGCTGGCGGCCAGCACCGCATCGGCCTTGCCTTCGATGATACCGTCGGCCAGATGGTCCAAATTGCCGACACCTCCGGAAGCGATTACCGGCACCGATACCGCTTCGCTGATTGCTCTGGTCAATGCCAGATCGAAACCTTCACGGGTACCGTCGCGGTCCATGCTGGTCAGCAGGATTTCGCCGGCGCCGTAATCGACCATTTTTTTCGCCCATTCGACCGCATCGATACCGGTCGGCTTGCGACCACCATGGGTAAAGATTTCCCAATGGTCCGGCTCGCCTTCGGCGCTGACTTTTTTGGCGTCGATCGCAACGACGATGCACTGCGAACCGAATTTTTGCGCCGCCTCTTTGACGAATTCCGGATTGCGCACCGCCGCACTGTTGATGCCGACCTTGTCGGCACCGGCATTGAGCATGCGCCGGATATCATCCAGCGTTCTGATGCCGCCGCCTACGGTCAATGGAATGAAGACTTCGCTGGCGACTTGTTCGACAACATGTTCTATGGTGTCCCGGTCGTCATGAGTCGCAGTGATATCGAGAAAAGTAATTTCATCGGCGCCTTCCCGGTCATAGCGCCGAGCGACCTCGACCGGGTCGCCGGCGTCGCGGATATCGACAAACTTAACACCTTTAACGACACGGCCGTTATCGACATCCAGACAAGGAATGATACGTTTAGCTAAGCTCATGATTATGTGTATGATTCGGCCAATTTTTCGGCTTCGGCGAAGTCCAGCGTGCCTTCATAAATGGCGCGGCCGGTGATCGCCCCCATGATGCCGTCGTCGGCTACCGCGCCCAAGGCGCGAATGTCATCCATGTTGGTGATACCGCCGGAGGCAATGACCGGAATGCGGATGGCACGGGCCAATTTGGCCGTCGCTTCGACATTGACGCCAGTCATCATGCCGTCTCGGGAAATATCGGTATAAATAATGGCTTCGACGCCGTAATCCTCGAATTTCTGCGCCAGATCGATAACGTCGTGACGGGACAATTTCGACCAGCCGTCGATCGCCACCTTACCGTCCTTGGCATCCAAGCCGACGATGATATGTCCAGGAAATTCCAACGCCACATCCCTGACGAAATGCGGTTCGCTGACCGCCTTGGTTCCGATGATGACATATTCCACGCCGGCATCGAGATACCCTTGAATCGTGTCTTCATCACGAATTCCGCCGCCGATTTGCACCGGCACATCCGGAAACGCCTCAACGATGGCATGGATTACATCGGCGTTTTTCGGTTTGCCGGCAAAAGCGCCGTCCAGATCGACCAAATGGATTCTTTTCGCGCCTGCCTCTACCCATTTGCCGGCAACCGCCACCGGGTCATCAGAAAATACAGTATTATCCTCCATGCGGCCCTGACGCAAACGGACACATTTCCCCTCTTTCAAATCAATTGCAGGTATTAGCAACATAACAACTTCTCAACAATTAACACACTTACATTAAGGCAGGTCAAAGGAATAGTGCTAACACGCACCATCCCAGGTTAAAAAATTTTTCAATAATAGTAATCCGACCGTCTGGCTTTTTTCCGGATGAAACTGCACCGCGAAGATATTGTCCTTTGCCAGCCCGCAGGTGAATTCATCGGGATATTGGCTAGTTGCGATGGTGTCTTGGTCATTATCCGGTACGGCATAATAACTGTGAACGAAGTAAAAGCGGCTGTCTTGGGGAATATTATTCCATAATGGATGTGGTTTTTGTGTCACCTTATTCCACCCCATGTGTGGAATTTTCAGCAACGAACCATCGTTGTCGGTTAAGCCTTCGGCAAAATGCACGACATGGCCGGGAAAAATATCCAAACATGCCGTCAATCCGTTTTCCTCGCTATCGGTCAACAATGCTTGCATGCCGAGACAAATGCCTAGAAACGGCTTGCTGTTCGCAACGTCCTTAATGACCTCGGACAACCCCCTGCTATTCAAGGCATGCATGCAATCGCGGATAGCACCCACGCCGGGAAAAACGACCCGGTCTGCCCGGCGGATCGCCTCGGCATCGGAGACTATTTGTACATTGACTGATGTGTCGGCATGCTGCAAGGCCTTGGCAATCGAATGCAGATTACCCATTCCGTAATCAATAACGGCAACTGATGACATATCGATGTGTTAATTGTTGGTTAAGATTATAAGGTACCCTTGGTCGACGGCATGATGCCGGCCATTCTTGGATCCGGTGCGATCGCCATTCTTATCGCTCTGCCTAGAGCCTTAAAGATGGTTTCGGCGATATGATGCGCATTCCCCCCCTTCAGGTTGTCGATATGCAGCGACACGCCGGCATGGTTGACGAAGCCCTGGAAAAATTCGCGGAACAAATCCACATCGAAGGAACCGATCATCGCCCGTGGATAGCTAACATCATAAAACAAACCGGGACGGCCGGAAAAATCGATCACGACCCGCGAAAGCGATTCGTCCAGCGGCACGTAGGCATGTCCATAACGAAAAATCCCTTTCTTATCGCCCAAGGCTCTGGCAAACGCCTGGCCCAGGGTTATACCGATATCCTCGACGGTATGGTGGGCGTCGATCTCCAAATCGCCCTTGGCTTCGATATTGATATCGATTAGGCCATGGCGAGCGACTTGATCAAGCATGTGATCCAAAAAAGGAACGCCGGTCGCGAAGGAAGCGCTACCGTCACCGTCCAAATTAATTTCGATTTTAATCTGAGTCTCCAGCGTATTACGCTCGATTTGGGCCGTACGTTGATTCATGCCTGAATTCTAGGATACAAATCAGCAATTCTACTACATGCCTAATAACAAACAAACGGGAAATCATACTTTAATCGATGTTTAAACCATTGTCCGGCTTTATCGAAGGATCGTATATTCAAACAAGCGCTTACCACCTACCATCCATAAGATTGCAAGGCTTTTTAGTTTAATGCAGGCAGTTGACTTAAATGAGATTTAACCGCACGATTGCGCTTTTTATGGAGAATTACAATGAAGTTTACTCTTTCCCCGCTGGCCATTGCCCTGAGCCTATCGCTGATGCTATCGGCCGGATGCGCCTCGATCGGTAGGGAATTTCCCAGCGCCCAAGTGCCGCTGATCCACATCGGCCAAACCACCCAACAGCAAATACGTTCGCTGTTCGGCGCCCCATGGCGAGTCGGCATCGAAAACGGTCAACGCACCTGGACTTACGGCCACTATCAATACAGTTTGTTCAGCCAGGGCAGCACCGAGGATCTGGTCGTGAGATTCGATAACAATGGCGTGGTTGCCTCCTATGTCTTCAACACCACCAAGCATCAGGAAGGCGCTCCGGTCGTGGAAAAATAAAACCGTTATCTTTTCTTGTCGATCTGCGCTTCTGTCTTGGACAAAATACTCGGCACCAATTTTTCCGAGAAACCGGCGATGAAGCACCAGATAATCAAGGTAAAAAAGGTTGCAGAGTTTAGATTGATTTCCTGTTCATTGCCGAAATCCGGGAACAAGGAACCACTCAACAATTCCGCCCTAAAAAAATAATAACAAACCAAGGCCGCGCCGACGCCAGTAATGATACGGGTTAAGATAAAATGCAAGCTGTGTTGGTTTTCCAGTTCCTGCAGGGTAATTGTCTCGACCCGGTTTTTCAACGAGATCAACATACTGAAACAGGCGCCCATACAGCCAGCCATCAGCGCAGTCACGGCATAATGCAAGTGTATTTTGTCGACGTACTGCGTCGGTACTGAATCGGCTGTAGCAGGCGTCGCGGAAAAAAAACGGGCTAAGTATTGGTATATGCCATCCGGGTGCAAGATACCGATCGCCAACAAAAATACGCTGAACACGATCGCCAAACTGAAAAAAACACCGATCTTCAGACGCGCCTTATTGGCGTATAAACTGCGCAACTGCCTGTCCTCGTAATATTTGTGCAGACTGGCGGTCAATTTACTCAATAAGGCGCGCTTTCTTTCGTGAACCGAACCATCCTGCTTGATGCTTTCGAATTCCTGGCGAAAAAAATCATATTCCTGACTGTTTAGCAAGGTGCTCGCTTTGTGTAATTGATAATGTAATTCGATATCCAGATCGCATTCGCCAAGCAACGGGATCAACAACAATTCGATCGATTTGACGGTATTCCAGTCCGGATCGTTTCTTAGTTTTTCCAGCTGTTCTTCGATATAAGGTATGGTCGGACCCTTCTTTTCGATATTTTGAAAGCTGGTCGACAAGCGAATATAACTTTGCTGATTGATTTGATCCAGACTGGAGGCATAAAACCATTTGCTGAATTTGTCCCACCAACATCGAACCATCGACTTCATCATTGTTTCCCAAGATAATCACGCGTCAAATATAGTGCCGCGATAGAGCGGGCCTCGCTGCATTCGCCGCTAGCCAGCAAACCGGGAATATCGGCAATGTTCCACGGCACCACCTGCAATTCCTCCGGTTCGTCGCCGGGCAGTTTTTCCTGGTATAAATCCATCGCGATAATCACATCGATACTGTGCTCCATGTAGGAAGGCGCCAACGATAGCTTCATCAAGTGCTGCAAACGGTTGGCGCCATAACCCACTTCTTCCTTCAATTCACGATTAGCGGCGGCAAAGCGGTCTTCGCCGGGATCAATTTTGCCTTTCGGCAAACCTAATTCATAACGATCAAGACCGGCGGCGTATTCCCTGACCAGCAACACGGTGTCGTTGTCCAGCATCGGCACAATCAAAACCGCGCCGCAGCCGGGTCCCCGAATCAGGCGTTCGTAGTTGCGCTGAACGCCATTGCTGAATTCAAGCTCCAGTGTTTCAATATGGAACAGCCGACTTTTGGCGACCGTCTCCTTGGTAATTATTTTCGGTTTTTGCTGCATCTTTAGACTGGAATTCAAATCCACTACTGCGGATGAAATAAAATATCAGGCGATCGTTTATGATCGCGCCGTTAACCAAAATATAACTCACTCTTATGTTGAATTGGAAAAAAATCGATACTGTTCTGCTGGACATGGACGGCACGTTATTGGATTTGAATTTCGATAACCATTTCTGGAATGAATTCGTGCCGCAAAAATACGCGGAAAACAACGGTCTGAGCGTAGCCGAAGCCAAACAACTGCTGGCGCCCCGTTTCAAGGCCCTGGAAGGCAAATTGGAATGGTATTGCCTGGATTATTGGAGCCAGACGCTGGATCTCGACATTGCCGGTCTGAAGCTGGAAATCGCCGGCCTGATCAGCGTTCTGCCTCACGTGACGGAATTCCTCGACGCGGTGAAAAGTTCGCCCCGTCAACTCTTATTGGTGACCAATGCCCACCGCGACAGCCTGCGGCTGAAAATGGATAAAACCAGCCTGAACGTGTTTTTCGACCAAATCATCTGCTCGCATGATTTCGGCATGGCCAAGGAACAACAAGGCTTCTGGCGGACTTTACAGGAACGGCATGTGTTCGAGAAACAACGCACCTTGCTGGTCGACGATAGTCTGGCGGTATTGAATGCCGCCAAGGAATTCGGCATCGGCCATCTGATCTCGATCAGCAAACCGGATAGTCGAGCCGAAAAACGAACGATTACGCAGTTTCCGGCGATCGAGGATTTTCGGGAGTTGATGCCGATTCGCTAGCGGATTTTTTCGCCTTGCCATGCTCATAGCGGCGGGGTTTTGCGCTACGCTTGTCTGGCGAGGGTTTGCGTCGCGGCTTTCTTTCCGGTTGCTTGATATCGTCTGCCAGCAATTCGTCGGAAATCGCTTGCACCGGAATTTTTTCGCCGATGTAGTCCTCGATATCCGGCATCGAATAGGCGTATTCCTCGCAAATAAAATTGATCGCTTCGCCGCTGGCTCCGAAACGCGCGGTTCTGCCGATCCGATGAACATAATCCTCGACATCCTGGGGCAGGTCGTAATTGAAGACATGGGAAACATCGGGGATATGCAGGCCGCGGGCGGCGACATCGGTCGCGATCATCAGTGTGACCTTGCTTTCCTGAAAATCGGCAAGCAGACGTTGCCGTTTTTCCTGAGGCACGTCGCCACTCAACAAAGCGGTTTTATAGCCGTTGGCTTGCAGATAACTGTTCAACTCCTCGGCGCTCCGCTTGGTGTTGACGAAGACGATGCTGCGTTGCGGATGATGTTTCTTTAGCAGGCCCAGCAACAACGGAATTTTTTGTTCATTGGCCGGACAGTATGCAACTTGATTGATGGCCTTGGAGGTCACCTCTTCCGTTTCTATCTTGACCACCACCGGATTGTTCATGTGCTCGTAAGCCAACTCGGTGACCTTGTACGACATGGTCGCCGAAAACAACATATTCAGGCGTTTTTCCGGTGGCGGCATGCGTCTTAAGAGATAACGGATATCCTTGATGAACCCCAGGTCGAACATACGATCAGCCTCATCCAGCACCATAACCTGTATGTTGTTCAGAGTGAAGGCGTTTTGTTTATAAAAGTCGATGATGCGGCCCGGCGTGCCGATGATGACATCGACGTTGGATTTTATCCTATCGAGTTGTTTTTTGTAATCGGTGCCCCCATATATTAAAGCGAACTTCAGATTTAGATAAGAGCTCAATTGAATCGCGTCTTTATGAATCTGGATCGCCAATTCACGGGTCGGAGCCAAAATCAACGCACGGGGGTTTTTTATTTGCTCGCTTTCATCATTGATCAATCGTTGAAAGGTGGCCAGTAGAAAAGTAGCGGTTTTACCGGTACCGGTCTGGGCCTGGCCGGCTATATCCTTATCCCTAAGCAGCAAAGGCAAAGCTCTGTCCTGAATCGGCGTACAATTGATAAAGCTTGCTTCCTTTAAGCCTTTTATGATGGAGTCGGAAAGCTCCAAATTACTGAAGCGTGTTTCGGTCAAATGTGATTGTTTCATGGCAATAGAATAACGTAAAAATTAATTTCTCTGAAATTGATTGACAAATTATCATTGCCCCCCCTATAGTCTTAAATTTGAAAAATATTGGAGAATAGCGTGAGTGACTTAGTCCTTCATGTATCAGATGCGGAATTTAATGAAAAGGTGTTAAAGTCAAGCGTCCCAGTGCTTGTTGACTACTGGGCCGAATGGTGTGGGCCCTGTAAAATGATTGCGCCTGTACTGGATGAGGTTGCTGCTGAATACGAGGGTAAACTGACAGTAGCAAAATTGAATATCGACGAAAATCCGGAAGCACCTCAGCATTATGGCGTACGCGGCATTCCGACTTTGATGATTTTCAAGGATGGCGAAGTGGAAGCTACTAAAGTTGGCGCATTGACCAAATCGCAATTAACCGATTTTATCGACGGCAATATTTGATCGACTAGGTTAATTTTTTGGGGCCCGACAAATTATTTTGGACGGGCCCGCTCTATTGCGTTATACTCTTCGGGTGCTTAATCGGCGCGCCCAAAATTCGCCTTATTTTTCTCATTAATTAACCATTCTGTACGGTTACGGCTTTCTGCCGTAATTCATTTCTTTAACACTCATTACAATATGAATCTTACCGAGTTAAAACTTAAACCAATTAATGAAATCATTTCCATTGCCGAAGACCTAGGTCTAGAAAATATCGCCAGAGCCCGAAAGCAGGAATTAATTTTTGCCATTCTTAAAAGCCAGGCAAAAAGCGGCGAAGATATTTTTGGCGACGGCGTACTGGAAATACTGCAGGATGGTTTCGGTTTCTTGAGAACGCCGGGAAGCTCTTATCTAGCCGGTCCCGACGATATTTATGTTTCCCCCAGCCAGATCCGGCGATTCGGGTTACGTACCGGCGACACCATCAGCGGCAAAATAAGGCCACCGAAGGACAACGAACGTTACTTCGCGATGCTAAAGGTCGAAAGCATCAACTTCGAGGCTCCGGAACACGCCAAGCACAAAATTCTTTTCTCCAACCTGACTCCTTTATTTCCCAATCAACGCTTCCGACTCGAACAGGGTAACGGTACCAGCGAAGACCTGACCGGGCGCATCATCGACTTAGTCGCGCCTATCGGCAAGGGGCAACGCGGTCTGATCGTTTCACCGCCGAAGGCCGGTAAAACCATGATCATGCAGAACATCGCTCATGCGATTGCGGAGAACAATCCCGAATGTTACCTGATCGTGCTGTTGATCGACGAACGCCCGGAAGAGGTCACGGAAATGGAACGCTGTGTTCGCGGCGAAGTCGTTTCCAGTACGTTCGACGAACCGGCTACCCGGCATGTGCAAGTCGCCGAAATGGTCATCGAAAAAGCCCGTCGCCTGGTCGAACACAAACACGATGTAGTCATCCTGCTAGACTCGATCACCCGCTTGGCCCGTGCCTACAATATGGTCGTGCCATCCTCGGGTAAACTTTTATCGGGTGGTGTCGACGCCAATGCCCTGGAAAAACCGAAACGTTTCTTCGGCGCGGCGAGAAATATCGAGGAGGGCGGCAGCTTGACCATTATCGCGACGGCGCTGGTCGATACCGGTTCGCGCATGGACGAAGTTATTTACGAGGAATTCAAAGGCACCGGTAACATGGAATTGCATTTGGAACGCAAGATCGCGGAAAAACGCGTCTATCCGGCCATCAACATCAACCGTTCCGGTACGCGCCGCGAAGAATATCTGGTCGATCCGGACGAATTGCAAAAAACCTGGATTCTGCGCAAGATTCTTCAACCCATGGACGAAATGGCGGCATCCGAATTTTTGTTGGGTAAACTGAAAGACTTTAAAACCAACGAAGAATTTTTCGAGTCGATGAAACGATAAATTTGGATCAAAGGTTCAAGGGTCAAAATATGTCCCTTGAACCTCAGTCATCGTTTATTTATCAGTCTTTTTGCGGCACGTAGCCCTCAGGCATTTCAAAGCCACCGGAAAACAAAAACTTTTCCCGCTCCTCTTCCAGAATTTTCTTTGAGGCTGGGTCGAAACTGGCCAGACGCCTTTCGTTAATGATCATCGTCTGCATGCTCAGCCATTCCTTCCAGGCCTGCTTCGACACATGGTCGAAAATATATTGTCCTTTCGGACCGGGAAAAGGCGGTTGCTCCAGTCCTTCCGCTTCGATTCCTAGTTTCACGCATTTAACCATTCTCGTCATCGTTTTCCTCTATATATTGTTCCTGCAATAAACGTTTAATCGGCGCAGGTAAACCTAATGATTCAATTTGACTGGTTTTATACCAGACTGTGGCGCTTGCTTCCATCACACAATTATTGCGGTTTTCACAGTTCGCGATCACTGCGGTATAGTCGAGATGATAGTGGGAAAACGTGTGGCGTTGGCCGGGCAACTTACGCATAGACCCTGTCGCAAAGCCGCGTTCTTGACACCATCGCCGTAGTTCGTCAAGATTTTCAAATTCCGGCAAGCTCCACAGCCCACCCCATATTCCCGCTGGCGGCCTTTTTTCCAGCAAGATTTGATTATTCTCGTTTCGCAGCAACAACCAAAAACTTTGCTTGACCGGTATTATTTTGCGGGGTTTAGGCGACGGTAGTTCAGCGACCTTATCTTCGCGCCAAGCATAACAGGCGGAATTCAGCGGACAGCACTCGCATTTGGGTTTCGTCCTGGTACATAGCGTCGCCCCCATATCCATCATGGCCTGGGTATAGTCGGCCGTGCGCTGTAGTGGCGTTAAACGGGCACTGATCTCCCAAAGCCGTTTGTTGATTTTACTGTCGCCGCTCCACCCATGAACGCCATGAAAGCGCGCCAGGACGCGCTTGACG
The DNA here is from genome assembly GCF_000733935.1 of Methylomarinum vadi. Classification (NCBI taxonomy): domain Bacteria; kingdom Pseudomonadati; phylum Pseudomonadota; class Gammaproteobacteria; order Methylococcales; family Methylococcaceae; genus Methylomarinum; species Methylomarinum vadi. Next base: position 2,624,884 of record NZ_JPON01000001.1, read on the forward strand.
TTACCGTCCAAGATCGGATGGCTTTGCCGGCAGGCGATGCTCAATATCGCACCGGCGGTGGACCGACCAATTCCGGGCAAGGCTTGCACTGTTTCGATGGTTGTCGGAAACTTTCCGCCGTTTTCGATTATCGTCCGCGCGGCGCGATGCAGGTTTCTGGCACGGGCATAGTATCCGAGCCCGGACCAATACTGCAAAACCTCGTCTATCGGCGCATCGGCCAGGCTCGCCACATTCGGAAAACGTGCCATGAAGCGGTTGAAATAAGGAATCACCGTGGCAACCTGGGTTTGTTGCAGCATGATCTCCGATATCCAGACCCGATAAGGATTGATATCTCGCTGCCAGGGCAGGTCTTTGCGTCCGTGTTGATCGAACCAGTCGAGTATGTGCTGTTGAAAAATTTCCGGCGTCATGGCATCAGGCCGGGGTCGGTAAAACCCCGGCAAATAATCGCATAAAATAACCGCGTTTTATTTGAAAAAGCCCTTCAGCATGTCGCCGACACCGGGACCCAGTTTCTCGTCCAGTTTTTGCAGCACTTCCTCTTTTTTCTTTTCGATTTTGTCCTTGTTTTTTTCCAATAACATGGCCGGAATATCAAGAGTGTATGAAGGCTTGCTGAAATTACCGCCAATTTTCAGAATCAACGGAATGGCTTTTACTTTCTCCGGCTGATCCTGCGTAGCTTTTTTGATCAGCTTGGCATTGATTTTATAATCCAATTGCTCGGTGACCAAATTGGCGCTGCCATTACCGTCAACCCGCAAACGAGAAGAAAGCGCTTGCAGATCGTCGTTTCTCACCAAGCCATTGTTGATGTTCGCCGAACCGCTGATCTCGGAAAAAACCGTTTGATCATTTTTGTTTTCCGACGGCAACGGCGAGCCTTCGATCAGCGCCTTGGTGTTATCGATCATTTTCTGCAGGTTAAACCCTCTGACGACGCCATCACTGAATTTAAAATCGATATTTCCATTCAACGTTGACTTGATTGCCGCGGTACTGTTGCCATAAGCCTGCAGCTTGGCATTAGCGTTAACCACGCCGGTCATTCTAACGTCTCCGCCTTGCTGTAAATCCTGCAACAATGGCTCGACCTGAACATTATTGAGCTTCTCGTTCAAGTCGATGGCAGGTTGTTTACCCTTTACATTGATGGTGGTTTGGCCCGAATAACCCCCTTGATAAAACTGACTGATCGACTGTTGCGTTTTGAGTAAGCCGTTCGCCGCATTCAATTTCAGCTTGATATCCTGCATTTTCAGATTGTTGATTTTCAGACGGCCAATTGTCAGTTCGCCGTTGGCATTCAAGCCACGTAAGGTTTCAACCGGTAATAACGCGGCTCCTGCCGCCGCTGCTGCTGCCGGAGTCGACGCCGGCTTAGCGGATTTATCCGCTTGCTTCTCTTGTTTCGAGGGCAGATAACGGTCGGCATCGATGGCATCCAGATTCAGATTGAAGGCGAGCGCCGATGAAGCAAAATTATTGATGTCGACGAAACCTTTTAGGGTGCTATCATCCAGTTTGACCAACAACTCACGGATCGCTGCCGAATTTTTCGTGGCCTGCAGATTGAAATCCACTTTCAATCTACTTAAGGCATTACTATCCTGCATGGCGGGAAGCGCAATATCCATTTTCCGCAAAAATTCCGCCAAATTTAATTCGCTGATACTGACAGGTCCGGAAAAAACCGGTTTGTCTTTGATATTGGTCCCTTTGATATCGGCATTGACAGTTAAAGCCCCACTTCTCAGTCTCAATTGCATCACGTCCAGAGTCTGTGCAGCCAGATCCAATGCCACATCGGAGCGCAGATTGGCTTGCAATGTGCCGCCAGGAATGCTTTTACCGCTAGATTCACTGTCCAACTTCAGGTTATTGAGTTTAATATTATTCAGTTTTTCATTGATGACGAGATCGGTAATGAAAGCGATGTTCTCGGTCAATTGCGGTTCTTTGTTAATCAACGTCAAAGACAGATCTATTGTCATCGGCTCGTCGAAAGCCAGTTCGTCGGTTTCCAGATTGAAATCCTTGATTTCGACATGCTTCGCGGCCTGTTGATCATCCCAAACAATGCTGGCGTTTTCGACCGATAGTCCTCCGATCGCCAACGCGGCCAAGGCATCGCTCGGCGCGGCTTCGGCTTCTTTTTCCTTGGCTGGCTGCTCAGCCTTTTCGCTTTTCCCGTCTTTTGCCGACACCAAATCGTCCCAGTTGCTGACGCCTTGTTTGTTTTTGGCCAAATTGAGAGCCAGACCTTTTAACACGATACGGCTGACTTCCACTTTCTTAGACAACAAAGGTAATAACTTGACCTTGATATCACTCGCTTCAATTAACGCAAATGGTTTGCCGTCGAATCCCGGCGCATTACTTAACGATAGTTTTCCGGTCGATACCCCGATCCAGGGAAAAACGGACAAGTCCAAATTACCCTCGATGTTCAATTCACGGCCGGTATTGTCTTTAACGACCGTTTGAATTTGCGGTTTGAAATCGTTCGGATCGATGACTAACGGCAAAACGACGGCCGCCACGATAATAAGCAAAATGAATGATGCAATGACTGTGAACAGGACTTTCAGCAGTTTGCCCATGGCAATCTCCGTATTGATAAAAAGATGTAATGAGTCAGGATATCGAATATGATTGTTCGTCTATCACAGAATATTGCTACAGATTCTAACCTTATTGGAATCTAAATCAATCAATGTGGGCTTTTTCAATCATAACGAGGGTATATGCATGTTACTTCTTGCTAAAGCTGCCGGAATTCTGGTGTTGGTTTGGTTTTATCTGAGCGGAAAAAAAGTGGGGGAACCAGCGGTCAAATGGGCGATTATCGGCTTGGTAGGTTACTGGATTTCCTGGTGGTTGGCTAACAAATTGATTTTGGCATCATTAACCGGAATGTTCGCCAAGAGTTCGGTCACCGTATTTCTGGTTACCCAGATACCGGTAGTGATCGCCGTAACCGCCGTTTTTTTTATCAGAAAAAAGCTGCTTAGCGGCGTTAGCGAAACGGCGAAACTGTCCTCTGAAAATAGCGAAAACTGATTTTTGAAAAAATAAAAAAGGCGCATCGTTTGCACAATGCGCCTTTTTGCTTAACAAGCCGAGCCAGTAAAATTCTTACAATTTGTCGGCATTTTCACCCAGATATTTTGCAACGCCTGCAGGGCTAGCATCCATACCGGCATCACCTTTGTTCCAGCCAGCCGGACAAACCTCGCCATGCTCTTCATGGAACTGCAGCGCATCCACCATGCGTACCAATTCATCGATATTACGTCCTAGCGGCAGATCATTGACGATTTGGTGACGAACCATGCCGCTTTGATCGATCAGGAAAGCACCGCGATAAGCTACAGCAGGGCCTTCAGCCTCGACATCGTAATCTTTGCAGATGGAATGGGCGATGTCGGCAGCCATCGTATAACGGACCGGACCAATACCGCCTTCATTAACCGGCGTGTTACGCCATGCATTATGCGTGAAGTGCGAATCGACGGAAACCGCGACCACCTCTACACCACGGCTTTTGAATTCATCGATGCGGTGATCCAACGCGATCAATTCACTTGGGCAGACGAAAGTGAAGTCCAACGGATAGAAAAAAACCACCGCATATTTTCCTCGGGTGGCCTCAGAAAAGTTGAAAGAATCAACAATTTGACCGTCACCTAAGACCGCAGGAACAGTAAAATCAGGTGCTTGTTTACCTACTAATACGCTCATCGTTTTTCTCCAAAAAAATAATTACAAAACAAAAGGTTATACAAACAATTTATGCAACCTAGTTGTGCATCCGAGCTATTCTACACCAATTTACTGGGGAATAGTGGACTAATTCTAACATTTCTTCTTGCTTTATTTGATTCTTTATAGATAATTTGTAATCATAGAACTACAAAAATAACAAGGAAAGTAAGTTTCCATTCGTGTTTCAATACTATCCGTTGCGGTAGTCACTAGATGCAGGTTTATAGAGATTATGGCAAAAGTAAAACATATCACCGAACCCGATGCCTTCGGATATCAAGTGCGCATCGTACGACGCGGCAAAGAAACTAGCCGATATTTTTCCCATAAGCTGTGGGGCAACAGAAACAAGTCGTTACAAGCGGCCATCACCTGGCGCGATCAGATGTTGGTGGTGCTGAAAGGCAGTAAGACGCGTTTTCTTAAACCGCCTAAGAATAAGACTACAACCGGCGTGACCGGCGTTTCCAGAACGATCAAATACGATCACCGGAAAGACAAAAGTTATCTGTGCTACACGGTTTTCTGGGTCAAAGACGGTAAATCCCGCAATAAGACCTTCCAGGTTGGCAATGTCGAAACCGTCACCGCCGATGACGAATTACATGCTTTCAGAACCGCCCGATTATTTCGCAGCTGTTACGAACATGCCATCGACAACGACATTTATTTCGACGACAGCAAATTTGCGGGATGGAAGAAAAAGCGGCTGTATGAAGACCCGGATTTGAATGCAGCGATTTGATTACCAATATCCGACAAACACCGACACGGGTGTAGTCCTTTTATCTGGAAACTACAGCTAGGTTAATCATTGAATTAGCAGAGCGCTACACCTGTGTAGTAACGAAAAAAATCACGCAGCAACTCTTAACTGGCGTTATCGAGATAGTCCAGCCATTGCAAGGCGGCCTTTTTCTGCTTGCCGTATTTTTTGGCCGTGTTGAAGGCTGAGCGTGCCTGTTTGACATTATGTAACTCATAGTGGCTCATCCCCAGCAAAAGGTAAACCGAGCCGGCATGCTTCAATCCACCTTTGGCGATAGCCTTGTTGAAGGCCTGCACGGCTTTGTCCCAGTGTTCCTGTTCGACATAGATCTGTCCCAATTGCTGATACAGAACGCCCTTGTCGTTTAAACTTGACGCCTTTTCCAACGCATCGATCGCCTTATCCAGCTCCCTAGCTTGTTGCCAGGCATTGGCCAGGGTTTCCCAATTGCGGGAATTACCACGTACCTGCCGATTGGCCAATGCATCGCTTAATAACTTCGCTCCCCTATAGGGAGAACCGGTGTACAAAAAAAGATTGGTCAAAGCCAAAATTTCCTTTTCACTGTTCAACAAGCCTTTTTTATAAGCCAAGTGCTGAATAGTGACGGCTTTTTTGAATTGTTTTAGTTGTTGGTAGACGGAAGACAACTGCTCCCAATATTCTTTTTTATTGGGATATTGCTGTATCAACTGTCTTAATAATTTTGCCGCCGCGGCATACTCATTTAATTCATAATGCAGAGCCAGTTCCAACTGGTACCAAGACTCTACCGGTTTTTTACTCGTCGCGATAGCCCTTTTGATATGCGGTAAAGCCTGGCGATATTTTTTCAGCTGGGCATAAGCATTAGCCAACAAGGCGCTCAGTTCCGCATCCAGCTTCGGATTTTTAGCCAGCCAGGGTTGCAGTGTCTCAACGGCGCGCCGATATTGTTCGGTCGCCATATAGAGCTGGCCAAGGTTCAAAATACTTTGTTGCTGCTGTTGTTCCGGCAATACCTTTAGCGCCAGACATTGTTCCAGCAATTCTGCCGCTTTTCGGTAATGGCCTTGCAAGGCCTGGACCGAGGATAGCGAACGTAATACCGTGGCATGCTCGTAGCCACCCTGGTCGACTTTCTTGAGCAGGGAATACAAATTTTTCTCGGCCGCTTGATACGACTTTTCGGCAATCAGTTTTTCCGTCTTGGTCAGTTTTTTATATAACCAAGGAGAAACGGTAGCCGGTTTATCGTTATCTGCCGCATAACCAATCTGGACGATGCAACAAAATACTATGAGAGATAAAAAACGCTTCATTTCGACAATTTGAATTGCAATATCTGAACGGCTCGTTGCTCGAAAGTTTCGCCATCGATCACCTTGGGCTTGAATTTCCATTTAGCGATTGCACGTAATGCCGCTTGATCGAAAACATCCGCCGGTTGCGCTTCGACGACAACGGCATCTTTGACCGTACCTTCCTCGGTAATAGTAAATTCGACTTTCACCCAACCTTCGATTCTGCGCCGTGCCGCACGCATCGGATAGCGCGGCGGAATGCGCACCAACGGAATGACATTGGTGCTGATTTTTCCTCTGCCCATTTGCACACCACTGATCGCGGAACCTGCAAAACGGCTGCTCTGCAAGGGAATATCCAGATTCGGGACAGCCATGTCCGGCAATGCTTCCTGGATTGTTTGCGTCCGTTCCATTTGCATCTTAGGGGGAGGGGGCGGTTGTTTCTCCGGCTTAGGTTCTTCCGGTATTTTTCGTTCCCTCGTTTTCAACTTGGTTTCTCTTTTCAAGCGGACGAATTCGGTCATCTGCAGAGTTTCGTTTTTTTTGAAACTCTGTTGATTATTGCTGATCATGAATTGCATCAACCAGAATAACGCCAGCGATACCAACAGACCGCTTAACAGCGCGAGACCTAAGCGCATCACTGCGTATCACTCACGGTAGCGATGGAGGCATTGGTAATACCGGCCAAACGGATCTGGTCCATCACCTGGGTCAGTACCTTCACCTTGGTGTCGCGATCGGCGGCGATGACTACCGAACCTAGCGGCTGTTCGGCATGCAATCTGGCTACATTGGCCCGTACCGCGCGTATGTCGACTTCCCGTTTATCGATCCAGATTTCGCCATTGGACTTGATGCCCACGATAATATTGCCTTGTTCCTTGCGTGTCGCTGTCTGAGCGGTGGGCCGATTGACGTCGATACCGGATTCTTTGACAAAGGAAGTGGTTACGATAAAAAATATCAACATGATAAACACGATATCCAACATCGGTGTCATATCGATATCGGAGCCTTGTTCCGTATTTGAGCGATTGGATCTACGACGCATAAGCAGCTTGAATTAATGATTTTGCAATAAGTCGGTCAAATGATGGGTTTCATCACTGACGCGTTCTTCGATGAGTTTGCTGAAATACAAACCGGCGATGGCGATTACCATGCCGGCCATCGTCGGTATGGTGGCCTGGGACACTCCGTCGGCCATGGCTCTTGCATTGCCGCTGCCGGTCACCGCCATCACATCGAACACATGGATCATGCCGTTGACGGTTCCGAGCAAACCCAGCAATGGGCAGATATTGACCAACATTTTGATAATCGGCACGGTTTTGTTCATCGTGATTTTGGCTTCGGAAATAATACCGCTACGAATGTGGCGAGCGTGCAGGGAGCATTTGTCGGCACGCTGTTGCCATTGTTCCAACCAGGCCCGACGCAACGCCGGATAAGAAAGGCGGAAAAACAGCAGGCGTTCGATGATCAAACACCACAGGCAAATCGAAACCAACAATATAAAGGATAAGACCGGACCTCCCGCGGCCAGGAATTGCTCGACAGCATTGATTTGCGTGCTGAGAAACTCCATTATTTTCCGGCGCGTCGACTGACGATACCCGCACTTTGTTCGTCCAAAATCTGTACCAGCATGCGGCTGCGCGAGGCGACCAGGCTGTGCAGAAACAATAAAGGGATAGCCACGCACAACCCCAGCATGGTGGTGACCAGAGCCTGAGATATGCCGCTGGCCATCAATTTCGGATCTCCCGTTCCGAACAAACTGATCGATTGAAAGGTTGCGATCATGCCGGTCACCGTACCCAGCAGTCCCAACAGTGGCGCGACAGCCGCCAGTAACTTGATCATCGACACCCCTTTTTCCAGAGCCGGCACCTCTCGGGTAATCGCTTCATCCAGCAACAATTCCAAGGTTTCGGTATCTTCATTGCTCGATTTCTCGCCGGCCGCAATAACCCGGCCCAATGGATTGTCGGTCGCGACCTTATCGGAATTGATTTGTTGCTGCATTTTACGTCCAACCACGGTCAAATAAATCAACCTGGCCAATGCATAAACCAGGCCGAAAGCACCCAACAATAAAATGATATAACCGATGACACCGCCTTGATCGATCCGTTCCACGGTATTCGGCGTTTGAATCAGCATACTCAATATCACGCCCCGAGTCGGGTCGATACCGACGGCGACAGGCCCTTTCTTGGAGTTCGTCAAATTTTCCGCCAACTTTAAATATTTATCTTCCGGCTGCCTCGCCAATTCGGACAGTTTGCCGGTTTCCGATAAATAGCGTAGATAATGGCCGTCGGCCAAGGCATTGAAAGTGCCGATACGGATTACCTTGGCTTCACGCGGTTCGCCCGACGCGGTCTGGATCTGACTATCGAAACTGACCACCTTGGCCGATTCGGTCATTTCCTGCTGCAGAGTAAACCATAAAGTTTCCAATTGCTCGATGGTCGGCAACGCCTTGCTGTTAGCGATTTCATCGAGTTGTTGCAAGCGTCCCGGAAATTGGGCGGATATGATCGAATTAGTCAAATCCGCCTTTAAATCACCGGCCGCCTGACGGGCAACGCCGAACAGTTCGCCCAGCTCACCGCTACGGTTCTTCAGCTCGCCCTCCAATTCGAGCAATTGTTGTTCGTTCGCCTCAAGCTTCGCTTTCAATTGTTTACTCAATTGCTGTTGTCTACTCAAAGCCGACTGAGCATCCTGCAATAATTGCTGTTGCTTGACTTTTTCCGCCAAAAATTCAGCCTCCCTGGCCCGGTTGATTTTAGCTTCCACACCCTGGCTTTTTTTGACTTCGCGCAACAATTGGTCCAAATCCAGATGTTCGGCTAACGCGGTTTGAACAATAAAACAAAGAGAAATCAGAATAAACTTTTTCATTGGCCCGCCTCCACTGCAGGAATAGGAAGGGTTAATAAATCCGGCGCCGCTTCTTTTCTGGCGATACGCAAGCCATTACGGATGGCGTTGCGATAATCCGATGGCAACACTTGCCATTGTTTCGTTTCCTTATTCCAATACCCGGTCTCGCTACCGTCCAGACGCTGGTAATACAATGCGATACGACCGAGGCGGAGAAAATCCACCGAACTTTTTACGCCATTTAATTCCAGGTCGCCGCGGTAAGCCTCGATCGTTTTACCGTAATCGTTTTCGATTTGATAGGCTTCCAAAATGCGGCGAAACTTTTCGGCATTGGTCACATCCGCCCTTACCACCATGGCTTTTAAATTAGCCAGCCGTTGTTGTCTTTCTTCCGCTAAAAAAGGGACATCCAATTGAATGAATTTATCCAAACTATCAAGCATACGGAGCAGCAACGGAACAATATCACGCTGTGTCGTTTCGATGTCTTGCAATTGCTGCTGCAAGGATTCTTTTTCTTGTTGCTGTGAATTCAACAAATCCTTTAAATGCTTGTTATAGGTTTGAAGACTCTTGGTCTGGTGGATCGCTGAACGGTATTGCTCCAACATCTGGCGAGTCTTCTCGCTCAATGCATCGATTTTTTTTTGCGACCGAATAGCCGCTTCATTTGTGGCGGCCTCCACTTTAATGGCCTGGCTAAGAGGTTCTGAATGCAATGGAGAAGAAGCAAACACACTGATCACCGACATGATCAACAGAGACTTCATGTTTGAAAAAGTCATAAATGATTCCAAATGTACGCAAATTAAATCCGAATCGAACCCATAATCTTAAACGGGGGTATGGTTTTTGACAAATCAGGCGAACTTTATCACAGCTAATATCCGCTTAATAATTTAAGCGCTTATTTGAGTAACATAACTCGACTAAAACAGTTAAAATAAACGGTTTAGAATAGATTCAGCAAACCATTTCGCTTACCTAATAAAACATGTTAAGTAAATACACAACCGATGATTTAAGAATTAGCGAGACAAAGGAAGTCGTTCCGCCGGTACAAGTCCACGATGAAATACCGATGACCGACGAGGCGGCCCAAACTACGCTGGAAGCACGTCAGGCCATACATAACATCTTGACTGGCGATGATGATCGTTTGCTGGTTGTGATCGGTCCCTGCTCGATTCACGACACCAAGGCAGCCTTGGAATACGCGCAACGTCTGAAAGTAATCAAAGATCGTCTACAAGACGATCTGCTGATTGTCATGCGGGTTTATTTTGAAAAACCGCGCACCACTGTCGGCTGGAAAGGCCTGATAAACGACCCGGAACTAAATTCCAGTTTCAATATCAATAAAGGTTTGCGCATCGCCAGACAATTGTTGTTGGATGTCAACAATATAGGCATGCCGGCGGCGACTGAATACCTGGATTTGATTACACCGCAATATGTTTCCGATCTGATCGCCTGGGGTGCTATCGGAGCCCGGACCACGGAAAGCCAGGTTCACCGCGAACTGTCATCCGGTTTATCTTGCCCGGTGGGTTTTAAGAATGCCACCGATGGCTCATTTAAAATTGCCATCGATGCGATCCGCGCGGCCATGAGCCCGCATCACTTCCTATCGGTCACCAAGGAAGGGCGTTCGGCGATTTTTTCGACCAAAGGTAACGAAGATGCTCATATCATCTTACGAGGAGGCAATAATGCCCCCAATTACGATGCCATCCACGTCGAACAAGTCGCGGAAGGTTTGCAAGAAGCCGGCTTACGGCCCAATATCATGATCGATTTCAGCCATGCCAACAGCCTGAAACAATTTCAGCGGCAATTGGTGGTAGCCGAAGACGTCGGTCAACAAATCGCTCAAGGCGACAGCCGCATTATCGGCGCGATGGTCGAAAGCCATCTCAAGGCCGGCCGCCAGGATGTCGTCGAAGGCAAGCCACTGGTTTACGGGCAAAGTATTACCGACGGCTGCCTGGGCTGGAACGATACCGAGAAATTATTGACCAATCTCGCCGAAGCCGTGCAACAGCGGCGTACTGTAGAAAAATAGTTAGAGTTAAGTTATGAAAATATCCGTAAATGGGGAGACCAAAGAATACGCCGAATCAACATCAGTCGCCGATGTCGTGGCTGATCTGGGTTTGACCGGCAAACGTATCGCCGTGGAGTTGAACAAGGAAATCCTACCTTTCGATCAATACAATGCCAAATCCTTGCAAGACAACGACCGTTTGGAAATCGTCCAGGCGATCGGCGGGGGCCAGGATGATTCATTTACCATTGCCGGCCATCGTTATAAATCGAGATTATTGGTCGGTACCGGTAAATACAAAGACCTGGAAGAAACCCGTTTGGCGATCGAAGCCAGTGGCGCCGAAATCGTCACTGTAGCGATTCGCCGCACCAATATCGGCCAAAATCCCGATGAGCCGAATCTGCTGGATGTGGTTTCTCCGGATAAATATACCATCCTGCCCAATACCGCCGGTTGTTTTACCGCCGAAGATGCCGTTAGGACTTGTCGATTGGCTCGGGAACTGCTGGGCGGGCATAAATTGGTCAAGCTGGAAGTGCTGGCCGATCAACAAACCCTGTTTCCCGATGTCGCCGAAACCTATGTCGCCGCCGAGTTGTTGGTCAAGGAGGGTTTCGATGTAATGGTTTACACGAATGACGATCCCATCGCCGCGAAAAGACTGGAAGAAATCGGCTGTGTCGCCGTCATGCCGTTGGCGGCGCCAATCGGATCGGGATTGGGGATTCGCAACCCCTATAATATATTGACCATCGTCGAAAACGCCAATGTGCCCATTCTGGTCGATGCCGGCGTCGGCACCGCTTCCGATGCGGCGATCGCGATGGAACTAGGCTGCGATGGCGTCCTGATGAATACCGCCATCGCCGCGGCAAAAAATCCGGTACTGATGGCATCGGCGATGAAAAAAGGTATCGAAGCGGGCAGAGAAGCTTATTTGGCCGGTCGCATGCCGAGAAAACGCTTTGCTTCGGCTTCATCCCCTATCGATGGATTGTTTCTTTAAGTAAATATCGGCCGGGTTGCCGTTCGGCAACCCGCCTTCTCAGCCAGTTTCTTGACATGATCAATCCGCAGCGAATCGACCCCGCCCGCATCCGTAGTTATATTCGTCGTCAAGGTCGTACCACCGTCGGCCAGCAAATGGCATTGGACAATTATTGGGATAAATATTGTCTGGACCCAGCCTTGAATCATGATTTCTCCCAGGTTTTCACCCGTCGAGCGCCGTTAATCGTCGAGATTGGTTTCGGCAATGGTGAAAGCTTGGCGGCGATGGCGGAAAACAATCCCGACTTTAACTATTTGGGAATCGAAGTACATCGTCCTGGCGTCGGCCATTTGATGTTGCTGCTCGAGCAAAAACAATTAAGCAATGTCAAAATTTATCATCACGATGCGATCGAAATCCTGGAACATAAAATCCCCGATCACTATTTGGCTGGGGTCCATTTATTTTTTCCAGACCCTTGGCATAAAAGAAAACATCATAAACGCAGGATCGTACGCCCTGCCTTTGTCGAGTTATTAAACAAAAAACTACAACCGGGCGGCTATTTTCACGCGGCGACGGATTGGCAAGATTACGCCAAAGACATGCTGTCCATTCTTAATACCGATAACGGCCTGAAGAATACCAGTCCGACTGGTGATTTTTGTCCACGCCCGGATTACCGGCCGTTAACTAAGTTTGAACACCGAGGATTGCGTTTAGGGCACGGTGTTTGGGATTTGATATTCAAGAAAATCTGATTGGCTGGCATGCCTTGAAAAGCATATCCTTTACGTTTCGGTAACAGCCAAGTATGACGAATTCGTTGTTAACGTTTACAAATAAAAAGCATTCAGCACGAAATATTGTTAAACACTGAATGCTAATTTAATATTTGGGGTAATTTTTCAGGAAACGGCTTCCAACGGCTCTTCTTCCAGCTGAGTATTGTATGCTTCGAAATGCATTGCTTTGATAATCGTCATCAATTCCTTGCGTTGCATACGAAGCTGTTCCAATTCACCCTCGAGGTGGCTGATATTTTCCGCCACGCTGCCTTTTGAATCGCTGATCTTGCGCAGCATTTGCAACCGGCTTTCAATCTGTTTTTTATGATCCTTGATCTGATGCATTAATGGCGTCAGCACGCTATTACTCCAGGTGGTGGCATCCTTATGCGCCTGTTGCATAATCGAACGGGCTTTGGCTATCAATGTACTGTAAAGCTTATTGATGACAATGCTTTGTTCAGTCATCGTTGTTTTAGCACTGGTGCGGAAGGATTCCCCCTCCTCGAAAATTTGCTCCAATTCGAACTGGTATTGTTTGATGGAAAACAATTGCGGTTCTATTTCCTTGAATCCGTATTCGTCCTGGAATTTTTTATGGATGGCCTTGACCAGACGACGGGTTTCATTCGTGATATCGACCGAATCCTGCAACAAGTCGCGCAACTCATCGAATAACTTGCGAATGTTCTGCTTCATGCCATAAGTGGTGAGGCTTTTACTCATGTCATGACGGGTGGCCTTGATGATTTCATCGATTCTTTCCTTGGCGAATGAATCGATCAACATTTTCGCCTGTACCGTAAAAACCTTGCGACTGGCCTGGAAGTTTTCTACATTGGCCATGTAGGCATTTTGCCGATCACGCGTCTCGGCCATCAGCTTGCCGGTCATTTCCTCGTTTTCGAAATCGATTTGCTTGAATTCCTCCAATTGCTTGGTGGCATTTCTGATCTTGGTATTGATCAAATTAGAGGATTCGCTCACCAGAAAACCGATGTCCTTGACCACGGCATCCATCAACAATTGGCGCCGTTGCTGAAGAATGTCGTCGGATAAATAACTTTCCAATTTATCGAGACGGCTTTTTGTCAACAGTTCCTCGTCGGATTTGACCTTAGCCAATAACGCTTGCTTGGCCGATACCGGAAAAATAACCTCTTTATCCAAGCCTAATATGGAGGCGGATGTTTCGATCTGTTTCTTGATCGCTTCTTCATATCCTTGTTCACCGGCGAGATCGTCCCACATCGAATCGATTTTATTCATCACGACGGCAAGACCTTGCTTGCTATGTCCTCTGGAACCGCAAACGTGATTTTTCCACATCTCAAGATCGCTTTTGGTCACGCCGGTATCGGCAGCCAAGACAAAAATAATGGCTTGGGCGCTCGGCAACATGCTCAAGGTCAACTCGGGCTCGGTTCCCAATGCATTTAGCCCCGGTGTATCGAGAATACACAAACCTTGTTTCAATAAATCATGAGGAAAGCTGATCAGGGCATGTCGCCAACAGGGAATCTCGACAGTCTCCGGATTAATGATTCCTTGCTCGGCTGCCTCCCGTTCATTCCATAACCCCAATTTGTCGGCCGTTTCCCTGGGTACTTTCTTGGTCGCGACCAATTCCTTGAAGGCTTCCTGCATTTGGCTGGGAGAATCGCAATTAAGATCGATCTGCGTCCAGCGTTCCGGATTGCGTTTGTATTCGACTAAGGAAAGATCCTCTAAACGACTTTCGATATTGAGCAAACGGATATAGCTGCCGCCTTCTTCGTCCCAGAATAATTCGGTAGGCGACATCGTCGTCCTGCCGGGAGAGGACGGCAGTAATCTAACACCGGTTTCGGCAAAGAACAGCGAATTGATCAGTTCGGTCTTGCCGCGCGAGAATTCTGCCGCGAATGCTAATGTCACACGATCGGATTGCAAGCCATTGACTATTTTCAGCAGAGTATCGGTGCTATGAGGATCACTGTATTTATAGCGACTGCGCCATTCTGTGTACATTTCGATGGCTTGAACCAATTGATCGCGCCATTGCGAATATTCATGCAGTTGATCTTTAAATTCCAGATTCCTCATGGCAAGCCTTTTTCTGATGACTGTACTGGGTAAAATTTATTCGGTTTGTTAGCAAAATTGCCTGTTTTTATGTCCAATAATTGTAGACTAAATATCCAGAACTGTTAGTGTTGCGTGGATTTTTATATGCCATAGTGTTGACGATATTCACGAATTATTTTCAACTGCAGGTCCGAATTGTCGTCCAGTTCAAGAAATTCGATAATATCCGCCAACGATATGATAGCCAGGACCGGTATATTATAATTATCGCTCACTTCTTGAACCGCCGATTTTTCATTTTGGCCTTTTTCCTGCCGATCCAGCGCAATCAACACGCCGGCCGGTTCCGCCCCATTCCGCCTTATGATGTCAACCGACTCGCGCACCGAGGTTCCAGCAGTGATCACGTCATCCAGAATCAAAACCTTCCCTTGCAGCGGCGATCCGACAATGACTCCTCCCTCGCCGTGGTCTTTGGCTTCCTTGCGGTTGAACGCAAATGGAATATCCTGCCTGATCCTTGAATAGGCGATAGCGGTGGCACTGACCAATGGAATCCCTTTGTAGGCGGGCCCATAGAGCACGTCGACCGGCAGACCCGACTCCACCAAGGCCTGGGAATAAAATTGACCCAATTTATCCAACTGAGCGCCCGTATTGAACAAGCCGGTATTAAAAAAGTAAGGACTGGTACGGCCGGATTTCAGTTGAAACTGACCGAATTTCAGGACGCCGCAATCCAATGCGTATTGAATGAATTCTTTCTGGTAATCAAGCATGTTATTAACAAATCAGTAGATAATTAATATAAGAGTGCCTGGGCAATCGCTGGCATCGTTTAATAAATAGCCGCGATGCAAAGACGCGGAATAATTATACTCAGGCGATGAATTTTTCCAGAATACTATCGAGAAAATTCCAGCCACGTTCGCTGCAACGGTAAATTTCGTTATCGTAAATCAGCAACCCGGCGTTAACACATTCCGATAACGCCGGTTCCAATGTCTCCATGCCCAAGCCGGTGACCGCCCGATAATGTTTCGCGGTAAATCCGCTTTTCAGACGCAAGTGATTCATGACGAATTCCAACGGCAATTGTGCGATATCGATCTTGACACTGCTTTTCGAATCCTGTTGTTGCAGATAGTGTTCAGGTCTTTTACTTTTCATCGTCCGAATAATGTTATCCGGCAAGGCAAGGCTGATTTTACCGTGGGCACCGGCACCGATTCCCAAATAATCGCCGAAGCGCCAATAATTCTGATTGTGCCGGCATATTTTTCCTTGTTGCGCATAGGCCGATATTTCATATTGTCGATAACCCTGTTCGGACAATAATCGCTGACCTGCTTGCTGGAAACGATAAATATCTTCATCTTGCGGCAAGCTAGGCGGAAATTTATGAAACCAGGTGTTCGGCTCCAGCGTCAATTGATAATAGGAAATGTGTGCTGGCGACAGCTTAACGGCCGTTTCAACATCTTCGATCGCCTCGTGCAAGGACTGGCCAGGAAGACCGAACATTAAATCCAGATTGATATTGTCGAAACCGGATCGAAAAGCCATCTCGACCGCGCGCATCGCCTCGGCAGAATTATGCACCCGGCCCAGCGTTTTCAAATGACGGTCATTGAAACTCTGTATACCGATGGATAAGCGGTTAATACCGATCCGGCGAAAATCGGCAAATTTGTCGCTTTCGAAGGTACCGGGATTCGCCTCCAGCGTAATCTCCAAATTTTCCGCCAATAACGCCTGTTTTTGTATGCCGTTCAGCAATCGCTCCATGGCTTGGGCAGAAAACAAACTGGGCGTCCCTCCGCCGATAAATATCGTTTCGATCGGCCGATTTATCTCCCATTCTTCGATGTCGCGCTGCAAATCGTTTAAAAGGGTGTCTATATAAACAGTTTCCGGCAGCGGCTCTTTCATGGCATGGGAATTAAAATCACAATAGGGGCATTTTTGGATACACCAGGGAATGTGAATATATAAGCCCAGAGTTGGCAAAGGTTGGGTTAATAATCTGTTCATTATATAAAGTCTATCATCAGCCTGCTTTTGTTTGGCGGTTTGTGAAAACAGTGCCAGAATAAAAACTGAGTTGTCCTGGATTTCAATACCGAAATCCAGGACGTATCGCCCATTTGCTTGGGAACAAACCGAGAAGTTAATGATATCCGGAAAACGTTTCTGGCTACTGTTATTTACCGCGCTACTGATCTTGCTAGCTTATGCCTTTTGGCATAAGCCCAAAGCGGTGGCCGTCAAGATCTATCGCGTCGCGCCGGGTGAGGTAAAAGAAACCGTGGCCAACACTCGGGTCGGTACCGTCAAGGCCTGCCGCCGCACTTATCTGGCCCCGGCAACGGGCGGCCAGGTTGCGAAACTGCACGTCCGGGAAGGCGATAAGGTCAAACCGAATCAATTATTACTGGAAGTCTGGAACCAGGATTTGAAGGCTCAGGTTGATTTGCAACAAGCGCAGATCAAAAGCGCTCGCGCCAATGCCAACCAGGCCTGTGTGTTGGCCGCCGGCGCAAAACGGGAAGCGGTCAGATTGGCCAAACTGCAAAAAATCAATCAACTCGTCTCTGAAGAGCAAGTAGACCAGGCCGTCACCGATGCGGACGCCAAACGCGCTTTTTGTCATGCCTCAAACATCGAAATCGAGGTCGGCCAAGCAAAATTAAAGATGGCAGAGGCTGCTGTCGAACGCACGTTGGTAACAGCTCCGTTTGCCGGCGTCGTTGCCGAAATCAATGCCGAACTGGGCGAATTCGTCACGCCTTCACCGCCCGGCATTCCAACCTTGCCGCCCATCGACCTGCTGGATATCAGCTGTTTGTATGTGTCGGCGCCGATCGATGAAGTCGACGCACCGAAACTGAAAACCGGTATGCAGGCCTTTGTCTCGTTGGATGCATTTGCCGAAAAACGATGCTCCGGAACGGTAAGCCGAATCGCACCTTACGTTTTGGAAAAGGAAAAACAAGCCCGTACCGTGGAAGTGGAAGTCAAACTCACCGACCCCGAGGACCTGGCCGCCTTGCTGCCCGGTTATAGCGCGGATATCGAAGTTTTGTTGGCAAAAAAGGACAACGCCTTGCGCATTCCCACCGAAGCGGTGTTGGAAAACAATCGAGTATTGCTACTTGACGCCGACGGTCTCCTGGTGGAACGTAGTTTCCAGCCTGGCCTGGCTAACTGGAGTTTTACCGAAGTGTTATCCGGCCTGCAAAAGGGCGACAAAGTAGTGCTGTCGGTCGGCCGCGAAGGGGTTGCGGCCGGCGTCCATGCAGTCGAAGAACGATGATCGAACTGGAAAATATCAATCGATTTTTTCAAGTGGGCGAGCAAACCGTGCATGCGCTCGATAACATCAATTTGTCCATTCAAGACGGCGAATATCTATCGGTCATGGGGCCGTCCGGTTCCGGTAAGTCGACCTTGTTAAATATCATTTCCTTGCTCGACAAACCCTCCTCCGGCACTTACCGCTTGAATGGACAAAATGTCACCGGTTTTGATGACAATCGTCTGGCTCAGGTAAGGCGGGAAAATATTGGTTTTATCTTTCAGTTTTTTCATTTGATCCCCAGGCTCAGTGCCGCTGAAAACATCGAAATGCCGATGATACTGGCCGGTATTCCCAAAAATGAACGCCGACAACGGGTCATCGCCGCGCTTGATACCGTGGCATTGAGCGACAGGGCCGAACACCGCCCCGACCAATTGTCCGGCGGACAACGCCAACGTGTCGCCATTGCCCGGGCCACTATCATGAATCCCTCGATCTTGCTGGCGGATGAACCGACCGGTAACCTGGATACGCATTCCGGTCTGGAAATCATCGAGTTGATGGAACGATTAAACCAACAGGGAGTCACGTTGCTGGTTATCACGCATGATCCTGCACTAGGAGAACGTGCCGGCAGGCGGATTCGTATCGTCGACGGCCGAATAGTCTAGCCGTGTTAGTCAAAGACATTTTCTCTCAGGCATTAACCGCTGTCTTGACCCAACCCCTGCGCGCATCGCTGATCGTGCTGGCGATGAGCATCGGCATCAGTTCCGTCACAATCTTAACCGCGTTAGGCGAAAGCGCGCGGCTTTATGTCGTGAATGAATTCGAATCCCTGGGCACGCATTTGCTGATCATTCTGCCAGGCCGCAACGAAACCACCGGCGGTCAACCGCCCATCTTCGGCGAAACCCCGAGAGACTTAACCCTGGAAGATGCGGAAGCGGTGGCCGCCAGTCCATATATCGCGGCTACGGCTCCCGTGTCTGTCGGTTCGGCGCCTGTTTCCATTTTCGGTCTGGAACGGGAAAGCTCAATTTTAGGATCGACAGCGGCACTGCGCAGCGTCAGACATTTGGATATGGCGCAAGGCCGCTTCCTACCAAAAATCGATATCGACAAAGCCGTACCGGTCTGCGTGATAGGCCAAACCATCAAAGCGGAATTGTTTGCCGGAAAGCAGGTATTAGGCCAATGGCTACGCATCAACGACCGACGTTTTCAAATCATCGGTGTATTGGCTGAACAAGGCCAATCGATCGGTGTCGGTTTGGATGAAGTAGTGATCGTTCCCGTCGCATCGGCGCAAATACTGTTCAACAATCACTCCCTATTCCGACTGCTCGCGGAGGCGAAATCGAAGCAAGCCATGTATCAAGCGGAAGAGCATATCCGCAAAATCATCAAACAACGGCACGAGGGCGAAGACGATATCACCATTATCACCCAAGACAGCGTCGTCAGAACTTTCGACGATATCCTGACGGCATTGACATTGACGGTAACCAGCATCGCCAGTATCAGCCTGTTAGTGGCGGGCGTGTTGGTCATGAATGTGATGTTGGTCAGTGTGACACAACGCACTGCGGAAATCGGCTTGCTCAAAGCATTAGGAGCAACACGCTCACAACTGCAATGGCTTTTTTTGGCTGAAGCGGCCATTTTATCCCTGGCCGGTGCACTGTTGGGCATGTTGCTTGGCAAACTCATATTGGTCCTGATCCAAACTGTTTACGCCGACTTCCCGTTGGTCCTGCCGCTCTGGGCGCTCTTCGCGGCTGTTGCCGTCGCCGTTTTCACCGGAATATTGTTCGGCGTGCTTCCGGCCCGAAAGGCGGCGGATTTAGACCCGATCATGGCGTTGTCTAAACGCTGAAAAAGCCGTTCATAGCCACAACACATACAATCAACACCCGACTGTTTGTGCAGAAGCTGTTATATTCTGCTCGAAAAAGTTGTGGATAAGTTGTAGTGAAAATCGATGTTTGAGTTATCCACAACCTAGCCAACAACTTGAACCAGCTTTGATCAACATTGTTTATAACATATCATTTTATTGATTTTATTATTAAAAAAAGAGTTATCCACAGAATTTTGGTGACTTAATAACAATAATAAAGTTAAAATATCTATCTTGTTGTTATTAACCGATACAACAAATTCTTGTTAGACCCTATTGGCCATATGATGGCTGTCCCCCCGAATCTTACCCATTGAAGCACACTGATAAATGAGCGCTATCTGGAATAATTGTCTTGCCAAACTCGAACATGAAATCCCTTCGTCCGATTTCAGCACCTGGATCAGACCGTTGCAGGCTGTGGAAAGCAATGAAAAGTTAAGATTATTGGCACCGAATCGATTCATCATCGATCATGTCAAACAACATTTTCTTGCCAAGATCGAAGATGCCGTGTATGAGTTTTCCAATGGCACGCTGGTTTTACAATTCGAAATCGGCAGCAAAAAGGCGCCGGCCATTAAACCTCCACCCAGTGTGGGAAAAACGCCTGCGCAAAAAAAGAAACTGCCTAACTTTTTAAACAAGGCATTCACTTTCGACAGTTTTGTCGAAGGTAAATCGAATCAGTTGGCCCGGGCCGCTTCGGTGCAAGTCTCCGAAAATATCGGCAAGGCTTATAATCCCTTGTTTATTTATGGCAGTTCGGGCCTGGGCAAGACCCACTTGATGCATGCCATCGGTAATGCCGTGTTGGAACAAAACCCGTCGGCTAATGTCGTTTACCTGCATTCGGAAAAGTTCGTCCAGGATATGGTCAGGGCGTTACAGCAAAATACCATCAACAGTTTCAAGGATTATTACCGCAGCATCGATATTCTGTTGATCGACGATATTCAGTTTTTGGCGGGTAAAGAGCGTTCCCAGGAAGAGTTTTTCCACACCTTCAACAACCTGCTGGATAAAAAGCATCAGGTTGTATTGACCTGCGACAAGTACCCAAAAGAGATCGAAGGGCTGGAAGACCGTTTGAAATCTCGCTTCGGTTGGGGCTTGCCGGTGGCGATCGAGCCGCCGGATCTGGAAACGCGGGCGGCCATTTTGATAAAAAAAGCCAAATTGGTGAATGTCGAGCTGGATCAGGATGTCGCTTTTTTTATCGCCAAACGCATTCCTTCCAATGTCAGGGATTTGGAAGGGGCGTTGCGCCGAGTTGTCGCCAATTCGCAATTCACAGGACGGGAAATTACCATCGATTTTACCAAGGAAGCCTTGCATGATTTGATTTCCCTGCAGGACAAACTGGTCAGTATCGAAAATATCCAGAAAACGGTGGCCGAATATTTCAAGATCCGCGTGGCCGACTTATCTTCGAAAAACCGCAAACAATCGATCACCCGGCCGAGGCAGATCGCCATGTCGTTAGCCAGGGAATTGACTTCGCACAGTTATCCTGAAATCGGCGACGCTTTCGGCGGACGGGACCATACGACGGTGATCAATGCGTGCAAACGTATCGATGCGTTGAAGGAAAGCGATGTCAAAGTGTCGGAAGACTACCAAAACCTGTTGAGAACATTGTCACATTAATGGCGAAAAAGTTGTGGATAACTTGTCGTTAAACACACAGCTTGACTTATCCACAACTTTGCCAACAATTTACAACGCTATTTGGCAACATCGTTACGAACAAATCAATAATTTGATTTATAATAAATTTTTTAACTTTTCCACAGGCCGACCGTGGACTAATAACAGTAATAAATAAAATAATCTATGAAATTTATTATTAATAGGGATCAGCTTTTAACGCCGCTGCAGCATATCGTCAGTGTGATCGAAAAAAGGCAAACCATGCCGATTCTTTCCAATGTGTTAATCAATGCCAACGAAAATCAGTTGGTTTTGACTGGTACCGATCTTGAAATCCAGGTGGTCGCCAAAATCGATCTCAATGCCGATCAGCCCGGTTCCGTGACGGTACCGGCACGAAAATTTCTCGATATCTGCCGCTTGCTTCCAAACGAAGCGGAAATTAAGTTCGAACAGAAAGAAGACAAAGTCAAAGTCACTTCGGGGCGTGGTCGTTTCTCGTTAACGACGTTGCCGGCCGAAAATTATCCCGAATTTACCGAATCGGAATTCGATAACACGTTTGTGATCAATGCCGGCAAATTGAAAAAGGCCTTGGATAAGACGATTTTCTGCATGGCAAACCAGGATGTCCGCTATTATTTGAACGGTCTGTTATTGCATGTCAGCAATAGTCGACTGAAATTAGTCGCCTCGGATGGTCATCGTTTATCCATATACGATGACGATATTGGCGAAGCCACCGGTTATGAGTCCCGTATCATCGTGCCGAGAAAAGGCGTGCAGGAATTGAGCCGGCTGCTGGACGACTCCGATGCGGAAGCCACTATTCAGTTCTCCAATAACAATATCCGTATCTTCTATAAAGATCTGATTTTTTCCGCCAAGTTAGTCGATGCCAAATACCCGGATTTTAGCCGTGTGTTCGACCAACCGTTTCATAATCCGGTGTTGATACAAAAACAATTGCTGAAGGAAGCATTGACCCGCGTTTCCGTGTTGTCCAACGAAAAATTCAAGGGCGTCACGCTCGATATCAGCGATAACTTGATGAAAATCAGCACGCATAATCCGGAATACGATGAAGCCGAAGAAGAATTGGTGATGCAATATCAAGGCGAAAGCTTGTCGATCTCTTTCAATTCACAATATATGCTAGATGCCGTTTCCAATCTGGATTCCGAAATGGCGGTCATGACTTTCGCCAGCAATGCTAGCAGTTGTTTTATCGAAGAGCCGGATCAGTCGTTGTTTAAATTCATTGTCATGCCGATGCGTCTCTAATACATTCATGGCAATCGTGAAACTGGATATTCTGTCGGTCCGGAATATCCATAGGGCAACATTGTTGCCTTCCCCTTCCCTTAATCTAATCACCGGCGCCAACGCCAGCGGCAAGAGTTCCTTGCTCGAAGCGATTTTTATCCTGGGCCGGGCCCGCTCATTCAGGACGGCAAATATCAAACAGGCGATCGAATTCGAACAACCCGACTTAATCGTTTCCGCGCAAATCCAACAAACTGGTGGTCATCTTGCTCAACTGGGCATACAGATTAACCAGAAACACTGCGATATACACATCAATCGGGAAAGTAAAAAAAAATCCGATCTGGCTTATTCGTTACCCTTACAATTGATTCATCCGAAAAGCTATAAACTGCTGGATGCGGGGCCACAAATCCGCCGCGAGTTTATGGACTGGGGGATATTCAATCACAAGCAAAACTTTTTATCCGATTGGCGTAATTTTAAAAAAGTGTTATTGCAAAGAAACTCCTTGTTAAAGAGCCGGCAATTGAAACAACTGGGGGTATGGAATGGCAAGCTGGTGCAATACAGCGAACTCGTTACCACTTATCGCCAAGATTATTTACGCCTGTTGGAACCTGTTTTTCAACAAGTCGCTGAGCATTTTTTGACGAACGTGCAATTGCAACTTAAGTTTTTACCAGGCTACGATCGAGAGAAAGGGCTTTTGCACTTATTGCAGGGAGATCTTGAAAAAGACCTGCGCTATGGCTATACGCATAGCGGTCCCCATCGTTCCGATTTTCAATTGCTTTTCAATCAACGCATTGCCAAGGATTTCGTTTCCCGAGGGCAATTGAAATTACTCGTACTCGCGTTAAAGTTGGCCCAGGTCAAACTACTCAACC
Source organism: Methylomarinum vadi (assembly GCF_000733935.1). Taxonomy (NCBI): domain Bacteria; kingdom Pseudomonadati; phylum Pseudomonadota; class Gammaproteobacteria; order Methylococcales; family Methylococcaceae; genus Methylomarinum; species Methylomarinum vadi. Next base: position 2,648,523 of record NZ_JPON01000001.1, read on the forward strand.
AATTCAACAATAACTCGGTTTGTATCTTAATCGACGATCTAACTGCTGAATTGGATACTTTAAACAAGGCAAAATTGTTAAAATATCTGGCTGGATTGAATTGCCAAGTATTCATGTCTTCTACCGAACTTTCCGATTTCGGTGAGCTTAACGATTCAATCGATTTGAAAGTGTTCCACGTGGAACATGGTTGTATTAAATCTTTATGATGTTTCACGTGGAACATAAAGCAGGTGGTTTAAAGAGCAATCATGTTCACCCTTTATCAATAAATACGGTAAAAACCTTATGAGTGAAAAAAACGATCAATACGATAGTTCCAATATTACGGTGCTAAAGGGACTGGATGCGGTTAGAAAACGCCCGGGAATGTACATCGGAGACACGGATGACGGCACCGGTTTGCATCATATGGTTTTTGAAGTGGTGGACAATTCGATCGACGAAGCCTTGGCCGGTTATTGCAAAGGGGTCGATGTGATCATTCATCAAGATGGATCGGTCACGGTAGCCGACGACGGTCGAGGTATTCCGGTCGATATTCATCCGGAAGAAGGGCGTTCGGCCGCCGAAGTGATTATGACGGTTCTACATGCCGGTGGAAAGTTCGACGATAACGCCTACAAGGTTTCGGGGGGGCTGCATGGTGTCGGTGTGTCTGTGGTCAACGCGTTATCGGAAGAAATGCTGTTGCAGATCCGCAAGAACGGCAAGCTTTATCAACAGAAATACCACATGGGAGAGCCGCTGGCGCCGTTAGAAGCGGTGGCCGACGCAGAAGGCAGCGGCACCCAGATTACTTTCAAACCCAGCAAGGAAACTTTTTCCGACGTAGAGTTTCACTACGACATACTGGCGAAACGATTGCGCGAATTGTCGTTCCTTAATTCAGGCGTCAGGATATCGTTGAAGGATGAGCGTAGCGGCAAGGAAGATGTGTTCGAATTCGAAGGCGGTATTAGCGCATTCGTACAGCACTTGAATAAAAACAAGACACCACTGTTCGAGGATGTGTTTCATTTCGTCGCAGAAAAAGACGGCGTAACGGTGGAAGTGGCCATGCAGTGGAACGACTCCTACCAGGAAAACATCTTCTGTTATACCAACAACATTCCGCAGCGCGACGGCGGTACTCACCTGGCGGGCTTCAGAGGCGCCTTGACCCGAACCATTAACCAATATATCGAAGCAAACGGCCTGGCGAAAAAAGAAAAGGTCGCCACCACCGGCGACGATGCTCGGGAAGGTTTGACGGCGGTCCTATCGGTCAAAGTGCCGGACCCGAAATTCTCCTCGCAGACTAAGGAAAAATTAGTTTCATCGGAAGTGAAGCCATTGGTGGAGTCCACCATGAATGAAAAGCTGCAGGAATTTTTGCTGGAACAACCTCAGATCGGTAAGACCATCGCCAACAAAATTATCGATGCGGCGCGGGCCCGGGAAGCGGCGCGCAAAGCGAGGGAAATGACCCGGCGTAAAACGACCCTGGATATCGCCGGTTTGCCGGGCAAACTGGCCGATTGCCAAGAAAAAGACCCGGCGTTGTCCGAATTATTCATCGTGGAGGGGGACTCGGCCGGCGGTTCCGCCAAACAGGGCCGGGATCGACGCACACAGGCGATTCTGCCGTTGAAGGGAAAGATTCTCAATGTGGAAAAAGCCCGCTTCGATAAGATGATTTCCTCCGACGAGGTCGGTACATTGATTACCGCTCTTGGCTGTGGTATCGGCAAGGAAGAATACGATATCGACAAGCTGCGTTACCACCGCATCATCATCATGACCGATGCCGATGTCGACGGCTCGCATATCCGTACCCTTCTGTTGACTTTCTTTTACCGACAAATGCCCGAATTGATCGAACGGGGACATATCTACATCGCCCAACCGCCGCTTTACAAAGTCAAGAAGGGCAAGCAGGAACATTACGTCAAGGACGATGCGCAGTTGAACCAATATCTGATCCAATTGGCTTTGGACAAGGCCCAATTGCAAACCGACGAGGATTCTCCGGTAATACAAGGGGCGGGACTGGAAAAACTGGCGACCGAGTACAGCGAAGTCATGATGGTCATCAATCGCCAGTCCAGACGTTATGACGATTTGTTCCTGGAGAGGCTGACGTATCTAGACCCTTTGAGCGATGAAATCAAACAGGATCGGGAGAAGTTTCAAGCATGGCTGGATCGCTTGCAACAACTGTTGCAACAGGGCGATCACAAGGCGGTTTTTACCTTGGAGTTGAATTACAACAATGCCGATGATTTCGATGTCACGGTCAAGAAAAGGCTGCACGGCGTCAGTAAAACTTTTGTATTAACCTCGGCATTTTTCAACAGTTCCGATTACAAGAAGATCGCCAAATACGCCTACGACACGGTCGGCATGTTCGGCGAGCGGTCTTTCATACGCATGGGCGAGAGACAACACCCGGTCAACAGTTTCAAGCAGGCCTTCGAGTGGATGATGCGCGAAGTCAAAAAAGGCCAGCATATCCAGCGCTACAAAGGGCTGGGCGAAATGAACCCTGAACAATTGTGGGAAACGACGTTGGACGCCAACAGCCGCCGCATGCTGCAAGTGACCATCGAGGACGCCATTGCAGCCGACGAGATCTTCACCACATTGATGGGCGACGTGGTCGAACCAAGGAGGGACTTCATTGTCAAGAACGCGTTGGATGTTTCTAATCTGGATGTGTAATAACAGTCGGATTCAAACATTTTAAATTAAACATGCAACAATACCTCGATCTACTGGAAAAAATTCTCAACGAAGGCAATCGGAAAGGCGACCGCACCGGCAGCGGTACCTTGTCGATCTTCGGTCATCAAATGCGCTTCAATCTGCAAGACGGTTTTCCGTTGGTGACGACCAAGAAGGTACATCTGAAATCGATTATTCATGAATTGCTGTGGTTTTTGAACGGCGATACCAATATCGTCTATTTGAATGAAAACGGCGTCAGTATTTGGGACGAATGGGCCGACGAGCGGGGCGAGTTGGGGCCGATCTATGGTTATCAATGGCGTTCGTGGCCCGCGCCTGACGGCGGGCATATCGATCAGATTGCGACCGTGATCAGGCAATTGCAGGAAACGCCGAATAGCCGGCGCATGATCGTCTCGGCCTGGAATGTGGCCGATCTGCCCGACGAGTCGGTCAGTCCGCAACAGAACGTCGCCAATGGCAAGATGGCCCTCGCCGCCTGCCACACCTTGTTTCAGTTTTATGTGGCCGACGGCAAGTTGTCCTGTCAGCTCTATCAGCGCAGCTGCGATACGTTCTTGGGCTTGCCGTTCAATATTGCCAGTTATGCATTATTGACGCATATGGTGGCTCAGCAGGCGAATTTGCAGGTAGGCGACTTTGTCTGGACCGGCGGCGATGTGCATTTATATCTGAATCATCTGGAGCAAGCGAAACTGCAATTGAGCCGAAAACCCTATCCGTTACCTAAATTGGTTATCAAAAGGAAACCAAAATCGCTATTCGACTATCGCTACGAGGATTTCGAGGTGGCCGACTATCGGTCTCATGCGCATATCAAGGCGCCGATATCGGTTTAGTTTGTTCTTAGGCAACCCCTGCATCACGATTGCCGGTAAAAAGATTCGGCAATCGTGGTGCTAACGGAAAATCAAAACGACGTGCGCCGGTAATTGCGGTAGACCGGTTCCCAGAAATTTTTCTCGATTTTTTCCTCCAGCGCCTCTTCGGAAATCAGGAAGGCGACATTATCGTCCATCGCCTGCAGGGCAACGGCTTTGGCGATTTTTTTACTGACTTCGCGGATATCCGTTAATGATGGCAACAGACTGTCGCCGGTACCGGTGATCAACGGGGAACAGCGCGCCAAGGCTTCGCTCGACGCCATCATCATATTGTCGGTGACCCGGGTGGCTTCGGCGGCAATCACTCCCAGGCCGACGCCGGGGAAAATATAACTGTTGTTGCATTGCGAAATGGGGTAGCGCCTACCCCGATATTCGATCGGCGCGAACGGACTGCCGGTCGCTACGATGGCCTGGCCGTCGGCCCATTCGATGATTTCTGCCGGGATACCTTCCGCTTTCGAGGTCGGATTGGACAGCGGCATGATGATGGGTCGGGGGCAATGTGTGAACATCGCTTTGACGATGGTTTCATTGAACTTGTTGGGTTGTCCGCTGACGCCGATCAAAACGGTGGGCTTGACGTTTTCGATGACATCCAGCAATTGCGGAATTCCGTTTTGCGGCAACCAGTCCAGCGTGGCCGACTTTTGCGCCAAATTGCGTTGATAGCCCTGCAGTTCCGGCGAGTTGTCCGTCACCAGTCCCTGGGAATTGAGCAGATAAATATTGCGGCGGGCTTCCGTCTCGCTAACACCCATGCTGCACATTTTCGCGACGATTTGTTCGGCGATGCCGCAACCGGCCGATCCGGCGCCGAGAAAAACGATACGGTGATCCTTCAATTGCGTGCCGAGATGATGGCAAGCGGCCAATAACGTGCCGACCGTCACGGCCGCGGTGCCCTGGATATCGTCGTTGAAGCTACAGAGTTCATCGCGATATTTTTCCAACAATGGGTTGGCGTTTTGCGCGGCAAAATCCTCGAATTGCAACAACGCATCGGGCCAGCGGCGTTTGACCGCCTGGACGAATTCATCGACGAAGGCATAATAGTCATCGCCGGTGATCCGCTCATGCCGCCTATGCCTTGGTCGCCCAAACCCAGAATACGCTCGCCATCGGTCACGACGATCACTTTGACATTTTGCTTGATGGAGTTTTGCAACATATCGTCCATTCGCTCACGGTTCGGATAGGATATGAATAGTCCCCGGTTACGGCGATAGATACGGGAAAACTCCTGGCAGGCCTGACCGACCGTCGGCGTATAAATGATGGGCATCATTTCCTCTAGGTGATCGGTCATCACGCGGTAAAACAGGGTTTCGTTACTGTCCTGAATATTGCGCAGGTAAATGTGCTTGACCAAGTCATCAGTGAAACTGCTGAACTGCATATAACAACGTTTGACCTGTTCTTCGATGGTCTCGATATTGTGCGGTAGCAAACCTTCCAGATTGAAGTTTCGCCGTTCCTCTTCGGTAAATGCGCTGCCCTTGTTCAGCAACGAGGTTTCTAATAACACCGGGCCCGCATAGCGGATGTAGAGAGGACGATTTTTCTGGTTCATAAGTTTATCTACCGAATAATGGATTTGGGTATCAGACAAAATTATCGTGACAGGATCATGTCAAGAAGATGAAATAAAGTTAAGCAAAAATCACACCACAATAAAAACTGACTTGGTGGGTGCAAAGCGGGTATTGATCAAACTCCAGGTGTTTAACTTTCTAGGCTTGACAAGTTAATGGTAGAATGAACGGTTTCCAATTTAACAGAGAATCATGCAGTTAATCAGGGGGCTAGCTCATCTTGAACCATTGCATCGTGGTTGTGTGTTGACGATAGGAAACTTTGACGGACTGCATTTGGGGCACCGGGCGGTTATAGAAAAATTGGCATCGCACGGCGAAAAATTGGGTTTGCCGGCTGTGGTGTTGTTGTTCGAACCGCAACCGTTGGAATATTTTCTCGGTGAAAATGCCCCTTCCCGGCTGACCCGGTTGCGGGAAAAGGTCATACAATTCTCCTCATTGCCGGTCGACCAATTGCTGGTTTTGGGGTTTAATCGGCATTTGGCGAATTACCGAGCCGAGGATTTCATCAAGGATATCTTGATTGACAATTTGAACGTCAAATACCTGGTGGTTGGCGACGATTTTCATTTCGGCAAGGCGCGCCGGGGTAATTTCGCCATGTTGAAGGAGGCTGGGGAACAATACGGTTTTCAGGTCGAGGATACCCGCTCCCTCGAGTTGGATGGCATGCGCATTAGCAGCACATTGATACGCGATGCCCTGGGCGAAGGTAATCTGGCTTTGGCGGCTAAGATGTTGGGGCGCGATTATTCGGTTTGCGGCAGGGTGGCGCATGGTGATAAAAGAGGCAGGACGCTGGGTTTTCCGACCGCCAATATCGAGATGTTCAGGAAGAACACGCCGATTGTCGGCGTCTATGCCGTCACCATGACCGGTATCGATGGTCGGGAATATGCCGGCGTGGCCAATGTGGGAACTCGTCCGACAGTTGACGGTAGCGCCAAGGTGATTCTGGAGACGCATTTATTCGACTTTAATCGCGAGATTTACGGCGCCTATGTCGAGGTGCATTTTAAACGGAAGATTCGCGATGAGATGCGTTTTCATTCGCTGCAACAGTTACAACAGCAGATCGATCATGATGTGCGGCAGGCTAAAGAGATTTTTGCTGATTTAAAATAAGATATGACGATGGACTATAAAAAGACACTCAATTTACCGAAAACGGCTTTCCCGATGAAGGCAAACCTGGCGCAACGCGAGCCGGAGATGTTGAAGCAATGGAATGAAAATGAACTGTATTGCAAAATCAGGGAAGCGTGTGCTGGCCGACCCAAATTCATTCTGCATGACGGCCCTCCTTATGCCAATGGCGCGATTCATATCGGCCATGCCGTCAACAAGGTCTTGAAGGATATCGTCATTAAATCGAAAACGCTGAGCGGTTTCGATGCCCCCTATGTGCCGGGTTGGGATTGCCATGGCCTGCCGATCGAGCTGATGGTGGAAAAGAAAGTCGGCAAGGCGGGCGCCAAAGTTTCTCAAGCCGAATTCCGTAAGGAATGCCGAAAATATGCCGGCAAACAGGTCAACATGCAAAAAGAGGAATTCATTCGTTTGGGCGTATTGGGCGACTGGGACAATCCTTACCTGACCATGGATTTTAAATTCGAGGCCGACATCATTCGCTCGTTGGGCAAGATTGCAGACAAGGGACACCTAAGCCAGGGCGCCAAACCGGTGCATTGGTGCACCGATTGTGGGTCGGCCTTGGCCGAGGCGGAAGTCGAATATGAAGACAAACATTCGCCCGCCATCGATGTGCGATTTCAAGTGATCGATGAGGACGCTTTCCTGGAGGGCTTTCATCATGTCCCTGAACACGATGGCGAGGGTCCCCTGTCGGTGGTCATTTGGACCACCACCCCATGGACCCTGCCGGCCAACCAGGCGGTCGCGCTCAATCCTGAATTGGAATATGCCGTCGTGCAATGCGACAACGACGGCCAGAAGGAACGCCTGGTGATTGCCGAGGTATTGCTGAAGGACGCGATGGCGCGTTACGGCATCGACGATTATCATGTAATCGCCTATGGCAAAGGCGCGGCATTGGAAAATCAGTTACTGCAACATCCGTTCTACGAACGTCGAGTGCCGGTCATTCTTGGCGATCACGTCACGGTCGATGCCGGTACCGGCGCGGTACACACCGCACCGGGCCATGGTCAGGAAGACTACGTAGTGGGTATGAAATACAATCTACCGGTCGACAATCCGGTGGGCGCGAACGGTGTGTTCCTGCCCAACACCGAATTGTTCGCCGGCGAACATGTGTTCAGCGCCAACGATCATGTCTTGGAAGTCTTGAAGGAACGGGGCAAGCTGCTGCACCACGAAGCCTTGTTGCATAGTTATCCCCATTGTTGGCGGCATAAGACGCCGATCATCTTCCGGGCCACCGCGCAGTGGTTCATCTCGATGAACAAGAATAACTTGCGCGATACCGCGTTGAATGAAGTCAAGAAGGTTGATTGGATTCCGGACTGGGGACAGGCGCGCATCGAAGGCATGATGGAAAAACGTCCCGATTGGTGTATTTCCCGGCAACGGACTTGGGGCGTGCCGATCGCCTTCTTCGTGCATAAGGAAACCGGCGAGTTACACCCCCGCAGCGCCGAATTGATCGAGCAAGTCGCCCAGCGGGTCGAGCAACAAGGTATCGATGCCTGGTTCGAATTGGATGCGGCCGAGCTGATCGGCGCCGATGCGGAACAGTACGATAAGATGCAGGATACCCTCGATGTCTGGTTCGATTCCGGCGTCACCCATGCCTGCGTGTTGAACCGACGCGAACAATTGGATTTTCCGGCCGATCTCTATCTGGAGGGTTCGGACCAACATCGCGGCTGGTTCCAGTCATCCTTGCTGGCCTCGACGGCAATGAACGATGTCGCGCCATACAGGGCTGTACTGACTCATGGCTTCACCGTAGACGCTGAAGGCAAGAAGATGTCCAAGTCCCGCGGTAATGTGGTCGCGCCGCAATCGGTTATGAAATCGTTGGGCGCCGATGTATTGCGCCTCTGGGTGGCGGCGACCGATTACCGCGGCGAAATGAATGTCTCCGACGAAATCCTGACCCGTACCGCCGATGGTTACCGCCGTTTGCGTAATACCGCTCGCTTTCTGTTGTCGAATCTTAACGGCTTCGACCCGGCGGCGCATAAGGTTGGTAAGGACGAGTTGTTGGCCTTGGATCGCTGGGTCGTGGACCGTGCCTGGCGTTTGCAGGAAGAGGTTAAAACCGCTTATGCCAATTATCAATTCCAGCTGATCTATCAGAAAGTCCATCATTTCTGCGCGATCGACCTGGGCGGTTTTTACCTCGATATTATCAAGGATCGCCAATATACCGCCAAGGCGGATGGTCTGGCGCGTCGTTCCGCGCAGACGGCGATGTACCATGTCATCGAGGCCTTGACCCGCTGGTTGGCGCCAATCGTCAGCTATACCGCCGATGAAATTTGGCGCTACATTCCTGGCGAGCGCGTCGAGTCGGTCTTCCTGGAAACTTGGTATGACGGTTTGTTTCCTGTGGACGAAGGCGCAGCCATCAACCGGGCAACCTGGGATAAAGTCATGGCGGTCAGAACCGTGGTCAGCAAGGAAATCGAACAATTGCGTTCCAAGGGCACCATCGGTGCCTCGCTGAATGCCGAAGTGGCATTGTACTGTAACGATGACTACGCAGTGGCACTTAACCTATTGGACGATGAACTGCGTTTTGTCTTCATCACTTCGGCCGCAGCAGTATTCGCCGAGCAAGACAGCCCGGCCGATGCCGTATCAACCGAGCTGCCTGGCGTTAAACTGAAAGTGACGGCGTCCGAGCATGCTAAGTGTGTGCGTTGCTGGCATCAGCGCGCCGATGTTGGCAGCCATGCCGACCATCCGGAATTATGCGGGCGTTGTGTCGAAAACGTTGCCGGCGACGGCGAGGTACGCCGCTTCGCTTAACTGAAAGGCATCGGATAAGTGGCTTCGTGCCGCTTGTCCCGGTTGTTTCGAAAATGACTTATGAATTAATCGGACAAGCCAAAAACTTGAATATGTTGAAATGGTTGTGGTTATCTGTGCTGGCCTTGTTGTTGGATCAAGGCAGTAAACTGTGGGTTGCCGGTTCCATGCGGTTGTATGAATCAATCGCTGTTTTTCCTTATTTTAACCTGACCTATGTCCACAATACCGGCGCCGCATTCAGTTTGCTCAGTGAGGCGGGTGGTTGGCAACGTTGGTTTTTTGCCGCCTTGGCGGTGGTTATCAGTACCGCATTGACGATTTGGCTGGCGCGCTTGAAGCGTCATGAAACGCTGCTGGCCATTGCCCTGGCTCTGGTTTTGGGGGGAGCGCTCGGTAATCTGATCGATCGTTTGGTTTACGGTTACGTGATCGATTTTCTCGATGTGTATTACCGTCAATGGCATTGGCCGGCCTTCAACATAGCCGACTCGGCGATCACGCTTGGCGTCTTTTTGATGCTATTAGAAAGTTTTGGTATTGGCCGACAAAAAGACCAAAAATGAAATCAATTGTCGGGATACTGGCCTTGCTGTGCAATATCTGAGAACTCCCAGTCCAATCGGTGTTTATCAACGGTTGGATCTTGTTGTGAGAAAATCATTCAAACTATCCGAACACCAGTCCTTGAATCTTGCCTTGATATATAGAAACAATCTGGGATCGAAAGACGAGTTTATTGAGGGTAACTGCTTAAGTGATCGGACATTTTTTGAAATCTGTTATCGATTAATATAGGCAGAAGGAGGTGAAGCCAGGTTCAGTTTTCAGAGGGCTTAAACCCTTCATGTTCTATGGCTATTTTTTTGGCTGTCAGTAAAAGCTTTCTTGCCAGCTTAATAATTTGCTATTCTTTTCCTTTTAAGCTTATTGAATAATATTCCGGATAGCGTGGTTTTTCCAGCCAATAGTTATGTTTCCCTTTATGTTTCTTTTCAGCGATACGATGTCTGTCAAGACTGATATTTTCCGGCTTTGGAAAATATCATGAAACGGGGCGCCGGAGTTTTGCTATTAGTCTGCAGTCAACCGTTGTTGGCCCAGCATGCCGAAGATTTTTTTCTCGACGACGCGCCGACCGCGTTAACGGCAACCCGTTTAAAGCAATCATTGTTCACGGCACCGGCCGCCATCACGGTGATCGACAAGGCCATGATCAAGGCCAGCGGCGCCAAGGAAATAGTCGAATTGTTTCGTTTGGTGCCGGGCATGCAAGTGGGCTACGAACGTAAAAACCTACCCTCCGTGACTTATCATGGCATGGCCGATGAATTCTCCCGCGACATGCAGGTATTGATCGATGGCCACTCCATATACAGCGCCAGTTTCGGCGGCGTGCATTGGGATGATTATCCGTTGTTGATCGAGGATATCGAAAGAATCGAGGTCATTCGCGGTCCGAATGCCGCCACGTATGGCCCGAATTCATTTTTGGGCGTTATCAACATCATTACCACGCATTCATTGCAAGATCAGGGGGCGAAAGTCTCTTTCCGAGGTGGCAGCAACGACTATTACCGGGCCGCAGCCAGATACGGGGGGAGATGGAAGGATTTGAGCTATCGTTTAGCTTATATGCATCAGCAAGAAGATGGGCTCGAAGGCGTTGCCGACGACCAGTTAGTCGATGTGCTGAGTACCCGTTTCGATTACCGTCTATCTGAGCAAAGCGCCTTGCAATATAACTTCGGCTACAGTGCGGACAAGAGTCAGTCCGGTACTATCGGAAGTCTGACCGATCCGGTCCGTCATCAACGTTCCCGTCGCATTTCGCAAAATCTTAGTTGGACTTATCAACCGACTTTGGACGAACAACTACTGATTCAGCTCACGCATTTTCGTCGGGATAGCGTGGAACCGATCCATTCCGCGCTACGCAATCTCAATAATGATACGATGAGTGAAAGGCTGGATTTTGAGTTACAGCATTCGACTTTACTATTCGATGATCTGCGTGTGGCATGGGGAGTAGGTAGTCGTCTCGATAGGATACGTTTGCCTTTTTGGTTAAGCAGCTACGACGATAAAACCAATGTGCTCTACCGGATATTTGCCAATTTCGAATGGAAATTTCTGGACGATTTTATTCTCAATTTGGGAGCCTTGCTGGAAAAGAATTCATATCAAGACGCCGATATATCTCCGAGAATCGCCTTGAATTATTTATGGTCGGATCAGCATAGTTTCCGTTTTATCGCCTCCAGGGCATCGCGTATGCCGACCATTGGCGAACAATATATCGATATTCGTAGAACGGTGTCAGCGATTTTGCCTTACCAAGTAAAAACGACGAGTCATTTATTGCCAGAGGAACTTTATACCCTTGAATTGGGCTATCATGGCCAATATTTTAACAAGGCTCTGACCGCCGACCTCAAGTTTGCCCATCAACGTTTTCGCCGCCTGACTCAGATCACGGGCTCTCATATCGATCCACAAACGCTGGAGCCGGTAATGCATTATCAAACCGCGGATGTCGCCACTGCGCTCAATTATGAAATGCAATTGGATTACCGGCCGAACCGGCAAATATTGTTACATCTAGGGTATTCATGGATCAATATCGATGCGAGTCCTTCTTTTATCGATTACGGCGCTTCGGCTCCGCATCACTCGCTGAATGTGTTGGCTTCCTACCAGTTTCTCCAACGATGGCAGGCCAGCGTCAGTTATTATTACCAGAGCAAAATGACCTATTTGCGTTCGAGCGAAATCGGGCAATTTCAGCGCTTGGATTTGATGCTGAATAAATCCTTCCAACTGAACGAGAACCAATCTCTGAATGTTGCCGTGATTCACCAAAACGTATTGGGATCGAAGGACGAATTCAGCCCGGGCGACCGTCTATCCGACCAAACCCTGTTCCAAATCAGTTACCGTTTCGATTAATCGAGCGATTGCCTAAAGCGATCCCAGTCGAATGAGGAACCGGGGTCGGTCTTGCGTTCCGGAGCGATGTTGCTGTGTCCTGTGATGTGTTTTTTATTCAGTTTCGGATAGGTTGCTAGCAATACGCGAGTTACGTCGGCAAGTTGTTGGTATTGCTGGTCGCTGTATGGGATAGCCTCAGACCCTTCCAGTTCGATACCGATGGAAAAATCGTTACAGCGTTCGCGCCCGTCGAAACAGGAAACTCCGGCATGCCAGGCCCTTTGGTTAAAGGGTACGAATTGAATAATATCGCCTTCGCGTCGTATCAATAAATGGGCCGAGACTTTGAGCCGGTGAATTTCTTTAAAATATGGATCATCGTCGGGATTGAGGCAATTGCAGAACAATTGTTCGATGTAATCGCCGCCGAATTGCCGAGGAGGCAGACTGATGCAATGAATCACCAACAACGAAATATCCTCGTCCTCGGGACGAGCATCACAATTGGGCGATGGAATGAAACGTGCGGATTCAAGGCGATGATTTCGAATTTCCATATTGTAAGGGTTAGGAAGCGAGAGGGGGCAATCAACGATTGGCTCTTTGGTGCCGAGCATAATCAAATGCATACCATTTCAACGTTTCCCATTCTCTGATCAAGCTGATGATACGATTGTTTTCAGTGGAATTCTGCAAAAGTTTCCGGTAAGGGTGCCACGAGTGGGAGTCGCTCAGAAACACGCGTTCGGAACGAAAATCGAAGATGGTCCGTTTCCCCCCATATTTGACATGGCCAATCAATGAAGGAAATTTAAAACTTCCGACTAATTGGAATACGGTCTTATCGGTGTTGAGCCATTGATTGGGCAGACCGAGAGCGGAACGTATCGCCATTTCCGCGACGTCACTCTGACCTATGGCTTCCTGTACTTGGATGTTGGGATCGTTGAACAGCAAGGGAATATGCGTTTGGGCGTCATTGAGTGCGTGACCGTGCCCCAAAAAACCGTCTTCGAACAAAGATTCGCCATGATCGCCTAGAATAACCAATGTCGTTTTGTCGTAGAGCCCGTTTTTTTTCAAGGCATCGACAACCTGTCCTACAGCCCAGTCTGCGCTGGCAATGGCGTTCCAATAGGTATCGGCAACCCAATCGCGATTTTCCGGTTTGATATCGGAGCGGGGAATGAATTCCTTTATCAAATGTTTTTTCATATTCGGATGAGAATAAGGAAAATGCGCGGCTTGAAAATTCATGTAAATAAACTGAGGGACGGACCAATCGATTTCCTGGAAATGTTTATGAAATTGTTCGACTACCCGTTCCTCGCTGAGCCTAAGGCTACCCGAATCCTTGCTAGGATAAACCCTGTCCTCTATGGCGGTGCGGGCGTCGAAGTAATAGTTGCCCTTTTTATTCATTCCTGTGTTCGTGGCCACATTACCGAAGGATTCGTCCTGTCCGGACATAATCGAGATTTGATAACCGGCTTGTGTTAAAAACTCAATCATTTTTATCTTATTGTCGTTATGGATCAATTCACGATTGAACAGCGCGGTTAATGAAGTTGCGGTGTAACCGGTATGGCTATAGGCATATTCAACCGATGTGCCGGTTTTGGCGATACTCCGTAAAACAGGGGCCACAAACTGACCATTTAATTTGTGTTTAAGCAGGTCGTAACGCGCGGTTTCCAGAACAATCAAGACAATATGTTTACCTGGCCGGGGTGCAATATTGAGCTGATCTCTTTCCAATGGAAACAAATCTGCGTCGCCTAAAAAACCGTCTTCATCGATATCGTTATTGGGAATGTCCAATGCCCCCGGATAAATTCGTCCATCGAATAAAGCGGAATCGGGGGGATAACCGAAAAAACCGTAGCCATCGTCATCGAAATCAGTCAAACGGTTCAAGCCGTCGTTCACTAGACGATAAGCGGTTTTTTTCTGTAGGCCATAGCGAAGAAAGTCTGACTGATTAATGCCGTAGTTTATCCAAGGGGTCAGAATCACCATCCCTAATAATAACCAGGGATAAATCGGGGGGGATTTTACATGTTGATGATAATCGCGGACAAATTCATGTTTTTTTAGAAAACGTGTGCTAAACAATACACACAGGATGATGAGAAACATAATCCCGGTAAAAAGGGCGATTTCATTCGAGGCATACAATAGCCCATCCTTAAGGCTGCCTCCTCCCAGGTTAGTGATGATCTGATAATTGATCGTATCGTTGAAATAGGTCAGGACCTTGAATCTCAAGCCAAGCCATATGCCCATCAACAACAGGACGAGAACGGTGAAATTGTAATAAATCAGTACGCCGAATTTGTTTAATCTGTCGGCAATATAAAACCACAGACTAGCGAATAATCCACAGAGTAAAAAATCGTACCAAAGAGACAAAAATAGAAATAAAAACCTGTCCGGCCAAGAGCGATAAGAGTAGGGTTGCAGAAATCCGGCAGTAAAAATTTGGTATTTAATATGCAGTAGTGCCAATTCAAAAAACTGAATGGTCAAAATAGTAATCAATACCACGACGAAGCGCCGATGGCGCCACGTCCATTTTTCAATTTCTAAAAAAAAGGCCATTATTCTCTGTTTTATTGATGTGAATTAAGATATTGATTTTGTTGCCGAATTATTGCGTGAATATGAATCTTTTGCCGTAATGTGTTTCTATCAGGGTTAAATATTAGATGAAGACGTAAAATCATCGATGGCCTGCCTGAGAATATGAGCCATGGTCGTTTCCGCAAATAAAGCCTGACTTTTTTCATTGTCATCCGACACATAAAACAGCGTTAACGGTTTGCGTGGACTAACCAATAAGTTCAGGGAGTTGTTTATCTGATGCAAAATAGGATTGGCGATAAATTCGTCTTCATACAATAAAGCATAGGCGGCCATGCCGCGTTTCCCATTAGCGCGCAACAAATAAACGGTGATTTCCGGAGGTAAGGAGAAATCGATTTTTTCCGCACGCGCCAAATCATTGCCATAAGACAAAGCAAGTTCAGGGTGGTGATAGAGCTTCTTGTGGTCGAATGAACGGCCAACGAACAAACGGACGCTATTTCCTTGTTTATCTTTATAGATTCGTTCGAACCAATCGTAACAATCGAAGGTTACCTCTCCCCACTCCGGATTCCGACTGGATGGTTTCGATTCGAAGTCTGACAAACGATTGCTTATGCGATTAGTGGTTTTTCCATCCGTAACGGTAAGGCCGAAATAATTATGTATGAGGGAAGGGACCAGCGTTACTGTCAACAGTAATGCCACGGGAATGGCATAACGAGTGGAAAACATATTAATTCTCGGCAGATTGAGGTTGTTCCGGATTGCGGCCAATATAGAAAATGATCGGCAAGGCCACCATGAAAGTCAGCAGACCCGATAACTCGTGCGCCGAGGTGGCTAAAACATCCAGACCGAACCAATTGACCAATAAGATTAGCAGCATAACTCTGGCGATGTTGACCACAATCGCCAGGGGGGCGGCAATCAAAAGCACCACGATTCGGCGTGTAACACTATGACAAAAATAAGCGGTCAAAATAGCAATGGTAATCGCGGCGTAAAGGGTGGAAAAACCGCTGCAAGCGTCGGCTACTTGCAGGGTGCCATGTTCTACCTGCAGAGTGGTTCCCGTCGCATAGACGGGAACGTTCGACAGTTTGAGCAGCCAAGCGACACTATCGGTGGCGATTACTCTCAAGGCAAAGTGGATCGACTCGGTAAAAACGAGGGGAATCGGCAAAGTCAAAAAAAGCGAAAACAGAGGAAACAATAACGGTTTGGTTCTGGCAGACCCCAAGAAAATAAACGCCAAGCCGGGAAGAGCTAAAAACAGGGCGATCGCGGAGAGAATTTGCGAATGCATGCCGGTATCCAGCATATGCATTAACAATGCTGGAACTAAAAAGAGAAACCCGACTGGGCTGGAGTCGCGCGCCAGATCTTGGGTTTTTTTCAATTCCCCGCGGAGCAGATAAATGACCAAAAGCGTGACAAGAATGCCATGACCGTTTTGCCAAACGCTCATCGTCCAACGTTGATATAGCCAGACCGTTGTCGGACCGAATACCAACAGGAATAAACTTAAAACCAAATATAACAACCAAGGTTGTTGGGGTTCTGAATATGAATCCGATGTTTGTAAAGTCTCTTCGCTCATTTATTTAACCCTGATTGTTTTTTATTCGATTAATACAATAGACGAGCATCTGAGGAAAGGCAAAAAAGCGGTCTATCCGAACGTTTTTAATTGTCTATACTGTCACAAACGATGAGTTGGCATTTTGGCAGCTCGCCCGTATCAAAACAGAGTAGTGATCGGTTAAACTAGTTCCTGAAGAACGTATCCACCGACAATTATAATGATGCTATATCCGGTTCTTCGATAACAGGGTTGGCCAACTCGCCGATTTTTTCTATTTCGATCCTAACCGTTTGTCCGGGTTTTAGATAGCCGCGCGGTTTCATCTTAACGCCAACGCCACTAGGCGTTCCCGTGGCGATAACATCGCCCGGTTCCAACGTCATCGCCTGGCTCAGGTAAGCGACCATTTCGAAACAATTAAAAATCATGTGCCGGGTATTGGAATTTTGCCGTAGTTCATCATCGACCCAGGTTTTCAGGTCGAGATTATGGGGGTCGGCAATTTCATCGGCGGTCACCAGCCAAGGGCCCAGCGGACCGTGCGTGTCGAACGATTTACCCAGTGTCCAGGTCGGCGAGCGGATTTGCCAGTCGCGTACCGAAACGTCGTTGGCGATAGTGTAGCCGGCGATGACTTCCTGCGCCTTTTCCACAGGGACATGGCGGCAGCGTTTGCCGATGACAAAGGCCAATTCGCCCTCGTAATCGACTTTTTCCGAGACTTTAGGGCGATGGATGGAATCGCCGTGAGCGATCACGCAGCTCGATTGTTTAGTGAAGAAGGTCGGATATTCCGGTTTCTCCAGGCCGGTTTCGCCGATATGGTCGGCATAATTCAAGCTGATGCCGAGAAATTTTCCGGGCCTGGGTATCGGCGCCAGCAGTTTGGCTGCCGTCAAAGGAATGCGATTTTGGCCGCTGTCGATCAGCTGTTGCATGGCCTTTTTGGCCCGCTTCCCGGCAGCCAGAAAATCTATCATATTGCCAGGAATTTCGTCATGGCCCGAAGCATCGACGATAAAGTCGCCTTCGACGGCGCCAATGCCTATATGTTGTTGATAAAGAAAAGTGACCAGTTTCATGGGTAACGTGGTGAATCGTGCAAACATTACATTGTATAACGAACACAAATAGCGCTGAACTGTATTTAGTTAACCGCCATGAAAAGATATAATGAAGCACTTTATTCATCATGATGTCAGGCAAGGCGGTAATTAGGCTGCCAAACAACCCTTGAATAACAATAATGACACCAGAGCAATTCAATCGCTACGCCCGGCAAGGCTATAACCGTATCCCTGTCAGCAGGGAAGTGTTAGCAGACCTGGACACACCGCTCAGCGCCTACATTAAATTGGCGGATGGGCCTTATTCCTATTTGTTCGAATCGGTGCACGGCGGTGAGCAATGGGGACGATATTCGATTATTGGTTTGCCGTGCAAAACGCTGGTCAAAGTGCATGGACAGCAAATTACCCTGGAGCAGGACGGGGAGATCAGGCAAAGTTTGCAGCATCCCCAACCGCTACAATGGATCGAACAATTCCGGCAACAGTACAAGGTGCCGGACGTCGAGGATTTGCCGAGGTTCAATGGCGGCCTGGTCGGCTATTTCGGTTACGAAACCATAGGCTATATCGAAAAACGGCTGCAATCGACGGGTAAACCCGATCCGATAGGCAATCCCGATATCTTGCTGATGGTGTCGGAGGAGATGCTGGTATTCGACAACTTGTCCGGCAAGGTATTGTTGCTGACCCATGCCGATCCGAGCGAGGACGATGCCTACGACAAAGCCGTGGCGCGTTTGGAGAATCTGATCGTCAGACTGCGGGAATTGAAGGCCAAGCCCGACACCCATGCTTCGCCGAAACATGTCACCGAAGCCGATTTCGTTTCCGGTTTCACCCAGGAAGGTTTCGAAAACGCGGTACTGAAAGCCAAGGACTATATTATCGCCGGCGATATCATGCAGGTCGTGTTGTCGCAGCGCTTGTCGATTCCCTATGCCGCGGCGCCGTTGAATCTATATCGTGCGTTGCGCTGCCTGAATCCATCGCCTTACATGTATTTCCTCAATCTAGACGATTTCCACATCGTCGGTTCGTCGCCGGAGATTCTGGTTCGGCTGGAGGATAATACCGTCACGGTCAGGCCGATCGCCGGCACCCGGCCGCGGGGCGCCAGCGTCGAACAGGATTTGCAGCTCGAGCAGGAGTTGCTGGCCGATCCGAAAGAGCTGGCCGAGCATTTGATGTTGATCGACCTGGGCCGCAACGACACCGGCCGGGTGGCGAAGATCGGTACGGTCAAATTGACCGACAAGATGATCATCGAGCGTTATTCGCATGTCATGCATATCGTCTCCAACGTCACCGGCGAACTGCAGGCGGGAAAGGATGCCTTCGACGTGCTGGCGGCGACCTTCCCGGCCGGCACCGTTAGCGGCGCGCCGAAAATCCGGGCAATGGAAATCATCGACGAACTGGAACCGGTCAAACGCGGCGTTTATTCCGGCGCGGTCGGTTACATTTCCTGGTCGGGCAACCTCGATACCGCGATAGCGATCAGAACCGCAGTGATTAAAGATCAAACCTTACATATACAAGCCGGTGCCGGCATCGTTTACGATTCGGTGCCACGGAACGAATGGGACGAAACCATGAACAAAGGCCGGGCGATTTTCCGTGCTGTCAGTATGGCCGAAGCTGGTCTGGAAGGAGAGCAATC
Organism: Methylomarinum vadi; assembly: GCF_000733935.1. NCBI lineage: Bacteria > Pseudomonadati > Pseudomonadota > Gammaproteobacteria > Methylococcales > Methylococcaceae > Methylomarinum > Methylomarinum vadi. The sequence goes on from NZ_JPON01000001.1 coordinate 2,667,530, forward strand.
ATGACCGCAGTTAAAGTCGTCATGGTCGACAACTACGACTCGTTTACCTATAACCTGGTGCAATATTTGGGTGAGCTGGGGGCGGATGTGAGCGTGGTGCGTAACGATGAAGTCACGGTCGAGCAAATAGAGGCGATGCACCCCGATAAGATCGTCATTTCTCCAGGTCCTTGCACGCCGAAAGAGGCGGGCATTTCGGTAGAAGCCATTCTCAAGTTCGCCGGTAAATATCCGATCCTTGGCGTTTGTTTGGGCCATCAAAGCATTGGTTATGCCTTCGGCGGCAAAATAATCCATGCCAAGAGCATCATGCATGGCAAAACTTCCCCCGTCTTTCATCATGATACCGGCGTATTCAAAGGCTTGAGCAATCCCTTTACCGCGACCCGTTATCATTCGCTGGTGATCGACCAGGCGACTTTGCCGGATTGTCTGGAAATCACCGCCTGGACCCAGGACGAAGCCGGCAACATCGACGAAATCATGGGCGTGCGCCATAAAACGCTGGATGTCGAAGGCGTGCAGTTCCATCCTGAATCGATTCTGACCGAGTACGGTCATGACCTGCTGCGTAATTTCCTGGAACGTTGAGCATGACGATGCAACAAGCGATTCAGCGTTTGCTGGACAGAAATGATCTGAATGGCGAGGAAATGCGTCAGGTGATGCAAACCATCATGACCGGCGGCGCCAGCGATGCCCAGATTGGCGGCTTTTTGATTGCTTTGCGTTGCAAAGGCGAGACAGTCGACGAAATTGCGGCCGCTGCCTCGGTGATGCGGGATTTGGCCACTAAGGTCCCGGTACGCGGCGAGCATATCATCGATACTTGCGGCACCGGCGGCGACGGCGCCAATACCTTCAATATTTCCACCACCTGCGCCTTCGTCGTCGCCGCAGCCGGAGGGCGGGTGGCCAAACACGGCAATCGCTCGGTGTCCAGCAGTTGCGGCAGCGCCGATGTTCTGGAGGCGGCCGGCGTCAATCTGGATTTATCCGCCGAACAGGTTGGCCAATGCGTCGACGAAATCGGTGTCGGCTTTTTGTTCGCACCGAAACATCACGGCGCGATGAAATACGCGATCGGGCCACGTAAGGAAATGGGGGTCAGAACCTTGTTCAACCTGCTCGGGCCTTTATCTAATCCGGCCGCAGCGCCCAATCAACTGATCGGCGTATTCGCCGAACAATGGTTGGAGCCTCTGGCCCAGGTCTTGAAAAAGCTGGGCAGCGAGCATGTGTTGGTGGTCAATGCCGAAGATGGCCTGGATGAAATCAGCATCGCCGCGCCGACCCATGTTGCCGAGTTGAAGAGTGGAGAAGTTACCAACTACACCATTACGCCGGATCAATTTGGCCTGCAGACGCAAAGCCTGGCCAGCCTGGCCGTCGATGATGCGGCATCCAGCCTGGCGATGGTCAAGTCGGTTTTGAATAATCAGCCGGGTCCGGCCCGTGATATCGTCTTGCTGAATGCCGGCGCGGCGATTTATGCGGCCAATTTGACCGAGAGCATGGGCGACGGCATCGCCAGGGCCCGGCAGGTGTTGGCCGATGGTTCGGCCTTACGCAAATTGGAAGAGTTGATCGCTTTTTCACAAAAACATTAATTGATGTTGGGTTACGGCTTTCGCCTAACCCAACTTACTAACTAATTTTAATAAACGTAGAATGGGTAGAACGTCGTGAAACCCATCGATAAAAAATCACTAATTCAATCATGACAGACACACCCGATATCCTGAAGAAAATTCTTGAAACCAAGGCCGAAGAAGTCGAACGGCGCAAGGCGAAAAACTCCGTCGAAATGTTGCGGGAAATCGCCGCCGGAATCGAAGCGCCGCGCGGTTTTTTTCAGGCATTGCACAACAAGGCTTTGGCGAAACAACCGGCCATTATTGCCGAAGTCAAGAAGGCCTCTCCCAGCAAAGGCGTGATTCGCGAGGATTTTCGCCCGGTCGACATCGCCCAGGACTATGCGATGAACGGGGCGACTTGCCTTTCGGTCTTGACCGATAAGGATTATTTCCAAGGTTCGGAAGTCTATTTGCAAATGATTCATGACCGCTGTCCGCTCCCGGTATTGCGCAAGGATTTCATGATCGATCCGTATCAGGTGCATGAGGCGCGTGCCTTGGGCGCCGATTGCATCCTGTTGATCGTGGCGGCGTTGGCCGACACGCAAATGCGGGAGCTGTCCGAGGTAGCCACGCAATTGGGCATGGATGTGTTGGTCGAAGTGCACGATGCAGAGGAAATGGAAAGAGCGCTGCAGCTGGACAGCAAATTGATCGGCGTCAACAACCGTAATTTGCGTACCTTCGAAACCACGCTGAAAACCACGCTGGAGCTGATGCATATGGTGCCGGAAGATCGCTTGCTGGTTACCGAAAGCGGCATCCATACTCCGGACGATGTGAAGTTGATGACCGATAACGGCATCTATACCTTTTTGATTGGCGAAGCCTTCATGCGCGCCGCACATCCGGGACAGAAAATGCGGGAACTGTTTTTTTAGCCAAAATCTGTCGAAAGCGTTTGTTGGACCTGAAGCTTAACGATTCCAGTAAAGTCGGTTACGGAATGTCTTTTTTCGTTCGGTAAGCTTGTTGAGAATGAGTATGTTTTATCGGATATTTTAATTCCAATAAACCGTCTTTCAACATCGGATTAATATAGTGGATCCGAAGAGTATCGGGTGCGCGATCTAATAATTTCGCCAATGTTCGGAGTGGTAAAAAATCATCGCCACATAATTTCAAAATAATTGCTTTCACTTGCGCCGGTGAAACTCTTTTTTTAGATCTAACAGGCTCCGCAATTTTTAATAAGTCTGCATAATGTTCGGAGCTAAGTTTGTTATGTTCGGAGCTAAGTTTGTTATGTTCGGAGCTAAGTTTGTTATGTTCGGAGCTAATATTCGGATTGCTGAATAAATCGGGCTCAATTTTGCCTTGCAAGGAATAACGAGTTCCTCTTCCATGCCCTGAGGATTTTAACAATCCTTGTTGCACCAAGTATTTTAAGCGCTCGCCAATCTCCCTGGGATGTTCTTCGCGATGCAGTTTAATATCAGCATTGCTAATGCTATCAAAACGATGCGCCAGAACCAGAATAAATCGGTCAAATTCGGATAGATGATTATAAGTACTTCCGACAATATTTTTAATTTCCCGGTCAATTTCGTCCGGTATTAAACTAATAAGGGGTAAGGTCATTTGCGTCATGTCCAGATCGAGATTTTCACTGACCAAAGGCTTCAGCCAGGATTGCTCCCGCCAGGCGCGAAGTATTTTGGGCATGCCAGAGCCCGATTTTTCACCTAAACCCAATAGTTGAAACATTTTTAATATAGTTGGATTACGTGGATCACTGATCCCGCCTTCATAAAGTTGAATCAGAGAAATGCGAAGACGGCCGGGATTCAAAAACTCAATCCGATCTCGCCGTTTTATGATTTTGATCGGACGCGAAGAATGGTGGTCAGCGTGGACCAGGCAATTGATCAACGCTTCCCGTAATGCCTCGTGGACATGAGTTTCGCCTTGCCTAATACCAAGCTTATCAAGCTTGAACGGTACTTCTAAATCGTCGGTTAAACGCCTATAAACCCGTGCATAAAAATTAAAAATATTGCTTTCCCAGCGGCCGTCGAGAGATAAACGAAAAGTCCACCGAACTTCGGGGTCGTCAGACAAATGCTCTTGATAATCCACAAGATATCGGGGAAATGCTTCAAGTATGCTTTTTTCCTTTCCAAACATAAGCAATCCAGCCGTGGTTAGTCCGAAACGTCCCGATTTTCGATCGGACCGCCAACCACCCAGTTTTTCCAGTAAATTTTGATCATCCAAAGCTAAAAAAGGGTGATCGGGTTCTCTTGAAGCAAACCGGTTGCGATAAGCCTTAAAGGTTTCTGTATCCAGATCATCAAGCGTGAAATTTTCAAGAATATTTCCATCTTGTGGCTCATCTCCCGCATCACGCAACATTTGGCGAATTTCTGCCTCAGGGCAGTGATAGTCTCCTTCGAAGTTGCGCTTGTAAGTGCCGGTTAAAGGGTTTCCGTTGATATAAATTGGGCGCTGTGTACGGGAAGCTTGCGGAATGTGGATCAACAAAAGGGTTTTTTCTTGGACTGTCAAGATTTGCACGTCATTTTCACGACATAACGGGCGACTTAGTTTATTAGCATCGTTATGACCATCCCAAAATGCTTTGCGTTGAAGTTCCGGGTTCGTGATACCGGTAATGTGGTACTGACCGCCTTTTTCTTTAACTCCTAAAATCAGGTACCCGCCTTCGGTATTGGCGAATGATGAAACAGTCTCCCAAATCGACCTGGGCAAGCCTCCTTCGGCTGATTTGAATTCAACCTCCTGGTCTTCGCCGAGATCAAGCAGATTGAGTAATTCCATTTCGTTCATTATGCTTCTCAGAATTTGTTCACTTGTTTCTTCTGAACTAATCCAGACCATCTTGCCGGCAATAGTAGGTCTGTATATTATTCCAGTAGTTTCAGAGGCCGAAGACTATCGATCTGCGCCGGTCGCATGGATGGCAAATATCGTTTTTGTCATTGATTTGAAACGATGCGTAGTCAAATTACATCCTGGAATATTTGTTATTCATTAGGAAAGGCAATTTTACCGAAATATTTTTCCAGATCGATCCGGATCGGCATGAAATAGATGTTCATGCCGGCCTCCTGGGCCAGCTTGATCGCCTGGTTGGCGAATTCGATATTCCATTCGTAATCCGTCTTGAAATTGGCCGGAAATTGCACCTTGTTTTTAACTTCCCAATATTTCATCGATGACTCGGTGGTGATCGGGCTTAGGCCGATAAAGGTTTCCAGGCCCTGCATCTGTTCCGCGTAAATCTCGATCATACGCATGTCGTAAAAAGGTTGCGAGAAAAAACCGCAGGCACCGGCGTCGGCTTTTCGTTTGATGTAATTGCACTCGTCTTGGACGCCGTTTCGATGCGAGTCGAAGCCGGCATAGACAGAAATCTTGGGGAAGCGTAGCGTGACGGCACGAATCAAATCGACGACATTGGTTTTGTAGAAACTGCGTTTCAAGCCTTCCGGCGGGTCTCCGGAAACGAGCAGAACGTGATCCAACTCGTATTGTTCGATGATATGGAAAATATCTCCGGATTTAAGATCGAAATCGATGGCCCGGAAATGCGGAATAAACTGGTGTCTGCTGCGATCGATATGTTTGACCGTCTCCCAGCTACGGGTGGAAAAACGCTGTATATCCGGTACATTGATCAAGTCGATCGATGATCCTAATGTTTGCACGAACTGATATTGTTCCGCGAACGCCTGTTCGCTACGGGGAACAATCTCGAAAGAAATTTTCATGAATGTGAAATAATTATAGGTTCAAATGCTGTTATTGTATCGGATTCGGTCGCGATTAGGTTAGTATCGCGGGAGTTTACATTGTTAGAATTGACGGCAAGTTTTGAGCAATATTGATCATCGTCTGTAAAGACTTGAGAAATAAAGGGGATATCCATCATGACTTTTGCAACACTGGCCAAGATAGTCTTATTGCTGATTTGGCCGCTGCTTTTTTTAGCGATAAGTTATTACAGGGATAAGGAAAAATTCAAGCAGCGGTTAAAACAATTTAAGTGGAAGGATTGGTAATTAAAGCTGTGATTTTTTTCTGAAAAAATACGATTTTCGCCGGTTAATCGCAACCGGACGAATAATGGGCAAATCAAAGACAACCAACACCATCAGGCCGCCCATGCTCGATCTGGAAAAATGGATTTCCGCTTCGTGTATGGCGGCAATTCGTTGTACGATAGATAGCCCGAGTCCACAGCCTTCCGCGCTATTGGCCGTTTCGACGCAGCGATAGAAACGCTGGGTCAAGCGGTCGTAATCCTGTTCATCGATGCCGGGGCCGTTATCTTCAACACTGAACCAAACCTTGTTTTTTTCGCGCAAGGTGCGGATCTTAACCTTGCCGTTCAGTGGCGAATATTTGACCGCATTTTCAATCAGGTTTCTGATCAAAATATTGATTAACTGCATGTTCCCGGAAATAGTCAGGGTTTCTCCGCTTTGAAATTCGATATCGATATTTTTGTTGCGGGCTAAGGACTGGATATCGCTGATGACACTGATAATTTCCCGGTTGATGTCGATGGCGATTCGCGTCAGATTTTCGTTTTGATTCTGCACTCGAGACAAGGTCAATAATTGCTGCACCATGCGGGTCATTCTCAATACGGCTTGTTGCGCCTTGGCCAAAGCCTGAGCGCGCATGGTTTCGTCTTTCGCTTTTTGCGCCACCTGAATTTGGGTCAACAGACCGGCCAGCGGCGTGCGTAATTCATGCGATGCGTCCGAGGTGAAATTGCGTTCGTTTTCAAAAGCCTGTTCCAATTGGCTAAATAAGGTATTGAGTTCCTCGACGAGCGGCAAAATTTCTTCCGGCAATCCGTTAAGCGGTAAGGATTCCAAATAACCGGCTTCGCGCTTGGAGAGTTGCTCCTTAAGGTGGCTGATCGGCGATAAAGTATGGCTGACGATGATCCAGATCGCGATCCCCAATACTGGGAGTCCCAGCAAGAAGTTTTGCATTAATTGCCTGGCTATGTCGATGGTAATCGCTTCCCTGACATCTTCCCGCTGGCCGACATGGATGATGTATTCGCCGTTGTGGTTGGCGATGCTGAATACATACCAGCGGTGTTCGTCGATTGTCGTCAGGCTATAGCCGTTGCGCAGTTGGGATAAGGCAAACTTGGGCGCGCTTTCCGAGCGCAGAATCAGGCCGTCTTCCACCGACCAAAGTTGAAAAGCGATTTTACCGGCATATTGATATGTCAATTCATGGGTGTGCAACAGATTGGAGGTATGGTCTACATCCCAATGTTCCGATAGCGATCCTTCATGTAGCATACTTTCGACGAAGGCGTGCAAAACGCCGGCGGATTGGGCCAGTTCGGCCTTGAACAACTTGGTGACTTCGTTCTGCGATTCCTTATAGCTGATGAAGGCAGTCAACCCCCAAATGATGACCGTAACCAGCAGTAGAAAAAACAACAGCTTTTTCTTTAGCGAATTTGGCAACAGTCGTATTTTCATGGCGATCTGGAGAAATTGAACAATCAGTCTTCGTCAATGATATAACCGACGCCACGAATGGTTCTGATCAATTTGTTGTCCAGCTTTTTGCGTAAATGATGGATATGGACTTCAACCGTATTGCTTTCGACTTCGGAATTCCAGGCGTACAAAGTCTCTTCCAGGCGGGTGCGCGAGGAAACCTGGCCGATGTGGTTCATCAGAAAGCTGAGTATTTCAAATTCCTTCTGCGACAACTCGATCGGTTGACCGTGGTAAAAAACCTGATGCGACGCGGGGTCCAATTTAACGCCTTTGTGTTCGATTACCGGTAGCTTCCCGTTACCGCAGCGGCGGTAAAGGGCCCGGAGCCGGGCGCAAATTTCGGCCAGATCGCAGGGTTTGACGACAAAATCATCGGCGCCGCTGTCCAGTCCCAATACTTTGTCGTTAAGGGTATCCTTGGCGGTCAATACCAGTACCGGGGTGTGATCCCTGCGCTTACGCATTTCCTCCAACAGCGTAATTCCATTCATCCTGGGCAGGTTCAAGTCCAGGACGACCAGTTCATAAAGATTGGTTCTCAGGGCTTCGTCGGCCAGTTTGCCATCTTTCACCCAATCGACGGCGTAGCCTTCCAACGATAAGCCGGTTTGCAGGCCGTCACCGAGAATTTCATCATCTTCAATCAGTAATAAACGCATGTTTGTATCGAAGTACGTTCAACAAAGGAACTCTAATAGTTGCCGATTGAAGATATAGAAGAAAAATTAAGGATTTCTTAAGACAGGCGGTTAATCAATTTTTTCTACTTTAAAAACGGTTCCTTCGACAGCGGTGACTTTGACTTTTGCTCCTTGAGGGCAGTCTTCGCCATAGACTTTCCAGATGCTGTCACCGGTCTTGATTTTGCCTTGGCCGTTTTCGATGGCCTCGATCAAGGTAAAGGTTCTGCCGACATATTGAGCGCCGCGTTTGTTCAGCAAAGGATGGTCGGTTTGTTCGGGGTGTTTACCGACATAGCGGCGCCACACCACGACAGAGGCGAAGGATAGTACCGAGAAAATCAGTAATTGGATTTCAAAACCGGTACTGGGAACAAGGAAGAGGACGATGCCGGTAATTAGCCCCGCAATCGCCATCCAGAGAAAAAAAAAGCCGGGTGCCAGAATTTCTATCCCTAATAAAACCAGCGCCAGTACCCACCAATACCAAAAGATAAGTTCGATTTCGGCCATTATTTTTCCCTTTTAGCCATCGCCTCTTTGGCCAGTTCGGTGATGCCACCCAGCGCGCCGATTACGCTCGATGCTTCCAGCGGCATCAGAACGACTTTACTGTTATCCGCCGCGGCGACCTCCTTCAAAGATTCGACGTATTTTTGGGCGACGAAATAATTGATCGCCTGAATATCGCCCTTGGCGATTGCCTCCGATACCATCGTGGTGGCGCGCGCTTCAGCCTCGGCCAAGCGTTCTCTGGCCTCGGCGTCGCGAAAGGCGGATTCCCGGCGTCCCTCGGCATCGAGGATCGCGGCCTGTTTTTCGCCGTCGGCGCGAAGAATTTCGGCTTGTTTATGGCCTTCGGCTTCCAAAATGGCGGCACGTTTTTCCCGCTCCGCCTTCATTTGCCGGGCCATCGACTCGACCAGGTCGCGAGGCGGTTCGATATCTTTTATTTCGATACGGGTGACCTTGATGCCCCAGGGTGTCGTCGCGTCATCGACTACACTCAACAATTTGGCGTTGATGTCGTCACGGCGCGATAACAACTCGTCGAGATCCATCGACCCCATCACAGTCCGGATATTGGTCATGACCAGGTTGACGATGGCGTGATCCAGGTTGTTGACTTCGTAGGCCGCCTTGGGCGAATCCATGATCTGGTAAAACACCACGCCGTCGACCCGGACCATGGCGTTGTCCTTGGTGATGACTTCCTGCGAAGGCACGTCCAGGACTTGTTCCATGACGTTTAATTTGCGGCCGATTCGATCGATGATCGGCACGATGATGTTCAAACCGGGGGTGAGGGTGCCGGTATAACGGCCGAAACGTTCTACGGTATATTCCATGCCTTGCGGTACCGATTTGACGCTCATGATTACCATCAACACCGCAAAGATCAACAAGGCGGTGACAAATATACCAAAGCCGGTCATAACAACTCTCCGTTAGTCGCCTAACTTAAAATAAAAAAGGAATGCGTATTGCAAACACCCAGCTATCTAATAATAATGTATATTTTTTTAATTGTAAGGTAACGGTCGCAAACTCATGATAACGGCAGGTATCAATTTACTTATTATCTCGTTGCTAGTTTTGATCATTGGGTTGATCAACCCTAAATGGTTGCTGGTTTGGGTTGAAAAACCGGGCAGAATGCCGATCGTCATGATAGCGGTCGCATTGTTCATGATCGCCATGGTATTGTTCGGCGAAGGCACCAAGCGCAAGCAGGAAGCTTTGACGGCGCAAAGCGAGCAACCGGCACAGCAGGCCGAGCAGAAACCGGCAAAAAAAGTTAAAATCGTTCCCGCGCAGGAACTGATCAAATAGTATCGGGCTTAGCGCTTGGGGATTTGAAATTTTCGGACTTGTCGCTTGAATTGCCGCAGGTCTGTTTCCTCGGCATCGGCCTGATAACGCAGTTTGATGAATAGGCCGGTTATGTCGTCGATTCGTCCGGCCATTTCGGGATGCCGCCGTTTGACTCGCTGGGCAAAATGGCGCGCCCCTTCACCGGTTCTGATTTGCAGGCCCGCCTGCTTGGCCAGTTTGGCGCAGAAATTTTGATACAGCGCCATAACCGGATCGGCTCTAGGCCGGTTGTTTCTGAGCAGCAGCCAGGCCAGCAGCAGCGATACCGAGGTTACCGAGCCGATCAGCCAATAAAGCAATCGTTCGATATTGTCTATGCCCAGAGCGGCCAGTAAATTGGATTGGTTGGTATTGCTGTAATTGATGACCCAGCGTTGCCATTGGTAATCGAGGCTGTTCCACAATTGCCGGCCGCGTTTTAGCCAGCTCATCGCCGCGCCGATTTCGACCGGGGTGAAATTGACCTCGCCACTGGCGATTTGCAAATCGATATTGACATCCTGTTCCACCCGTTCCGGCGCGACGGCGGCCGTCGGATCGAACCGTACCCAACCTTTGCCGCTCAGCCATACTTCGGCCCAGGCATGGGCGTTGGCCTGGCGAACTTCTATAAATCCGCCGACTTTGTTCAATTCCCCGCCCTGATAACCGCCGACCACCCGTGCCGGGATATTGGCGACCCGCATCAGGTAAACGAAGGCGGTCGCATAATGGCTGCAAAAGCCGTAGCGACTTTCGAACAGGAAGGTTTCGATCGGGTTGTCCTTCATGACGTCGGGCATCAGGGTGTAATAAAATTGTTCTTCGCGGAAAAATTTAAGCAGTTGCCGGATGAACGCTTCCGGTTCGCCATCGAAACCGTGTAGACGTCTTACCAGCGACGTGATGCGGGATGAAGGTTCACCGGGCAGCTGCAGATTATCGTGATGTTCGGTTTTCGTCAGATATCCGGTGTTATAGTGCGGATAAGAGACAATTCGATATTCCGCCCGTTCCTCCGGCGTGCTAGGAGTGACCAACTGGTAAAAACTCGTGCGTTGCAACGGATCGTTGTATTCGGCCGCCAGGTCCAATGCGTAAACCCAATGGTGTTTCTGGGGCTCCATGAGCAATTTGTAACGATAAGGAGTGCCCAAGAAACGGGGCCGGTCCATGAAACGACGGAAAAAACGGTTCGGACTTTCCGTCCAGCGTTTACCGTCCGTGTAGGAATACACCGGGCCGCGCCAATAGCGTTGCTCGGGAGGCGGGATGTCGCCGTCGAATTTCACTCGGAAAGCCAGCTCGTCGGATAAACCCAGGCGGCTGATGCTGCCCGGTTCCAACGTGTCGCTGAGACCCGACCTGGCTTGCTGTTTGTCTTCGAACAACATCCAACGCGGCGCTTCGATACGGGGGAAAAGAAGAAACAAGACGATGGCAAGCGGCAACGCTTGCATGATGATCAGCGCTGCGATTTTTAGCGCGGTCAGCGCATTTTGCAGACGGCTGTTAATCGTGACCAGGGTGGCCAATAGAACGCAACAGACCGATAAGATGTAAACGGCCATCCACATGCTTTGTTGATAAAGGAACAGCGTACTGGCGACGATGAAGGCCAAATAATTGGTCAGGTAAATATCGCGAGAGGATTTGACTTCCAGCAGCTTCAGCCCCAAGGCCGTGATAAATAACGAGGTTCCTGCATCTCGACCTAAAATGCCCTGATGTTGACTGTACAGCAAAGCAATGCCGGACACGGTTAAAAATAACACCAAAAATTTGTTCGGCAGCCAGGCCGGTTTCCATAACGCGATGAAGCGCCAACCCAGCAACAGATAAAAAAAGCCGAACAACGGCAAAGGGATGTTGTTGAAATGGGGAAGCGCGATCAGGCCGATCGAGACTAACAAAAAAATGAAAATCCGTTTGTCCGTTGCCATCGATCCGTTTCCTAAAACAATGCCAGTGCTTCCAGACATTTTTCGTAGTGCAAGCGGCCGTGGGCCGGCGCGATTTTGGTGCCGGGCAGCATCAGCCCGTATGGCAAGCCGGCATGTTCCGCATCGATAACCCAGCGGCATAATTGACTCAGTCTTTCTTCCAGGCTATGGCCCGGTGTCGTTGCGTAATCCAGCCATAGTTGGCTGGCCGTAGTACCGGCGTATTCCTTGCTATAGAGTCCCTGGCCCTTGGCGAAGGCTTTCCAGTGTATCTGCCTGATCGGGTCTCCCCTTTCGTAGTTTTTGATTCCGTAAAAATCCTCGTGACCTCTTCCGCCCTGTCCTAGTTCTCCATTGCCGCCATCGCTTTCCGGGAACGGTAATTCAACATTGCTGGGTTTCGGATAGACCAATGCTTGCAGATTAAACCGTAAAGGGGACCAGGCCCGAAAGAAACCCAGTGGGTAGGTGCTCGATAATGTGACGGTAGGGCAAGCCAGCCAGCCGCGTTGCCGGGTCTCGACATAAAGAACAAGCGATTTTTGTTCCATGGCGGCCAATTCGATGCTCTGTTCCGTTTGTATTGAAACGCTTAGATTATTTCGCGGTTGCCGGAGCGGATTATGGATAGTGAAAGTGAAACCGGCCGCCTCGCCGGCAAAGGCGGGCTGGCTGTGCGTCGATTTCATCACCAAGCCCGCCAGAGTTTTGAAGCTGTGGAGTATCGTAACGAAAAAGACGCTGGCCAGGATAAAAGCCAACAAATAAGCCAGGTTATTGTTATAAATAAAAGCGATCAACAATAACAAGGCGATCAACGATACGAAACCAAGGCCGCGGCCGGTGGGTAAAATGAAGATACGCCGGTGAGTCAGTCTGACCGGTTGGTCGACCGGTTTCTCGCCGCGCAAAAAACGGCTGAGTCGAAATCGCTCTCTGAGGCTTAAGCCGGCTTCGCTCAAGGGATAGCCACTTGATTCAGTATCGGGGCCACGATCGCTTCCGAATCGGTACTTCCTGAGCGGATGCGGTGGCCGGCGACGGAAGCCAGCACTGCCTGAACGTCTTCCGGGATCACCGCGTTACGCTTGTCCATGAAGGCCCAGGCCTTGGCGGCACTCAGTAGAGCTAGGCCGGCACGGGGCGACAGACCGCAGTGGTATTCGCCGGATTGGCGGGTGAAGGCGATAATGGCCTGCAGATAATCCAGCAAGGCCGGAGACGCATAGACTTCCCCTGCCGCCTGCTGCATGGCTTCGAGTCGTTCCGGTGGCAGTTGAACCGATAACGAATCTATCAGGGCATAGCGCTGTTTACCGGTCAACAATTCCCGCTCCGCCTGTGGACTGGGATAGCCCAGCTCGATACGCATCAGGAACCGGTCCAATTGCGATTCGGGAAGCGGAAAGGTACCGATTTGATGGGAAGGGTTTTGCGTGGCGATGACGAAGAAAGGCTTCGGCAAGGCATAGGTTTTCCCTTCGACGGTGACCTGATGCTCCTCCATCGCCTCCAATAATGCGCTTTGCGCTTTCGGCGTCGAGCGGTTGATTTCGTCGGCCAGGATCATTTGATTGAAAATCGGCCCCTGATGAAAGGTGAATCGATGATTTTCCGCATCGAATACCGACGAACCGATAATGTCGGCGGGTAGAATATCGCTGGTAAACTGAATGCGCTGATAATTCATTCCGAATAATCGGGCCAGCGTATGGGAAAGCGTCGTCTTGCCGACGCCTGGAATATCCTCGATCAGCAGGTGTCCCTTGGCTAACAGGCAGCATACCGCCAGGCGGATTTGTTGGTGTTTGCCGAGAATGATTCGATTGGCCGATTCGAGTAATTGATTGAGTGAACTGTCCATAATCGAGCAGATTAATTTCCGTTAGAAGTATCGCTAGACAATTGTGTTAACGGTGCATGGGTTTAGTTGCCAAAACCAAGTATAGTTCAATAAACTGATTGTTTGACGATGACAAACGGCACCAGTTGAGGCATCATTGCCCAGGTTGTAAAAGCTGAAGAGGGAGTGGTTTTGACTCAATACGACGACGTGCGCAGCAATTTAATCGACATGCTGGAAGACTTGGATGAACGCTTGAAAAAGATAACCGGCGATGTCAGGCAGTCGCCGGCTCGGGATTTCTTAGAGCGGGCCGAGGAAACGGATAACGATCTGGAGTTTAATGCGTCTGGCGATGCGACGAGGGACGAGATCGATAAAGTCAAGCAGGCCATTTCCCGGATCGATAGCGGAACCTATGGTATCTGCCTAGTCTGCGGCCAGCCGATAAAAAAGGAACGTCTACAAGCCATGCCCTATTCTTTCCAATGTACTCATTGCGCCAGGAAAAGCGAAGATTGAGCGGTTCGGCCGAAACCTTTTCCGGTGAATTCACGTGACTTCATCGGAAAAGGCTCCTGGCCTTTATGTTTCGCTTTACGGTTATATTTGCTTTTATCTTTGAAAATCGCCGCTTTATTGAATTGGCGGGCGAATTTCGCCACCGGATTGTTCGGCACCGCAGCCGGCAAGGCTGTTGATTTCTTACGTTTTTTCATGATTTTTTCTCTGTAAACCAGTAATATACACGTTTTATTTGACCATAGTTTGCACGTGAAATTCCAGAAAGAGTTTGATGTTATTGTTGTCGGCGGCGGCCATGCCGGTACCGAGGCGGCCTTGGCCGCCGCGCGTTGCGGCGCGAGAACATTATTGTTGACCCAGAATATCGAGACGTTGGGACAGATGAGTTGTAATCCGGCGATCGGCGGTATCGGCAAGGGGCATCTGGTCAAGGAAATCGATGCCTTGGGCGGCGTGATGGCCCAAGCGATAGACCGGGCCGGCATTCAATTCCGTGTGCTCAATGCCAGCAAGGGGCCTGCCGTACGCGCGACCCGCGCCCAAGCCGATCGCAGCCTGTATAAACAAGCCGTTAGAAGCGCACTGGAAAACCAAGCCAATCTGTCGCTGTTCCAACAAACCGTGGCCGACCTGATCGTGCAAGGAGAGCGCGTTATTGGCGTCAAGACCTTGATGGGGCTGGAGTTTTACGCCCGTGCCGTGGTTCTGACCACCGGCACCTTTCTGGGCGGCAGAATCCATATCGGCCTGGAAAATTACAGCGGCGGACGGGCCGGCGATCCGGCTTCGACCGCACTGGCGGACAGATTGCGGGAACTGCCGTTCAGGGTCGACCGCCTGAAAACCGGCACGCCGCCGCGCATCGACGGCCGCACCATCGACTATAGCAAGCTGGAAGTGCAGCATGGCGACGATCCGGTGCCGGTGTTTTCTTTTTTGGGCAAACGGGAGGACCATCCTCGGCAAATCCCCTGTCATATCACCCGCA